>JBFFIU010000465.1:0-1666 GCA_041556275.1 Anaerolineales bacterium | reverse complement strand
TCAGTCGCTGAGATCTCTTTGATGTGACCACTCCGGCGAACTTTGACGGTTGGCACGGACAGCTTCTTTAAAGCTGACATGGCCTCTTCCGCCTTGTATTCTTGCTGGAATCCAATGGCAGCATTGATCAGAATGATAGCGCTGATTACGATCGCATCCAAATACTCTTGCAGTCCTAGGGAGATGAGGGCGGCGATGAGCAAAATTACGACCATGATGGATGTCATTTGTTCCCACAAGATTCTCCAGGGACTCTTCTTATCCGTCTCCACTAATTCATTCAGGCCGTGAACTTCCAATCGGCGCGCGGCCTCATCTTTACTTAGTCCCTGCTCTGGGTCGGTCTCTAATTCCGTTAGAACGAGACCTGCTTCTACTTGATAAAATTCGCTCATATATACCTGGTGGATAAAATATTTTTGATTTGCTTGTAATTTTAAAAACTGATCTAATTCATTATCAGATCATAAAATCCTGACTGGTGCTCCCTCTCGAGCGGACTGCAATAAAGCCAATATTGCAGCTACATTATTGCGGCTATCTTCTAAGCTGATCCTTGTTGGCTTTCCCAAAAGAATGGCATCGGCCATGTCTTCAACTTCACCAATGTAAAGTTCCTGGCCTGGAATCTCAATTGTTTGGACCTCATCATCTCTGAAGATTTTTATTTCTTCATTTGTTTCGGGTTTGAAAGGAGATGACACAGACAAGGTTGCATCACTGCCTACAACGAGAATCCTTGCTCTGAACTGACTGCGGAAACCACAATCAAACTGGACGAGAACATCCTTTGCAAAGCGTAATTGCCCTGCGAAAACCTCATCCACTCCAGATTCTCCTGTCTTCTGCCAGCCGAAGGCTTCGAATGGCTCGCTTCCCAGGATGTATCTGGCATAGCTGATCGGGTAGCAGCCCACATCCCACACGCTGCCACCGCCCATCTTGGGATTCAAGCGAACATCATCGGGATTGGTCAGGTTGAAAGTGAAGGCCCCTTTAATTACCCTGACTTCTCCAATAGCACCTGAGTCAACGAGCTCTTTCACCCTCAGAGTCTGCGGATGGTGGCGGTACATGAAAGCTTCTGCCAGCACATTCCCAGTCTCTTCTGCCGCTGCTTGCATTGCGTCGACCTCAGCAAAGGATAATGCTAGCGGTTTCTCGCACAGCACGTGTTTCCCGGCCTGGAGTGCCTTTATCGTCCATTCTGCGTGTAAGTGATTGGGCAGCGAGTTGTAGATCACATCGATCTCTGGATCATCCAGCATGGCCTGGTAGCTGCCAAATGCGCGCGGGATCTCCCACCGAGCAGCATAACTTTGAGCCTTATCATCGGAACGGCTTGCGACACCTACAAGCATATTCCGCTCCGATGCGCGTAGGGGATTTATAAGTGCGCGGTTGATGCGCGCTGTGCTGATCAAACCCCATTTGAGGGGTGTGTTTCGGTTCGTCATTGATACCATAATATTGGAAGTATACACCCTATTCAGGAGGGTGAGCAATTAAGAGGAATAAGGGAGTTAATTATTACTTGCCCCGGATTTCTTGCTATCATGTTTTGCTTTACCTGTTGACTTTTCCTCCGTAAAATGATCAATAGCGACTTCAACTGGCACATCCTGCTCAAATGCTCGCTCGAGATAACCTTGATGCTCCAAAATCC
>JBFFIU010000464.1:0-1899 GCA_041556275.1 Anaerolineales bacterium | reverse complement strand
TCCCGAAGCGATCCCGGTTGCCATACGCGCCGCCGCCATAGGAACCGAGGTCTACTATAACAGCCAGAATCAGGAAAACCCAGTTCCAAACATTATCGATTGGAAAAGCGATCATGTATACTAATAGCGTCCAGGGCATGAAGATGATTCCCAGGATTGGCCAGATGAGGGTGTTGAATGTCGCGGCCCATACTGCTGGCCGGAAAAGCCACCATAGAATGGCTGCCAGGCGGGGTCCAAAAAGAACAAGAGCTGTAAGAGCACAACACATTGTTAGCCTCCTTTATTTAGATATTCAATTGACAGGGTTAGAAGGGCTACATCCCAATCCGATCCCGGTTCCCAAACGCGCCACCACCGTAGGAGGCGATGTCTGCCACCACAGCCAGGGCGATCCAGAGCCAATCAAAGCCAAGCAGGCCACCTGGAGCAACGATCACATACATTAACGTTGTCCAGGGTAAGAAGATAATACCCAGGATTGGCCAAATGATGGAGTTAAAAGCGGAGACAACTGTGTCCCCTACCCAGCGCAGTGGAGCAACCAGCCACCAGACAATGGCTGCGAAGCGGGGTCCTAAAAAAACCAGAATTGTGAAAAAACAACACATTGCAAACCTCCTCCAAGATGATGATATTTGCCATGGCGATTGTCATTCCATGGTTGATAAACATGATGTTAGGCCACCAAGGTAACCTGAAGGTTGCAGTTGACGAGAGTCTTCAAGGGTTGATGTCCCAGTTCTTGAGCCGACGTAATCCGGAGACATCATCCCAACAGGGTTAATAATGTATTAATGAATTATAGCATGATAACAAAAAATCTTGCATACGAATATCAAGGGAGCGATCTGGTTTTCGTAGAACTTGAGTTGCCTGGGATCGATTAACCTTTGGTTGGATCACCTTTGGTTTGATTGAGCTGCACAGCCTGAACAATGAAATCAGAGAAAGCCGTGGTATCGATATCATCTGTGCCGGTGAGTTTGACATGGCGCATCTTATCCCCGCTGCCCTGCAGGAGACCTTTCGGATCTTTGAGATCCACACCACGCCAAAACCCGAAATTGACCGAGTTCTTGAAAGCCTTGATATAAGCAAAGGGACCATTGCTGGAATACACAGGCTGGGCCCATTTGATCGCTTCGTCCGCATCGGGCGCGGCTTCATTTAATACCTGGCGCACGCCAGAGACGATCTCTGCTTGCCAATCCTCAAGTCCAGCGATATATGCGTCAACTGTCTTACCGGTCATAATGTTCCTCCTAAAAGTTGGGTATGATATTTTTCTACTTGGGATTTATTTTAACGTGATTCTTCGAGTTATCTTTATTCTTTATGATCATTATACATATCAGACCTTTAATCAGGAATCAATCGCTCTTCAGGTGCTGCTCCTCAGCCTTTTCACGATAGTCATCCAAGTTGATGACTTTTCTGTTGTGGCGTGATTCCTCAGCTGCGAAAGCCATGAAATGGCTCTCAATTGATTCCCGCGCATTAGTGGTTGGCTGTTTGTTTCCCTTAATAACTTGGACGAAATCACGCATGATCCCAAAATCACCACCACCGTGACCAACTTTTTCAAGGTTGCTGGGGTAATCAATGTGCTCAACATGCATGGTACGATGGTCGTGTATTTCTATGAAAGAACGATTGAGGCTGAATTTCCCCAGCAGAGTGGCTTTTTCCCCATCTATGCGCAGCGTGCGTCCTTCTTCGTGGGAATGCCCGTGCATGGTGAGCGAAGCAGTAATACCACCTTCGAATTCCATTTGCACAATCTGGTTATCAACCACATCGTTATCGCAGTGGTAAACACAGCGGCCATAAGGTCCCTCCTGGAGCGCCTTCAACAAGGCCTCTTTATTTCCGGGATCATCGCTGATCACCGAGCGC
>JBFFIU010000463.1:0-2028 GCA_041556275.1 Anaerolineales bacterium | reverse complement strand
TCCATTTAGGGTAAATAATATTCTCCTTCTGATATTCCCCCGTTTCACCTTTTTTGGTTCTTCAGTCGCAGAATCATTGCCAGATTCTTTATATGAGTCATATAGTCGTAACAATTCAATGACTTGCTCTGCTGTGAACCCGCTGATGCTTTGAGTTCCGATGACCGATCCTGAGACGCGAATCTCGTTTGACTCGCCGAAATTCGCGCCTCCCGCTTGCATGATGATCTTTGAATCTTCAATAGGAGCTATTGTGATCTGTTTCGAGGCCAGGGCCTTGCCAATGATCTTACGATCATTTGGTGTATCCTGGCTGTTTTTGTACCTTTCGATCGCTGAGAGTAAGCTTTCATCCATGTTCTCTGGCATGGAATTACCCTCCCATATCGTGTAGAGCAACGATTCTGAAGCCTAATTGAGCATCAATTGCATCATATGTTAATCGATCCGTGGATGCTCTACTAGGTTACCTTGGTACTCCTTTTGCAGGATGATAATGGTACTCTGGTACTAAATTCCCCGGCAGCAGATTTAAGGAAATTGCGGATCTAAATCTGGTTTTATTGCTGAAGATGCTCCCCCAGCGTGGTGACCAAATCGGGTTCACCATCGCGCGCCAGATCCTGAACCATTAAAAGACGCACCCGGATACCTGTTTTTATATCGAAATCAAGCCAGTATCTATTGGATCAAAACGATATACTCCGGTATCCGGGTTTCTCGCGCTAATTATGTATGTATTTTTAGAAAAAGCCTGGATCTAAATTTTTCAAAAATATCCTTTATCAATAACGGTTAACAGGGTTCACAGATCAAAATTATCTGTGAAGGCATATTGGGTATCCCAGGGATCTTTATCCAAGATGCGCTTCAATGCCTTACCTGCGCCAGCCTTATCGTTTAATGTGAATTGCCACCACAACATGACAACAGTCTGGTAGTCTTCCCAATCATTATGACCTGCACCTTGAAGAACAGCATAAAGACCTCCCTGGTCGTTAGTTTGTACACCTTCAAAGACTGGGTAGGTCCAAGAGTACGGTGTGGCCGTATCTTCTGAGCCAGTGACAACCATCACAGGTCCATCCTGGTTGCCTGGATCGACCCAGCCTGGTCCATAAGGATTCATCGCCACAACTGAAGTAATCTCAAAGCCATTCGGTTCACCATCACCAGCTTTGACAACTGCGCCGCCTCCCTGGCTGTGCCCGGCAAGTGCGAGTTTTTCCGTGTTGACCACGCCTTCGTATTCGCTGCCAGGAGTCGCATTCTGGTTAACGATCCACTGCAAGCAGGCCAGGACATCACTTTCTTGGACCGACCATTGATTGGCAGCAACAACGATGTAGGGGCCATCTAGAACCCATTCTCTTAGGATTTTTTTGTAACCATCGATGGTAGCGTCCTTATTGTCGCTCCATCCCCCCCATCCGTTCGCCCACACGATAACTGGATATTGGGTATTGCTGGGACCTGAGGAAGCCACCCAAGGTCTGATGACTGTACAATCCAAGGCGTGGTTGCCGTTAGAAGGACCAGTCACAATTTCTTCCGAATATTCGGCCTTCGGCGAAGCGTGTGCTGAGCCAACAAGTACGAACAGGGCAACTAACATTGCAAACAGAACTTTTACTTTCATAATTTCCTCCTCCTTTTGAATGATTTTCATGTAATGAGTTCATAATATAAGAAGTGAACTCATTTGTCAACAAACTCATGACCGACAGCCGGATATTTACTTTCAAATCGCACAATTAGCAAAATTAAGTAGGCTCTATGTGAACAGTGACCTCTGCTTCCGGTAAATATTCCTGAATAGCTTGTTCAGCGTGTGTCGCGATCTCGTGTGAGCGTTTGAAGGACACGTCTTTCCGGGCGGTGATTACAACGTCGACGAATGCTTCTGCCCCGCTCCAGCGCAAACGAACGTGCTTCACTTTCCGAACGCCAGGCACTTGCTTGACGATATCTACCACCTCGTCACGCAACCCCACTGGGATCTCATCAAGCAATCCAGCTATTGTCCGT
>JBFFIU010000462.1:0-2044 GCA_041556275.1 Anaerolineales bacterium | reverse complement strand
GACTGCCAGTGATCTCGTTGACCGCGTACAAAAAGCGGTCACCCGGAGCAACAGTTAGAAACGAAGGATTGATTGTGCCAGCACCAGCAGCGATTGTGGCCGCATAAGTCAATTCGCCCGTGGCAGGATCCAGATCATAGATATAGATACCGTCAGCTTTACCATTTACAAATGCCTCGCGCCGGGTGTAGGTGCCAATATAGACCGGGATGTGTTGCACGTGCCGATCTGTACCCATTTCAAGATGTTGCAAGAAGCGCGAAAACGATGATGTTAATAATGATTAAGACCGCAAGAAACACTGCAAAACGTTTTACAATGATGTGATGCAAGTTGATCTCCTATACTAGACCCTTCCGAATCGTTCGGATAGAACCTTTTCACGTGGGATACCTAATTCGGGCAATGCAACTTCCACGGCATCTATCAATGGATCTGGGCTGCAGATGCAATAAACAAAGCGCTTATATTGTTTGGGAAGGTATCGCATCATTATTTCAGCATTAATAAAGCCTTTCTCACCTTGCCAACCATCTCATGGCTTAATTATTATATAGATCATCTGCAAGTTCATGCAACCGTTCAGGGCTTCAAATTTATCACAGAAAGTAGGACTCTTATAATCACGAGCGCCGTAAAACAACAATACGGGGCTACAACTTCATATCCATAATTCAAGATGAAGTCAGACCACACTGATAGGAGTGGAACTTCCTAAACTAAATCGAAGCAGGCAGAAGAGGAATTCCGATTGGAGCAATGACGTTATGGCTGAGCTTCAGCTCCCTACCCGGCAGCGTGATCGACATCAGCATTTGGGTGATCGCCTTGGAAACGATCTTACGTGTCACTGTTGGCTGGCTATGTAAGGTTCCTTTTATTGATCCAGATTTCTCTTAAGGTTCCGAAAACAATTCAAGAGGCACAGCCATCGATTGCTCGATTTTGGGGTTGGAGTCGGGTCTGAATGATATTACGGGGAAAAATCATCAATGGGCCAATAAGGAACTACCAATAGATCCTTCAGATTCACATCTCGGAATGGGAAAATATTTTGACCTCATGCTATAATCTCGCAATGGTAGAGAACCCAATCCCAAAATCTGAATATGAGGATCAAAATTCGGAAATCTGGCGCACTTATCTGACCACCGGCGCAACGCTGAAAGGTATGCAGCTTCCGTGGTTCGAGCACCCATCTTTAAAGCCAGTCTACCGTGCGCTGCCAGCGGAACCACGCTGTCAGCTCTGCTATATTCCTTTTGAGGGAATCGGCGGCTTCATTTCAAGAAGATTGCTCAATGTCAAGCCTTCGGCATTGAATCCCCACATGTGTGATGTGTGTGAACGGTTTGCCGAACGATTTCCTGGCGGTGCCGAGGTGGAAGTCACGATCCTGTTTGCAGATATCCGCGGTTCGACTCCGCTGGCAGAAAAGATGGAAACGCGTGAATTTAGCGAATTAATCCACCGCTTTTATCTGGTAGGAACAAAAGCTCTGTACTCAAACAACGCGCTGATTGAAAAGTTTGTCGGCGATGGATTAACCGCCTTCTTCGCACCTGCCTTCGCGGGACCCAATCATGCGCAGACCGCGATCAAAGCGGGTAAAGATATTTTGCAGGCCACGGGTCACGGAAAGGGAAAGACGCCCTGGGTCCCTGTTGGGGTTGGGATCAACACCGGGATTGCCTATATTGGATCTATGAAAATGGAAGGTGGTCGCACAGACATCACCATTCTTGGAGATGTTGTCAATACGACTGCGCGTCTCAGTTCAGAAGCGGCAAGCGGGGAACTATTGGTCGGTGATAAAACGATGGAGATGTCGGGTCTTTCCAAGGATGAGCACACATACCGGAGATTGTCTTTGAAAGGCAAAGAGGAGATCGTGGATGCGTGGGTCGTAAAGTAGCGAGTAAATGAATATGGTTGTCACTTTTCATTCCCCAACAAATGTCCAAACGGATAAGGATGAACAGATCACATTTTCATCCAGAAAAATCAACGCGCTGCTCTGTCCTAACTAAGTATTTATCGCTCT
>JBFFIU010000461.1:0-2090 GCA_041556275.1 Anaerolineales bacterium | reverse complement strand
GGTAGAGCGGGTGGGGGTCGAACCCACACGGTGTTTCCACTGTGGGATTTTAAGACTCCTATGTTTGTGTCTATCTTGTCAAAAGTGTCGAGTTCGATTGATTTCCATTTGGAAATATGCAATAATAAATTACATATCGATGTCTACATCATCTATTTCTTTCTCTTATCAAAGTGGGAGGGTTCGTAATGAGCGATAAGAAGAATGACCTGCTCCCCTGAAACTGATCCAAGTAGAATGAGAAGATTAGTGGAAAAAGTGGCAAAAAAACACGCCAAATGATGGGAGATGCACAGCAAAGCAAATCATCGCCAAATTGCGTGAAGCCTAGGCGCTGTAAAGCCAGGGAACGAGTGTAGAAGGTGCAACTTGGGCACTGGAGATTACGCCCCAGACCTATTATCGATGGCGGTCAATCCGCCGGTGAGGGCTGTGTAAAGAGCTATTTTATTGCCAGTCACTTCTATGGTTATAGCGGTCACAGGTTATTTCGACAAAGGTTTCGAGATTCATCGAATTGAAGAGCAAATTCTTGTGTGGATACATTACGGGAGGAAAATGTGAACAAACGGCGTAGACGATTATTATCCTACTTAATGCTTGTTGCGATCTCTCTATTCCTTGTTGTTTTCGTCATCTATCGGATTGTCTACAATTACCCAAAATTGCAAGACCTCGCTCCGTTGATCCTTGAGGGGCACAATAAACTGCTCGTTCTCGCCCCGCATTCCGATGACGAAACCCTAAGTTCAGCCGGTGTGATCCTAGCTGCCCAACGCCTTGGCATGGAGGTTAATGTGGTGATTGCCACGAACGGGGACGGTTACCTTTTTGCCACGATGGAAGAATTCCACCAGGTCAACCCTACAGCTGCAGATTACATTCGCATGGGAAACTTGCGCCAGCAGGAATCATTGAACGCACTCGAAGTGCTTGGCGTCGATCCGGGGCAGGTGAATTTCTTGAGCTATCCTGACCGCGGCACTCCATCACTCCTGTTGGAGAACTGGTTCAGGAATAATCCACACTTGTCGCCTTACAGTGAAACCAGCAAAAGCCCATATCAGATAACTTACAATCCAAACTCGGTATACGCGGGTGAAGATTTTCTGGAGGATGTGAAATCTATCCTGGATGTGTACCGCCCTGACCTGATTCTCTACCCACATCCGGACGATGTTCACGGCGATCATTGGGCTCTCGGCGCTTTCACTCGCCTGGCGGTCAGCATGCTGGAGCGGGAGAATCCAGACTATCGTCCTGATCTCTATGCATACCTGGTTCACCGTCGCGACTATCCGGAGCCAAAGAGGTATCAGCCCGAGTTGAACTTATTGCCGCCCAGGCGTTCGTACGAGATCGATAGTAACTGGTATAGATGGGATTTATCTGAAAACGATGTTGCACTCAAGGACCAGGCTGTCAGGCAATATGAGAGCCAACTGACAACATTGGGTTACCTGATATATAGGTTCGTGCGCCAGAATGAGCCCTTCGCGAAACCTCAACCCAGTATGCTGGTTCGCCTGCAAATGGGAGAATCAAACGAACCTGATACATGGCAAGACAACCAGGGGCATGGGATCGAACCGGTTCAGCTCGATCCAAATCGCGATTTTATTACTCGCGAAATGGTCGGTGAAGCAGATTTAGTGGCATTATATGCCGCTCGCGACGATGAAAATCGCCTGCTGCTGTGCGCTCGGTTCCGCGAAGCGACAGATGACATATTGAACTATACGTTGCAGGCAATCGAGATAGGTACAGCAGGTATTCTCCATCATCATGCAAGCAATCACACTGTTCAAGAGGGATGGCATCAAATAGAAGTAGGCAGGCATTACGTCTGCGACCGGATCGAGTTATCCAATCAGATCCAGCCATGGGCGCTGCTGGTTGGAGCTAATGTTGGAGGGAAGGGGATAGGTGTGTTGGACCAGATTGGCTGGCAGATTGTCTATACAGAGGAGCTTCGTTAACGGCTCTCGCTGGATCTTCAGAGTAAGTTTCTACTGTGCGGCACACTTTTTCTGGCATGCTTGGCAAAAGGTAAAATTGCATATGGTCACTGAAAATGCACCTCTCTGTCG
>JBFFIU010000460.1:0-2130 GCA_041556275.1 Anaerolineales bacterium | reverse complement strand
CGACAGCGGTCTAGATTATGTTTCTTGCGGTGAATCTTGAAGTAAATATCTCCCTGCAGGTGGTCAGTCAAGAAACGCATGCCACTTTCTAGAGTCATGATTATGGCGGAGAATGCCAATTGCTCAATTTCTAAGGGAGTAAGAAATTCTCCGGCTGCATCCAGATAACCGCGGGTGAAGTATTCAAAAATCTCAAGATCAAAAAGGACTTTACTCAAGTCTTGTTCATCTTCCGCGGCAGGATTGGCAATAAATCGGATAGCATCCCCGAAATCATAAAGTGAAAGACCTGGCATGACTGTATCCAGGTCGATAACACAAACCCCTTCTCCAGTTTCGTCGTCGATCAATACGTTGTTGAATTTAGTATCGTTATGCGTGATCCGCTCCGGCAACTCCCCCCGCTCAAGCATATCGACCAATCGTGAGGTCTCATCTACTCGCTGCTTTACAAATCTAATTTCGGATTCACAGGATTTCACCAGGTTCATCTCATCTTTTTCGACCGCATCTATAAATGCTTCATAGCGCTTTCTGGTATTGTGAAAGTTGGGAATAGTTTCAAATAGCTTGTGGGATGGAAAATCGCTTAATTGAAGTTGGAAAACACCAAAAGCCTTGGCAGCATTATAAACATGATTGAGGTTCTCAACCACCTCATATGTCTGCGCATTATTGATAAAGATATATGCCCGCCAATAATTTCCCTGATCTGTTTTGAGGTAGCATTCTCCATCCAGGGTAGGTATTAAAGTGAGTGTCTCACGTCGCGGATCACCCCCAGATGTGATGATTTTTTTTCTGAGATGATCGGTTACCGCCTTAATATTGTCCATCACACCTTCAGGATTAGTAAACACATGGTGGTTAATGCGTTGAAGGATGTAACGATGAGTAAAGCTGTTTATTTGAAAATCAGCGATATAGGTGTCGTTGATATGGCCAACGCCATACGGTGTAGCGGACTTAAACCTTCCCTTTAATTCAAAGTGATTCACGATATCTTGAAAGCTGGGCTTCATCGTTTTATTCCCATATTGTTTCCGGGTAGATACCCTTCTTGATTAATTTTCGTAAAGCTTGCTTGACCCTGTCCATATCTTCTTTATAAGTTACTCCGAACCAACGTTCATTTGATGGTAGAACCTTTACTGTTGCCTTATTCTCAGCGAGCAGCTGGTTCACCACGTCTGGGAGGAAGAATTCAGAGCCCAAAAGTTCGCCTTCATGATTTCTCAAGAAATTAAGGAAACTCTTTTCCAATTCAGGGAATAATGCCGGTGTAAATCCCCACATGTTCATTGAAACCAGGCTATCTCCCGGAATCTCGAACCATTGCTCTCCATTTTCGGTATACATCACTGTCACGCCGAATTTCTCGATCCGGGTTCGTTCGCGTACCTCCACTAAGTATCCTTCTTGGTTGATCTTACACACGCCACGTGCCACATAACCATGCTCGGTAAGAGTATTTTCTAATTTATATCCCACCATACAGAAATCGTAATCATTTTCCTTATTTCTGGTTCTTTCCAGATAAGTGCAAAGCGCCTTGAAGGCATTACGTCCATAAAAATCATCGGCGTTGATCACCCCAAATGGGATGTCAATCACATCTTTACAGCTCAACACCGCATGACCTGTCCCCCACGGTTTCTTTCTTCCGGCAGGAAGGGTTATTCCCTCGGGGAGATGATCAAGTTCCTGATAGACATAGGTGACATCACAATGTCTTCCTATCGTCTGATTGATCCTAGAATGGAATAAATCTTGAATCTCTCTTTTAATGATGAAGATGATCCTGCCAAAACCTGCCTGCCTGGCATCATACATGGAGTAATCAAGCATGATCTCTCCATTAGGACCTATTGGCTCGATCTGCTTCAACCCCCCGTAACGACTGCCAATCCCTGCAGCCATCACTACCAAAGCAGGTTGCGTCATCTTCTTTCCTTGATTCTTCCCATAGAGTTTATCGGGTTCGGGTCACTTTGCGAAGTCCCCGCGGACTCTCAGTATCCAATCCTTTTGCTTGGGTCAAGTGATAGCTAAATAATTGGGCTGGTACTATGCTCACGATTGGGCTAATCCACTCCGGTATGTTCGCTGGCGTATGTATTTGCGTCCGGG
>JBFFIU010000459.1:0-2254 GCA_041556275.1 Anaerolineales bacterium | reverse complement strand
TGTTCTGCGATGCAAGATCGCAGGGTATTGGTATTGCGCACGTTTTGAGAGTGTTCTGGATATCATTGAACGGGATGGCCACATCTTACGCACAGAGTACAAGGAACAGCGTAAACTTTCCACCGTGTTTAAAATGGTCCGGTTGACCATCGTTCTGTCTATCCGCCATTTCATGAAGCGGTACCATCTTAGAGTTATCGACACTTCACGCTGGCAAACAAGCGATGCAGAGCAAAAGGGGATATAATCGTGAGTGAGGGATGTATGCAGGAGATAATAAGGCGCGATTAGCCAGATAGATAAAGGGTAAATCTCTCACCAGACAGTCGTTAACTTTGGCTTAGACGAGCAATTGATCTCCATGCTAAGTTGTAAATAGCGCCAGTAGATCCTGTCGGATATATATAATTCCGGCAGGAAAAATATTAATGATGACCATAGTAATTTCTGTTGAGATCACACGATGACAACCGTAAAAAAAGATGTCACTGCAGAACTGGCCGAGTCAATTACCTGGGCTGGCAGTAAACAAACTTATTACACCGCCAAATTGCTTGTCGACAAGGATCTGGTGGATGATTTCTATCGGGCATATGCATATTTCCGCTGGATAGATGATGTCATAGACGTGTCATCTCGTTCTGATGAGGAGCGGAGTTCTTTTATCGAACGCCAAAAAGAGCTTATTGATCACCTGTATGGGAACTATCGCCCTGATGACTTAGCCCTGCAAGAACAAATCCTGGCTGACTTGATTCATAACGATCGCGGAGAGGACAGCGGACTTCAATCCTTCATTCGCAACATGTTTGCCATGATCGAATTCGATGCCCTGCGGAAGGGTCGACTGATCAGCCAGTCTGAGTTGAACTGGTACATTGATACACTTGCGAAGTCGGTGACTGACGGTCTCCTATATTTTGTTGGTAATGGACATCCGTACCCGGATGAGATGAGCAAGTATCTTGCGGGTACAGCAGCCCACATTACGCATTTATTACGCGATATGCACCGTGATATTGTTGATGGATTCATCAACATCCCTCGAGAATACCTGGACCAGAATAATTTAAGTTATGAGGATCATGAGCATCCCTTATACCGAAAATGGGTTCGGGAGCGGGTGGAGTTAGCCCGCCAATACTTCTGTGAAGGCAAGGCTTATCTTGACAAATTAGATGTTTTACGCTGCAAGATCGTCGGACATTGGTATAGCGCTCGCTTCGAGGTTGTCTTGGATACGATCGAGCGAGATAATTATGTTCTTCGCAAAGATTATCATGAACGGCGCAGAATATCCACCTGGTTCAAGATGGTCTGGTTGGGTGTAACTCTCACCTTACAGCATATTCTCCAACGTAAAGATCAGTCAGATTGTGCGGAAGTTATCGAAAGTTCATGAGCCAGGAACGCACCCTAAATGCGATAGAACAATCCAACCAGGAAATGGAGAGTTTTATGGGTGACGAGATGAAACGCAGTGATGGGACGGAATTCGATGCGGAACTCTATGCACAGGTGGGTTCAACAACCAATCGATTAAGGGAGCCAGTGACCCGTTCTGCAATTCAGGCTTTGCAGCTACCCCAAGGAAGTCATGGATTAGATGCAGGAGGTGGAACCGGTCTGCAGGCTATATCTCTTGCAAAAGCAGTGGGATCTGCTGGCCATGTAACAATTCTAGATCTGTCAGCAGAGCTGTTGGAGTACGCGAAAAAAAATGCAAAAGACGCAGGTTTAGCGGAAAGATTCTCTTTCAAAGAGGGAGATGTAAGGGCGCTCCCCTTCGATGATGATTCATTTGATTGGGCATGGAGCGCTGACTGTGTGGGCTATGGGCCATTAGAACCGCTGCCATTAGTAAAGGAACTTGTAAGAGTAGTAAAACCGGTTGGACTTATCGCCCTCCTAGCCTGGTCTTCTGATCATTTCCTTCCTGGATATCCACTGTTAGAAGCTAGACTTAACTCGACAGCTTCGGGAATTGCACCTTTCGTTAAAGGAAAAAATCCTGAGTTGCACTTCCTATGTGCGTTAGGCTGGTTTTATGAAGCTGGCTTGAGGGAAATCAAGGCAAGAACTTTCGTAGGTGATGCTCATGCCCCATTAAGCGAAGATTTTAGAAACGCGCTGGGGGCACTATTGCAGATGCGCTGGCCCGATGTGGAAGCGGAACTATCACCAGAGGACTGGGCAGAGTATCAGCGTCTCTGTCTGCCGGAGTCACCGGATTTCATCCTCGATCAGCCGGATT
>JBFFIU010000458.1:0-2277 GCA_041556275.1 Anaerolineales bacterium | reverse complement strand
GGGCATCGGTGAGCAGGTCGCTGTAATCGGCCTGGGGGTCTTGGGCTTATTGGCGGTCGCTATAGCGAATGCCGCTGGTTGCTCTGTACTAGCGATCGACCTGGACCCGCAACGGGTTAAGCTGGCGGAGAGTATGGGTGCAGAGCTAACTGTGTTGCGAGAAGATGCTGAATCTGCCGCCCAGAGGATTTCTCGCGGACGCGGCTGCGATGCGGTGTTGATCTGCGCAGATACTCCTTCCTCGGATCCAGTTGAGCTGGCCGGGGCTATCGCCCGTGATCGAGCTCGTGTGGTTGCGGTTGGCGCTGTAGGACTTGAAATCCCCCGCAAAATTTACTACGAAAAAGAGCTCTCTTTTATCAACTCTCGTTCATATGGCCCGGGTCGTTATGACCCAGCATATGAAGAAGGTGGCCGGGATTATCCCATCGGCTATGTTCGTTGGACAGAAGGACGCAATCTGGAAGCTTTTATAGACCTGCTGTCCTCGGGACGAGTGGATGTCCATCCTTTGATATCCCACCGCTTCCCAATCGAAAAGGCACTTCAAGCTTATAAATTGATCACCAATGTGAAGAAGCAGCCATCCTTAGGGATCATACTCACATATGATTCTAGGGATAGCCGACCTGGTGATGAATCATATCAAATTGAGACTAAAACGTTCAGCCCACCATCTCCTGCTCCCGCTTCCCAAACAGACACGATCAAACTTGGCATATTAGGGGCAGGAAATTTCGCAACTGCGGTCATGTTGCCGGTATTGCGCAAATTTGACGACATTGAGCTGGTTGGGATAGCTTCGGGCTCTGGATTATCAGCACAGACTGCAGCCAATCGCTTTGGAATCGGTTATGCCACTAGTGATGAAAATCAAATCTTGAACGATGCCTCGATCAATACAATCGCAGTACTCACTCGCCATAATCTGCACGCGCAACAAGTCGTAGCAGCTTTGCGTGCAGGCAAACATGTTTTTTGTGAGAAGCCCTTAGCGATCAATTCCCAAGATTTAGATCAAATCATCCAGACATTAAGCTCTTCTGCAGGTGCTGAGCCAGACAACAAGAGTCTTAAAGAGGATATTGCGAAACCACTTCTGACCGTGGGATTCAACCGCCGCTACGCGCCATTTGCCCAACAACTGAAGAAATTCATTGGCAAAAACCATGAGCCTCTCGTTGCCCATTACCGCATCAATGCTGGTATCATACCGCTCACCCATTGGTTGCACGATCCGGAGCAAGGTGGTGGGCGGATAATTGGCGAAGGCTGCCATTTCATCGATTTCCTAACCTTTCTGGTTGGTGAACCACCCTCATCTATTTCAGCCAATGCTTTGCCCAATGATGGACGCTTCAGGGATGATAACGTCCAATTATTTCTCACCTTCCCAGATGGCTCTATAGGAACAATTGATTACATTGCTGTCGGCGATAAGACCTTTCCTAAAGAACGATTGGAGGTCTTTACCGGTGGAAAAGTAGGTGTGCTCGAAGATTATCGAAGCTTAGAACTTGTTCAAAATGGTAAGAGTAAGAAATTCCACTCACGATTTCGCCAGGATAAGGGTCATCATGGGGAGTGGGTTGCTTTTTCTCGAGGGATCACAGAGACCAAACAACCACCGATTTCTTACCGCGATTTGGTCGGTGTAACCCGGACATCATTTGCTGCAATTGAAGCCCTGCGAACTGGAGAGAAGATAATCATATCTTCGGAGACGATGCTATGAGTAGAAATAATGTGGACAAATCTGTGCTTGAGGTATCGGGATTCAACCAGCGAAAAGTGCCTAACATATTTTTCCAACAGCCAAAATCATCAGGTAAACTGGCTTTAATCCACCCTGGTCTGCGGTACAACTGCGATAAACCTCTACTCTACTACACAACAGAAGCTTTGCTCCAAAAAGGGTTCGATGTCATCCAGCTCTGGGCGGATTACACAACACCGGAATTTCAAGATCTGAACCAAGCAGAACAAACGCGCTGCTTGGTTGATGATAGCAGTGCTTTATTGAGCGCAGGTAAACAAGCAAGATCCTATGATCTCCTGCTCCTGGGGGGGAAATCCATCGGTACATCAACCATGACCCTGCTCCTCAATCAAGATCAAAAAATGCTTTCTGCAACCACGTTATGGCTGACCCCCTTGCTCTTTATGCCCCCAATAGTCCAGGTTATAAAGGAACTTCAGGGTCCAGCTTTTATTGCCGGAAGCGATGCAGATCCGACATTCGATATGGAAGTGGTATCTGAGATCACCGAAACTCCG
>JBFFIU010000457.1:0-2281 GCA_041556275.1 Anaerolineales bacterium | reverse complement strand
TATTCTCAAAGTCGGACCAGAAGGATTGGGATTTTTGTTGACCGCAGTGGGCGTGGGCGCTATCCTGGGTGCGTTGATTGTTGCCTATCTACATGCTGGACGCAGAGGGAAATGGTTGACAATAGCCAATGTGATTGGGCCAATATTTCTGGTTTTATTTGTGATATCCGGTTCCTTACCACTGAGCCTATTACTGGTTATTATGGTTGGTGCCAGCAACGCCATCCGCTTAACATTGGCTAACAGTCTTACGCAACTGAATACCACCGACGAGTTTCATGGCAGAGTGATGAGCATCTTTAATTTACTGTTTAACGGTATGTCCAGGGTAGGCGCCCTGGTCATTGGTGGCCTGACTGAATTTACTACTATTGCCTGGGCTTTGGGTGCTGGTGCTGCGCTCAGCGCGGTGATCGGCGTTGTTGTCATCTATCGCATGCCTAAAATACATCAATTGCCTTAACGATAGAACAATTATGAAACCGCAAAATATTATCCTTGAGGTTAGAGATGTCGAAAAATAAGCACGTACGAGCTGTGATCTTTCTAATTGTGATGCTGAATCTCACACTAACCACGCCAACCTCTGCAACCAGTACCGCTTCTGGTGAAATTCCTGATTCCCACCAAACAGAGGAAATAAAGGTGATCCAAGGAAACCAGCAAGCTGTCAATAATATTAGCGAAGTAATCCAGCACACAGCTTTCGCTCATTTAGATGTGTCTTCGGGTATCGCAACGATTTCCGCCATGTTCTCCCACCCGGAAGGTCTGAACGAGGAGGTGAGGATCAGGTGGCTCCTATATGGATGGAATGAAGGCTCAGTCACGAAGGATGAATTGCATCCGGTTGATAACCAGGTCACTGGAGTCCAGCAAGTTGTGTTGGATGAAGATATCACGGTGCCTGAGTACGATTATTATTGGCTTGAATGCCGCAACCAGATATTGAATGAAAGCAGCGAATTCGAACAGTTCACGACCACCGAATCTCGTTACAGCCTTGTCGCGCCATATAACGGCATCTGGGAGAGGACTGGGGAAGTGACCTCCGATAGGGCTGTGCTACACACCTATTTGACAGAGAAACCTGCCTCAGATCCGACCGATGCAGATACATTGCGCGTGCCACCCATGGCTGGCTCGGTACAGTTTGTGGTTTACCGGGATGAATCGTTGAACAATAAGGTCTCAGAGTCTGGTTTCTTCCCGGTGGATGACTACATTAACCGCAACGGGGAATGGCTGCGCACGAATTACAACTTCCGCTGGACGGTCACCGGTCTCGAACCAGATACCAAGTACTACTACCAGGTGGTCACAAAATCTTCAGATGGCGGTCATTCCCGAACTTCCGCAAATGTGAATTCCTTCAGGACTGCACCAACCGAAGATGACACGAATGATGTCGAATTTGTGGTTGTCTCATGCCTCGATCCAATCCACACCGCATATAGCGACCCGGATGAAGGCGCAATGAAGGGTTTAAAAGTCTTCGACTCAATGCTCAATTACCCTCCCCATGAGCCAGATTTCATCATCATGACCGGCGACACAGTCTACTACGATGGCTACAACCCGAATGTCGGAAATTATTCGAAGTCGGACTTCATCAAGCGCTGGCTTTACTGGTATGCCTACTACCAATTCGATAACCTGCGGGCTTTCTTCCAGAAGGTTCCCGGATTTTGGATGGTAGACGACCATGATTATTGGGAGAACAACACCAGCGATATCCACCCGGATGGATGGCATATCTTCCGCAATACGAATCCAACTCCCGGTCTTTATGCCTCAGTGGGCGAAGATGCTGGTGCGTACTATCAAGATAATCCCTTTGGAACGAGCCAGGGGGATGGCACCAAATTCTGGCGCACCATTCGCTGGGGGAAGCACCTGGAGATTTTTATCGAAGAAGGACGTCATCACAGGGAGAAAGATGCCAACAAGATTTGGGGTGACGAGCAGAGAGCCTGGTTGGAAGAGCGCATCAAAGAAAGCGATGCGACCTTCAAAATCCTGGTTGCCGGTACGCCATTGATCGGCCCCGTCCCTCCCGATGATTTCGATCCCACCTTCATCCCAGATAAGCATGTCAACGATAAATATCGGGCTGAAACAGAGCTGTTCTTGAACAACATCAAGGATGTGCCAAATTTCTACATCATTGCCGGCGACCGACACTACAAATACCATAGCACCATCAATAGCGAAAATTTTCCCCAGCTCAGCCATATCCATGAATTTGGCTCAGGGGCTGCCGCTGGTCCTCCCCATGCTG
>JBFFIU010000456.1:0-2284 GCA_041556275.1 Anaerolineales bacterium | reverse complement strand
AATTAGTTGTTCGAGAGAATGGTCATTGGGTTACAACGCAGGCGATAAATGATCTCTCCGTGCCCGATACACTAAAGGGTGTGATCACGGCCCGCTTGGACAAGCTGGATGAAGATACAAAGCAAGTGGTTCAAGCTGCTTCAGTCATCGGCAGGGAATTCGGAAGCAAGATGTTGACCTGGGTTCATGGATCTGATCAGGTTCTAAACAAAGAGATACCGGAACTGCAAAAACGCGAACTGATCTTAGAAATAAGCCGAGAACCAGAACAGGTTAATTCATTCAAACATGTCCTAACTCAAGAAACTGTATATAGTTCCCTGCTAAGACGAAAAAGCCAACAATTCCACCTTCGGGCAGCTGAATACCTGGAAAATACCAATTCCGAACAATTTAATGAGATCGCCCGCCATTTCCTTGAAGGTGGTCAAGAATTTCAAGCTGCGACTTACTTGGTTAAAGCAGGGGATAGAGCTGCTCAGGCTTATTCGACTCCGGAAGCAGTGGAGTATTACAGCAAAGCTCTCGAAATCCTGGTGACCGGGGGAGAAAGCGATCTTACAAGACGCGCTTACGAAGGATTGGGTGGCGCTTTTATGTTAGCGAATGATATCGAAAGTACGGTAAAGAATTACCAGGAGATGTTGGAGTACGCTAATTCCCGAGATGATACCCCAATGCAAGTTTCAGCATTGAACAAGTTGGCACAAATTGAAGGTCAATGGCTCGGTCAATTTGAACAAGCCGAAGACCATTTACTCGAAGCCGAACGTCTGGCCAGAGAGTACCAGGATAAGGCAGGTCTAGCAGAATTATTCACAGTTCGTTGCGGAATCTGCAACATGATCGGGGATTTTGGCAATGCAGCCAAATATTTAGGTGAGTCGGTTGAAATCGGCCGCGAGTTAAACCTGAAAGAACAGATGGCATATGGATTAAGCCATATGGCAGGAACACTGACAAACCTGACCCAATTCGACAAAGCGGCTGAAAAAGCTCGCGAGGCTCTTGAACTATCTCGCCAGATAGGCAATCGCTTCCGTGAAGCGGAGGTATTAACTTTTCCAATCGCTTATTGTCATCTACGCGATGGTGAGCTCGATGCAGCCCTCAAAGCAGCCCAAGAAGGTGTCGACATCGCTTCATCAATTGGCGCTTCAGTTTTAGTCAGTATCGGTGAATTTATGCTCGGGATAATTTACCATCTGCATGGAGAGTACGAAAAAGCGATCAGCAGCTATAAGCACAGCATCGATGCTGGTCATCAATCAGGTTTGCCAATGTTTGAAGCCAGTCCGTTATGCAGTTTAGGCTCTGCCTATCTGGATGTTAGTGAGACCTTCTTTGATCAAGTAATTGAATATCACGAACAGGCAACAAAGTTGATGGAAACCCCGATGGGAGCTACAGCAGGTGGATTTGCCTGGGCAGATTTAGGATTTTGTTACCTGGCAAAAGGAGACCTTGATTCCGCCAGTGATTACTTCCAAAAAGGACTCGCCGTTCCTACACCGCAAGGTTTGTTGAATAGACCCCGCTTCTTGCTGGGAGCATCCTCCGTTGCCTTAGCCAGAAACCAGCTGGATGAGGCTCAACATTCCATGAGCGAAGCACGTGATTTTGTTAACGATCGAGCCATGAAATTCTTATATCCTTCGATTGAGTTTCAAGAGGCGCTGATCAGTGTTGAGAGAGACGATATGGAGCGAGCCTTGAATCATTTCCAGCGTACTGAGAAGCTCGCTGCTGAAATGCAAATGAGACCTCTGGTTTGGCAGTCTTACGCAGGCCAGAGCAGAGCGCTTTCTGCAATGAACCAGGAAAAGGCAGCCAAAGAAAAACACATCGCAGCTCAAGAGATGATTAATGAGGTCGGTGACTTAATTGAAGATCAGGCACTAAGGGAAAAGTTTATTCAGAACGCAACACAAAAATTGGAATGAGATACCCCCTTTCTAACATCCTAGAGAGTATATTCGCTGATTGAACCATATCCTAAGATATGATCATTCCATCTGGATAATATGGTGAGCTCCCAACATTAATTCTATCAATAAGAGATTGTACAACCAGCGTCACCCTGCTCGAGATATGGTGTTAAATATTAACGAGAATCAACCAAGCTTGAATTATTGACCCAATCGGATTTATTCATCTCAAACGATATTGTTTTATTTTGAATTTATGCAAGAAGTGTATTAAGTTCAACTATGGGCAGATTAAGATTAAACCATTATAATCACGTCTGATCGCGGTTTTGACCAGTGATTCAGGATTAAAACTT
>JBFFIU010000455.1:0-2299 GCA_041556275.1 Anaerolineales bacterium | reverse complement strand
AGCCGTTTCGCTTTCTTCTTGGAACCCGGAGTTGGATCAAGACGGTCGCAGCCGCGCAGCTTCGCTGGAATTGTTGAGGGTATTGATTGCATAACCTCTGCATCATCGATCTTGTAATTTCCCTCAAGTTTACTGACCGGATCCGAGCAGTTTGATATCATTCTGTACACCTTTTCACTCTGATGAATTGATCCGGAGAGCATGGTTCATGCTCTGGATAAATCTCAATTTTTTCACCCCCAAGGTATCCTGCTCAATGTTCACGATCTTCCCCACCCACATTGCATCGAGATCCATTCTGGCGGTGGAAATTTTTTCGCCGGGTACTTATTGAGTTACATCGATTTCATGGAGCAGCGCCTGGCGGATGAAGCCCTGCTGCAGGTCGTTGAGCAAAGGCATTTCGCATCCAAGGAGCAGCATCTGTTTAATTATTTCGTTTGTGCGGATACCTTCAGTGAGCTGTAGATCTATTGTCTGAGTCCTGGGATGACTCTTACCTCCCAGCAGGAACGGAGAAAAGGATCAGAGATCTGCTGAGTGCTGCTGGAGGTGAGGCAAAAATTGTCTTGGATATGACGGCCAGGTTGACCATTCTGAGCACCGCACATGCGGTAGGATGATGAATCTCGAAATTATACTGACGTGGCTATAATCTATCTAATTGGAGAGTACATGCAAGTTGGAAACCGAATAAAGATATTCGCGTTCGTTCTGATTTTTTCTTTGCTGACTGCCTGTATCGCTTTAGACAATAGAGTCAACCAGGAACAGGTCGACGAAGCAGATTCCACCCCTCAAGTCAATGGAGCCTCCCTCCCAGCAACACCAACGCCTTTCCTTCCGGAACCGACCTCGAGCCCCATCGTCAACGACGACATCGCCATTCGAGGGGCGTTAGCTGCGGATTTTGGAGTCTCGCAAGCTGAACTGCAAGTTTCCCTGGCTGAGAATACCGGCCTCCACGCTAAAGGTCAGGTCGGGGATGAATATTTCCTGGCATTCAAGCACAATAGCACCTGGATCATCGTTTATGTGGGTCTTGCGAATCCCCCCTGCCTGGATATCATTCAGTTAAATTTCCCGGTTGAGATGGTTCCTGAATGCGTAGATGAAGAGAATAACCAGGTCATTCGCATTGCGCAATTGGAAGCTGCCATCCGCATCGCTTTAGCGGAACGCCTCGACGTCGGAACGGAGGAGATGG
The DNA here is from genome assembly GCA_041556275.1 of Anaerolineales bacterium. GTDB lineage: Bacteria > Chloroflexota > Anaerolineae > Anaerolineales > UBA4823 > PFL25. The sequence goes on along the minus strand of JBFFIU010000455.1, from coordinate 1,092 downwards.
AAATCAGGATCACTGATTCCAGCGGAGAATATCTGTCTGGCCGGGTTAACAATGGTTATTTTTATGCTGTTAATAGGAATGACACCTGGCTGATTGTCCATGATGGTCCAGCTGCGCCGCCCTGTAAAGACATCGAAGCTTATCAATTCCCAGTTGAAATGGTTCCGCAATGCTTGGACAAAAATAACAAACTGGTCACCCGTTGAATTACTATTTTTTTCAACTCTGCATAACATCAGGTGATGCAAGTAATGATAAATCCTCGCCAGCGAAGGATTACTGGCGAGGATTTTGTTGTCAGCTGGGTTTCACACTAAGGCTATGGATAGTGTGAGACTTCTCTCAATAACTGAGATTTCAAATCAGAACCTACTCATTTCTCATGCGCCAGTTTTCGATATATCTGCCAGCGTAGAGTCTCAATGACCGCCACAGTTCATGGGCATCATAGCGGTCTAAACCGGTATTGTCCTCGAAGCGCCTCCAAAAAACTTCCCACCAGTTGTCGGGTTGGCTCTTTGGGCCATCATACTCGGTGGGGCGATCTGATTCACCATCCACCACCAGGCTGCCGACATAATCTGCCTCTTCGTACACACGCTTGATCTGAGTGGCGATCTCCTGCATATCTTCTTCGGAAACGACGCCGTTGCTGGTTGCCTTGTAGAACTGCACCGTGACTCGGATGGGGTAGCGTTCATCGCGCTCGATCTGCAAATCATCGATCTCGGTGAAGAGTCCTTCGATGGCCCCATGCCCGATCACTGCGACTTCGATATCGCTCTTCAGGGCCTCCACAGGAGCAGCTGCGACAGCTTCTTCCGCTTCAAAGAACACCATATCTCCCTCCATGGGGTGTTTTTGTTTCAAGGGCACCTGGATGATCATCACCATGTTGAGACCGTTTTCACTGGCTGCCTGCGGTGTATCACCGGAGGGTAATTCCTGGGCTCTGAAATCACTAAGCCGTTGTCCGGTGAAGCTGGTCCTTTCGCCATTCTGATTGTGGAATAAACGCTGTCCCCAGGATAATCCGGCCGGAAAAGCATCCCGCACGTTGTCTATGATCGTGGCGCTGGTGCCTTCACGGGT
>JBFFIU010000454.1:0-2333 GCA_041556275.1 Anaerolineales bacterium | reverse complement strand
GAAATTTGGACAACCCTCTTTATTGTATATCCAACACGGATATACACTTGACAAATAGAGAAATTGGGTATAAAATATCGCTAATAAATATATCGTGCACGGATATATTCTCAATCAAGGAGCAGCAATGAGCGAAGTGATGCAAGATCCTGAATCCTTTTTACCCCTCTCCCCGGCTGTTTTCAACATCCTGCTGGCGTTAGCCGACGGCGAGAAGCACGGCTATGCCATCATGCTTGAGGTCGAGGCCAACACCGAAGGCCAGGTCAAGATGGGCCCCGGCACGCTCTACGGTTCGATCAAGCGCATGCTCAAAGTTGGCCTGATTCACGAGAGCGACGAGCGCCCCGATCCTGAAATGGACGACCAGCGCCGCCGTTATTACGGCTTGACCGGCTTGGGTCGTCGCGTATTGCGGGCCGAATCCCAGCGTCTGGTGAGCCAGGTGGCCGTCGTTCAGCTGAAGAACGTGCTAGAGAGTTCTATTCAGGGGATTTAGAGATGAGACGAACCACACAGGATCCTTCACTGGTCTTTTTTTCTCTTTCGCTCTACGAAGCGCTGCTCAAAACTTATCCATCTGGGTTCCGGCACGAGTATGGACCACACATGGCGCAGGTTTTTCGGGATTACTGCCTGAGAACTTACCGCCTTTCCGGTCCCCCCGGGATGCTGAGCCTGTGGACCCTGACCCTGCTCGATTACTTCAAAACGGTAGTCGAGGAACACCTGCAGAAAGGAATTCACATGTCAAAATCTAAATTTATCCGCTTGAGTGGCTGGGCTCTCATCCTGGGTGCGCTCACCTTCGTGGTAGCTGGTTTGATCAACCTCAGGGATGTGCCAGCATACAATCCAAATAATTTTTTGAGCAAACCCATTGATCTCTATTTTGAATATGCGTCAATGATCCTGATACCTACCTCCATGTTCCTGTTTATGGTGGGTATGATTGGGTTGTACCTCCGTTACGGGGATGAATCGAATGGTTTGGGAAAAGGTGCCCTGATCATGGGGATCATTGCAGGGGTGACCAGCTTTGGGGCATCAATCCTGTTGGTTACCACAGAAGCTGAGTTAGTATGGACTGTATTCATGGCTGGGTTCTTGCTCTACTTCCTGGGATTGGTATTCTTCGGTATTGGAACTATAAGAGAAACTCCACTCCCCCGCTGGAAGGCCTTGCCCATCTTGGCTGGAATCTGGTTTCCGCTGCTGATTATTGTCACCAACGGGATGGATTGGGAGGCGACTCAATATCTTGACTTAGGCGTTTTCCTGCTCACATCCATAGGTTTGGCCGGGTTAGGCTACCTGCTGCAGTCTGACTCGCAACCTGCTGCCTCAACGATAGGAGAGATTTAAATAACCTGGCTGCCATGTGATATCAAAATTGCATGGCAATTTCAAGTTCAAAACCTTCTCAAGGATGCAGGGGCTGGCGATCGATACAGCCCCTGTTATTTTTTCTGGCATTGGACGAGATTAATCACAGATTGGGCTGATTCTTGCAACTCAATGCGTAAACCTTAATCGGTTTAAGGCTCCGGTAACGGGGGAATCCACCCAACAATAAAATTTCCAGATGTTGGATTCCCCCACTTCATCCGGTGATGGAACATTCTGGCTCCCCTCAGCGTCTATCCAAGAGACTAGTATTAAGAAGAACTATGATTTAATAAGATCACGTTGAGGAGGGCATCACCAATGGCACAAGAGAAGGAGACGGGTATCTCCAGATATAAAATCCCTCTGGTAATCGTTGGCGGCTTCGTGGCAGTTGCCGCGCTGATTGCAGTCATTTTCGGTCTTATAATCCCTGGTATGAATACTAACGACACTCAGGGAAGTACCAACCCGCCGCTGATCGATGCCTCCGGCGATGAAGTGGAGATCGAAATGACCGGTGAAGAGGACACAGGATTGCAGGTGGATCTCAGTTCTGGGCAGGCGCGGCCGCAAGATGCGGAACCCCTCCAGGTGCTGAGCGGTGAACCCCTAACTGCGGACGAGATCGAGCAAATTCTGGCTCGCCTGCCGGATTTGACCGTAGAGACCGGTGACCAGGTGGTCTTCAACCTTCCCGAAGAACCGCTGCCGCCGCCCCGCACTGGAGAGACGGTCGAAGAACCGTTCCCACCACCGCCGGCGCCCATCACACCCGATTCGGTCGCTGCCGGACCACTGGAGGTCTTGCGCTTCGCCCCGGAAGGGGAGATCCCCCTGGCCCCGTTCGTCAACGTGACCTTCAACCAGCCGATGGTGCCGATCGGCACCATCGAAGATCTGGCAGATCAAGAAGTACCCGTGCAGCTGGAGCCAGCGCTGCCGGG
>JBFFIU010000453.1:0-2347 GCA_041556275.1 Anaerolineales bacterium | reverse complement strand
GGTAATTGGCCTGTCGAGCACCGCACCCCTCTGATGGAGCGCGCCATAGCACATGGGATTGATTTTTTATTCAGTGTTGATCCAGCCAGCGCGGAATACCCCTCCGGGTGGACGGATAAACCCAGCCGAAATTGGTGGAAGTTCGGATTTCCGGTCTTCTATATAACCGATCTGCTTCAAATTGTCGAAGCGCTGGTTGGCTTGGGTTATGTCGACGACCCCCGGTTGGAGAACGCTGTGGAAATCATCCGTAGCAAACAGGATGATCAAGGTCGCTGGTCATTGGATTACCACTACACAGGGAAGACCTGGGTGGATTTCGGGGAGGTGAAACGACCCAATAAGTGGGTCACACTGCGCGCCTTGCGTGTGTTGAGAGCTGTTGGATGAAAAGTTGGTGAACCATGCGAGAACTTAGACCCTATAAAACCCTGGCTGGAGCAAAGCGTTCACTTGACAACGGGGGCAGGATCTACAATTTATTGTCCCGGTCTGGAGATGAAGTCCTCGACGCATCTGAGCTGGCCAAAGCGGCAGGAGTCTACTCTGCGGGGATGAAATCCTTTCTTTACTTTGAAATGGCTTTGATGGACTTAAACGTTGAAGGACGGCAGGAAGTCGTTGCGCGGCTTTCAACTCAGGCAATGGAGCAATATCAGGTGCATCATCCTCATACGCTAAAACCGTCAACTGTTGAATCCCAGGGACAGGCCGGCAAAACGATCATCGTTTCGGGGTATCCGGTTTTTGTCGAGGATAAGACCCAGTTTTCTGGGCACATTGTCCTGGTCGTGCCGGTAATCATGCTTATCCCGATCTACGATCAGTTCGATGTGTACGAGGTGTTTGATACTCCCGATTTGCGCATACCCAGGACGGTGATCGCTACAACACGCGGTTCAAAGAGATTGGACGGCTTGCACACTCGCTTTGGAGGCGTGCTCAAGGAGCTGTATTTTGAAGATAAGACCAGCAAAGACCATGGACTCTATTTGGAGACCATTTACTACACTATCAAGTCTCGCCTCAGCTTGAAGTGATTGATGGTAGTGCAATGAATATCATCTCACTCGGTGAAGCGAACCTTGGCGAAGCGATCAGATTTGTTGCCCGCCTGAACCAGGACCGGGAGCATAATATCTCCTATTTTGGAGAATGCGAAAAGGAGATCGCCGCTGACTTCGCGGCTATCCAACCTCCGGAAGGATATGGTTATCTCGCCTGTTCTGAGAACGGGGTGCTGATCGGATTGCTGGGGGTTGAATTAGACCTGGAATTAGGCCGCTGCTGGCTGTTGGGGCCGTTGGTAGATTACCGCGCCTGGGATTCAGTCGCGGACGCCTTGTACAAAAAGGCTCTCACCGATCTTCCGCAAGTAATTGATGATCAGGAACTTTTCTTTGACACAGATAACACCAACCTAGATCAATTTGCCGTCAGGCATGGTTTTGGCTCTTCCACTGGAGCTGTAACATTGAGCCTAGACAGAACCAGTTACCAGCAAGTTTTACACGACGACGATCCTGGATTCGACGAGAGATTTACAAACCAATTCATCGCCCTTCATTCTAGGCTTTTTCCCAAAACCTATTTTTCTGCTGAGCAGCTGATTGAAAAGGCGGTCGATATGGATAAGCGCTTGCTCATCCACATCACGGATGGCAATTTGTCTGGCTATATTTTCATACAGGCCAGGGAATCCTCCCAGGATGGCTTTATCGAATTCATTGGTGTTGTTGAAGAGCAGAGACGCAAAGGCATCGGGAAGCATATCCTGAGCAGCGGATTAAATTGGTTGTTTTCTTTCCCCCAGATGATGAAGGCAACTCTGACGGTTAATACTCCCAACCTACCCGCCTTGCGCTTATACGAGTCAATGGGCTTTAAAACCGGAAGGATTTCCAGGGGGTATAGAAAACGTGAGCATCTCAAGTGAAATAAGCGGAGATAGCAGGTCGAACAATACATGTAGTTCAATAATTCCTGGTACAGAGCAGTATTCTTCCGTTGCAGATAAAAGGTCAGAAGCTCATCTTTCAAATCACAACTCAAGCTGATCTTGTTGATTTGATAGAGTTGTAGAATGATGATCGCGTGATGAAATGGGCGAGTTTTCCCGACAGCCTGGGCGCCAGTGTTAAAGTTTCTCATCAGCAATTTCTTACGGACTTAATAAATATCATCGCATTGATCAAAACGGTTATTATTGGAGGTTTACCATGAGCGAGCAAGAGAAGCGTCCTGACGCAACCATTCATACCGTTATCATTCAAACTACTCGTATAAAAGAGATGGCCGCATTCTATGGTCAAGGATTAGGATTGGGAGAACCCGTCGCGACCGGAGG
>JBFFIU010000452.1:0-2362 GCA_041556275.1 Anaerolineales bacterium | reverse complement strand
TCTCGCACCTCCTTGAGAGTTCCTAAAGGTACCTCGTAGGAATCTGTGGGCACTTCCATGATCGGATCGATCGAAGTCTTTTCCTTGCGCCCACCTTTACCTCCGTATAAAAGTTTATGTTCAAGAAAAATAACCGGATTTTCATCCCTGATAGCGGCGTAAAGCAAACCTTTGGCTTCATACGGATTGGAAGGACAGACGACTTTTAATCCCGGTGTGTGCATCCAATATGCTTCGGTAGATTGGGCGTGCTGGGCACCCCGCCTGCTAGCACCAACAGGCAGCCTTAACACCATCGGCACACTGACCTGCCCATTGCTCATGTAGTGCATTTTTGCCGCCTGGTTGACTAGCTGATCCATGCCCACGAACACAAAATCCCCATACTGCATTTCGGCGATCGGGCGCATACCCACCATAGCTGCGCCAACCGCCGCGCCGATGATGGCTGCTTCACTGAGAGGCGTATCCATGACGCGTTCGTGACCAAACTCATCAGACAATCCTAATGTCACAGTGAATCCACCGCCAAACCCATCCTTTATGCCGATATCCTCACCCAATAAGAACACCCGCGGGTCTTCTTGCATCGCAAGCCGCATGGCATCGCGCAGTGCTTCTGCCATTGTCATTTCTGTTGTGTTCACTAGAGACATCGCTTATTTCCTGCGCTCGGCGTAGACGTTTAAATATGTTTCTGATGCATCTGGCTCGGGAGCAGCTAATGCATATTCCACTGCTTCATCGATCCTTTCATCGACCGATTCTTCCAGGGAAGCGAGGGTTAGCGGATCAATTCCTTGAGCCTCAAGATAAGCACGATATTTTGGGATAGGGTCGCGTGACCGCCATTCTGACAATTCTTCCTCGCTGCGATACTTGCCAGGATCTCCGCGTGAGTGTCCCATGAAACGATATGTCTTGGCTTCGATCAACGTCGGACCGCCCCCTCGTCTTGCTCGTTCCACTGCCTTCTCAGCTGTCTCCCTCACTGCCATCACATCCATCCCGTCCAGGATCACACCAGGGATGCCGTAGCTCTCCGCCCGGTCAGCAACATTTTCGATCTTCATCGTTAGGGAAATATGTGTTGAGGCCGCATATTGGTTGTTCTCGCAGACAAAAACAACTGGCGCATTTTTTACCGCAGCCAGATTAATCCCTTCATGAAATGCGCCAATATTCGCTGCCCCGTCCCCAAAGAAACTGATCGATACACGCTCTTCACCACGCAGCATGAAGCCTATGGCTGCCCCGGTAGCTATGGGAATATTCGCGCCAACGATCGCGTTTGAGGGCATCATGCCAACCGAGACATCTGTCAGATGCATCTGCCCACCCTTACCGCCAGCGCAACCATCCGCTTTTCCCATGATCTCTGCCGCGATCGATTTTAGAGACATTCCCTTCGCAACCCCATGCCCCACTGGGCGATGTGTAGAAAAGATGATGTCAGCAGGCTGAAGAGCAGAACACACTCCAACGGCTACAGCTTCCTGACCTTGATATTGGTGCAGTGTTCCTGGAACGAGTCCCTGCAAAAAAAGCTGGTACAGATGATCTTCAAAGCGGCGGATCGTGACCATCAACCGGTACATATCGAACAGTTGTTCAGAGGTATATTTGATCATTTGTCGGCACCCGGGGAGGTATCGAGCGTAAGCCGATATGGATTTTCCAAGATGTGTTTTATCGTGGTCAAGAAACGGGCAGCAACGATACCATCCACCACACGATGATCGACAGACAAAGTGGCTATCATCAGTGGACGAGCAACGAGTACCCCATCGACAACCATTGGTTGTTCATTGATCTTCCCCAAAGCCAGGATGCCCACCTCCGGGGGGTTGATCACCGCAGTAAAACTATCGATCTCGTACATGCCGAGGTTAGAGATCGTGAACGTACCCTCCCCCATATCGCTGTCACGGAGTTGTCCCGCCTCGGCACGTTGGCGTACCTGCTGGGTTGCAGCAGCTAGAGCATATAAATTATGTTGATCTGCCTGCTGAATCACCGGGATCAACATACCCTCACTGAGACCGATCACCAGTCCAATATTAATATCTTTGTAAGTGATGATAGTGTCACCATCAAATCGGGTATTTAGCGCAGGAATTTCCTGCAATGCCAACGCTGTAGCTCGGATGCATAAGTCTGTGATGGTTGGTTTTGAAAGACCACTCCGCTCAGCCATATCAAGTACTTGACGACGCAATTGAATTGCGGCTTGCATATCGATGGTTGTATTAGTATAGAAATGAGGAATTTGAGATTTACTCAAGGAAGTGCGTTCCGCGATAACCTTCCGCATCGGAGAGAGAGGTTCTCGAAGGATTCTAGTTGGTGAATCTACTATCTT
>JBFFIU010000451.1:0-2368 GCA_041556275.1 Anaerolineales bacterium | reverse complement strand
ATGATCCTGAGCCGCGTATGCGCTCCTATCGCTGGATGCGTTATTTTCCATTGTTAGGAAAATCTACCGGTATATTCCATTACCGCTTGGGAGAGTGAATGAGTACTGTATCCAATACGTTTGATTACGATCGACCTCACGCCGAAGCAATAGTTCTGCAAGCCTGACGCAGTAACGGCATATTAACGCGTTAATCCGTTGCCTCCACCCACCCGGTGCAATCTAGCGGGCAATGTACAGCCTCTCTCAAGCAGCAGCGGTTAAGCTAATTTGGTGTGGGATTAGGTCAATTTCTCCACCGTGGAGTGGCGATCCACCCTCTCCGAAAAGCGTAAAGTCTTAAAGTAGCCCACCGTCTCTCAATCTGTTTATAAAGGGATATCAAATAATAAAATTTTAAACCAAAGTGTGGATTACACGTCTAACATCCTTCATTTTGGTGTAGGGCGATATCAACGATTAAGCTATCTGTGTCATTTTACGTACTCCTCGTCACTTGTCAAAACATAATGGGAAGGCGGGACGGCATTAGGTAGAATCAAGAAGTCTGAGTAAGATCCAAATTTGAAGGAACAAAAACCCATAAATGATGCTATATTAATAAATAATGAGAATCCCCTTTTAGAGCAATGAAGGGGAGCTGAAATGAATTATTCCTCTACTTCCAAAAAACGATGTTCGTGGATTAAAGATGAAGAAGAAGTGGTGGAACAGCCTGCGGATCAAAATCATCGCCTGGTCTTTTGTACCCACGGTGATCATCCTCTCTGCGGTGGCTTGGTTCACGTTTTACTCATACCAGAAAGTAATCGGAGATCTGGCCATCAAGCAGGATTGGGCGATTGTCCAATCAAAAACCGGGGCAATCCAGCAAGCATTTCTCTTCATGTTGAATCCCTTCTTGAGCCCGGTTATCCTTAATATCGATATTAACTATGATTTGCCAATCGACATCCGTGCTCAGAATATCCTTGACCAGGCACAAGGCTTAGATTTATTTGATGGGGGTATTTATTATCTTGATCATCTGGGAAAGGTATATAAAACCTGGCCCGTACAACCCGAGCTGCATGGCCAGGATTGGTCTGATACCCTCCACTTTCAGTATATTCGGGAGAATCCGGGAATATCTGTAGTGACTGATCTCCAATCCATCGCAACAAGCGGGAAGGAAGTCGTTTGTGTGGCTATGCCTATGAATGGCTCGCAAAGGGAATTCCTCGGAGCCGGTTTATATTGTTTTACCATTTATCCGCCCATACAAAACGCTTATTATGAAACATTTAACAGTCTAGATCTGGATCCAGGCAAGTATCTGTTATTAGATGGAAACCAACACATCATTTATTCCCCAGATTCCTCCGATATGGGAATTGATTTATCTGGAGAATCCCACCTTAAAGAGCTTCTTCAGGGGCAGAGCCTGGGTGGCCGGTTCCAAATAGGGAATGAGGATATGCTGGTCAGCTATGCTATTTTGTGGCCTATTGACCCTGAGGTCGAGCGCTGGATTGTCGTGAAAGAGCAGAGCTGGGCTGAGATCATGCAGCCTTCACTACCCTACCGGCAGCTCCTGTTAGTCCTGCTGGCGCTGGGTGTGATCGTACCGGTGCTTGTGACTGCCTACGGTGTCAGACACATCACCACTCCCATCCAGAAGTTGATTCGGGCTGCAGAGCAGGTGACTGCTGGTCAGTTACAGCAGCGAATTGATGTCAATACGGGCGACGAAATTGAAACGCTTGCCAATCAATTCAACGTGATGTCGGCAAAATTAGATGACTCTTATTCTTCGCTCGAGAAAAGAGTCGCCGACCGCACCCGTGAGCTGGCGATCCTGAACTCGATTATCTCGGTAGCCAGCCATTCGCTTGACCTCCAGGAAATTCTCGCAGATGCGCTTAATAAAACGGTTGAACAAATGGCATTTGACGCCGGTGCGGCCTTCAGGCTTGATGCAGATCCCATGACATCTCTCCTCATCGCTCAGCGAGGCTTTGATCAATCCTTCAACATCGATCTTGTGAGCAGCTTCGCCAACACAAGCCAGGAAATTACGGCAGAACACCCACCCAAAGTTACAGCTTGCCAAATTGAAGAACTGCAAGATGAAGAGCATCTGGTCCAATGGACACAGTCCGGTTTCCATCTGCTTGTATCTGTACCGCTTTCTACCAAAGGAAGTACCTTAGGTCTCTTTATTCTTGGGAAGCGCAAACCGGACCAGCTATCCCCTGAAGAACTTTCGCTGCTAAGCTCCATTGGGCAACAAATCGGTGTCGCCATGGAGAATGCCCGTTTATATGAACAGGCGGAGCAGACCGCCATTACGGCGGAGCGCAGCCGCCTGGCACGTGAGCTCCACGAT
>JBFFIU010000450.1:0-2369 GCA_041556275.1 Anaerolineales bacterium | reverse complement strand
CCATCCCAGGTCAACCGGCAATTCCTCGCTCAACTCCATCGTCACATCAAAAAAGCCTTCTTCATCTGCTGTGACCTCCTGGATCACTCCCTGGAAAGTGGCTTGCACCCGCGCCTTAGGGATTTCGTCGCTCTCGAAACGACGGTACGTGTTGAGCATATTGTGCCAAATGCGATCCGTGTCTTTTACCGGAAGGATGCCGTGCTCCTCAAGCACACGACCTTTAATATGGATGAACTTCTGGGAGCCATAACCAATGTACGGCAGGATCACAGGAGAAACACGACTGTTAAATCGTGAACCTATACTGTACTTCAACCAGTCGAAAGAGGTTTCCGCTTTATGGATCATGCGGGTAACTACATCATTGAAATCTACCAATCTCGCTGCATCCTGTTTATCTTTTGCCGCTCGTAACCTGCCAGAATTTCACCGCATTATAACTTAGTCGCTTTAGGTATTTCGTAGAAAACGCGTAACATGGTTGACAATACATGATTGACCACAATTTGAAGATATAATTCAGCAGATAGCTGATCTGCTGAATCATTAGCGCGGACGCTCTATACTTAGGGAAGAACTTCGAGGTGAGTCAATGACCGGATATGTCGAGAGTTTACTTGCAGATCGCGAAAAGATCATCCTGATCGCGCGCCAACATTGGTTTCTACTGCTGAGCGTCATTGCATTTGAGATAGTCATCATCCTCATCCTTATCGCTGTGACCATCATCGCTGGAACATATCTGCCCGAATTCGCCTTGTTCATAGGTGCCGCGGGTGCAATTCTGCTCTTGCTGCCAATTGCCACCATGCTGCGCGATATTCTGGATTGGATGAATCGACAATACATCGTCAGCAATCGTCGCGTGATCCAGATATCCGGAATCCTCAACAAGAATGTGACCGATTCCTCACTCGAGAAGGTCACGGACGTCAAAATGGAGCAATCCGCCTTCGGTCGCTTATTTGACTACGGTGATATCGAGATCCTGACTGCAAGTGAATTCGGGGTCAATCTCTTTCGCCGTATCGAGGAACCGATCCGCTTCAAGACCGCCATGCTGAACGCCAAGGAAAATCTCGCTCAAGGCGATTCGGGAGAGCAAGCCAGAGATGAGATCTCAGGTTTAATCGCCAACCTCGACCAATTACGAGGGATGGGAATTCTATCCGAAGAGGAATTCACCGAAAAGAAGAAAGAACTGTTATCTAGAATGTAAGGGTGGATGGTAGAGGATTCTGAGTATACTTAACGCTTATATGGATATCTGCAATAGAAATTGGCCAAGCCAAATTTTGCTGGCAATAATAATAAACAAATGCATGGAACAAAAACAACTAGTGATACGTTTTATGATTGCGTTCATATAAAGTTGAAAGTCACTGGTTAAAATCTATCTAAGAGGTAAAAAATTATGCGAATACCCCAATCCCGCTTCATATTGCTCGGTATTATTTTTACAATGGGTCTAGCTGCTTGCAATTTGCCGGCCTCACCTGATCCTTCAGCAACAGATACAGATCCATCGGTCGATTATACTGCCGCGGCAGAGACGATCATTGCCCAACTGACCGAGGTCGCCGAGACCCTGACCCCCACCTCCCCAGGTGACGCCCCTGAAGAAGCGACCCAACCCCCCGCCAGCCCCGCAGTGACCGAAACTGCTGTCACACCCACCGCACCACCCTCTACCCCAACGACAACCTCCACACCTCCTCCCTCACCGACTGCTACTCTACCCCCCAGTGATCCCAGGTCTGGATTAGGCGATCCAACTTTCTCTGATACTTTCGCCAACGGAGACAGCTGGCCGCTCTATACAGACGAGCATGTCTCCTTCAATGTCAAGGATTCGAATCTGGTGTTGACCGCCTTCAACCCGGATAAATACAACGGGTGGATGTTTACCTGGCCAGTGATCAATGATTTCTACCTGGAGATGACTGCCAAGACAGAGGAATGCTCTGGGCTCGATCAATACGGCCTGATGCTGCGCGCCACCAAACCTCCCCAAGAATATATCGGTTACCTGTATGGAATTACATGTGACGGACAATATTCGCTACGCCGTTGGGATGGTGATAAATATGTCACGCTTGTTGACTGGACGAGCAGCGATCAAATCAACGCCGGGTCTAACCAGACAAATCGGATCGGTATCCTGGCTGATGGGACGCGACTCACATTGTACGCCAATGGAAACCTGCTGCAGGAAATCAACGATGATACCCATGCACAGGGTAGATTTGGCGTATTCGTTGGTTCCGCTAATACACCCGATTTCACTACCCTGGTCGATGAAATCGCGCAATGGGATATCCCTTAGATTCAAAGAACTGACTAAATTGAAATACAACTAGTGGACT
>JBFFIU010000449.1:0-2397 GCA_041556275.1 Anaerolineales bacterium | reverse complement strand
TTTTTACCGATCGTTACCCGTGCCACCATCGCCACCAGTGCGGCAGCCATAGCTCCGGCGTAGGCTGATGCAGATCCACCACCTGGGGTTGGTTCTTTAGATGCAAGCGCGTTCAGAAATCCCTGATCAACTGGGAAGATCCCCTTCGGTGAAATGGATATTTCCTCAGCAGCATCAGATTCCTGGATTATAGAGAACAGGCGGTTTTCCAATATTTGGTCGGATTCGAATTGATCAAGCTGCAGGTGCCAAACCGCAGCATTTATAAGCGCATCTTGTGGTATCAGGCCGACCAGTTCACTGTGATGGACCGCAACACCATAACGCGCCGCCTCCCGGCGGATCATCTCTACGACGAGCGCCATGGGTGTTCTACGGAAATTGGTCAGATTCATGGATACCTGGGCGCGCCCATCCACCTGCATCCCGAGTGCTTTGACGTAGCGCAAACCACCAGAAGAATGCCGTACCGCACGTGCGATATTGTCAGCGATAGTCTTGTCATCTGTGGTGAGATATACGTTATAAGCGATTAAAAATGGACGCGCACCGATGATGGTGGCACCAGCAGGCCCAACCTTAGCAGGACCGAAATCAGGTTTGCGATCGGGGTTCGTCTTGATCTCCTCCTTAATCCTTTCATACTGCCCGCGGCGAATATTTTCCAGGTTTATTCGCTCCTGCCGGGTTGCAGCTGCTTCATAAAGGTAAACCGGTATGTCTAGTTCTTCTCCCACCCGCTGACCCAATCTGTTCGCCATCTTTACACAATCATCCATGCTGGCCCCTGAGATGGGGATAAAGGGCACAACGTCAGTGGCGCCGATCCGAGGGTGTTCACCGGTATGCTGTTCTAAATCTATCAGCTCAGCAGCACGGGATATGGCTCGAAAGGCAGCTTCTTCTACTGAGTCCGGAGAGCCGACAAAGGTCATCACAGTCCGGTTGTGATCAAGGTCAGAGTGGCGATCCAGGATGCGCACTCCGCCGACTGTGTTGATTGCATCTGCAATGGCTTCTACAACTTCAGGACGACGGGCTTCAGAGAAATTAGGTACACATTCGATCAGGGAATTTTGCATAGTATTACCATATAGGGTTGGATTAAATAGGATATTCCTTACTTCAATATTAATACAAGTCTTTATATTCCCATAAAATAACGATGCAATTATACTCTTGAACAGGCTGTTAGTTTGGCGATCGTTTTCCGGGCAATTGAAAAAAGACCCCAAGGGCTTTACACCTTTGGGGTCTTTTTGGTGTTAGGATTTAAATTCTATTTACAGACCTCTAGGGTGACATCATCGACATACATGGCGGAAACGCTTCCAGAACCATTGTTGTAGGTACCAAATTCGATTTTTATCGGATATGAACCGATGTAATTCGACAAGTCAAATTCCCTTAGGACCCATTTTTGATTGTTGTAAAGTTTGTTATCCAATACCTGGATAAGGTTATTGTATTGATCGAGTACCAGGATATATTGGAAATCTCCAGAGAAGTACTCGGTGCCGAAGGGTTTACCGAGGGTGAGCTGTGGGAGTGGTTTGGCTAAACTCTTTTCTCCACTGATGGGATAGACCCACAGCTTAAGCTTGGCGCTGGTGCCATTAGTGGGCATGGTTACCAGCTGGCGAGCACTTGAATAGCTGAAAACATTAGTATTGGGCGGATCGATGCCTGTACGCATGGAGCGAACTCCGCCGTGCGCCTGGTTTGTTGAATAACCCGCAGTGTACATTGTGGAAGGTATCTCCCAGCCTTTATTGTTTTCAAAACCACTATTAACGATCAGGTTTTCACATGCTCCAGGAGTACCAGTTGGTGTAGGAGTTAAGGTCGGAGATGGGGTTATTGTCGGTGGTGGTGTAGGTTCGACGAATAGGTTGCGAAAAATCATTGGAAGATATGCCCAAGGGGTAACAACTGGTGTAACCCCAGGACCAATTCGTACCGAACCATCCTCGGTTGTACCTGGAACTGATTGTCCCTGGTCATCTCCAAAAGATGTTGACGGGCTGTTGACCGAGAATCCAACCTTTGCAGTTACCGTGTTAGCTGGATTTTTTGTTTTAAGGGTTATCTTAACTATTACTCCATCCGGTAAAACTGGTAGGGGGACTAATGAAGGCAGAATTACACAATCGATTTCACCGTCTTTATCGTCAACATCCGGAGTGCACGAGCCACCGAAACCATTTGGAAGGGAATAAACGATTGCATTTGGGAGGGAATTGTCGAATTCCAGCCAATTTTCATCGTAGTCTATTGAGAATACAATGCTGGAAATATTGAATCCATTGGAGGTAAAGGTTACCGGAACCTCAACTGTGCTATTGGGATCGGATGGAATGTTATCCTGAATTGAAAGCTGTGGACCAGCTGATGGTG
>JBFFIU010000448.1:0-2415 GCA_041556275.1 Anaerolineales bacterium | reverse complement strand
TATAGAAATTCAATTATGTAGCGCTTTTCAAGGATTGATTGCGATCCGTGGGTGATAAGTTCGTCCAAATTCCTGGCACTCAATTCTTTTGACATTGTAGACCTCATTCTATTTCAGATAAGAAATTCGATATCCAAGTAGCAAAATGACGATCTGCGCTAGCATCGATAATAGTTAACACAGTTGATTGTGCTCCGACATGCGAGACGATCTGTGCAGCAAAGGGCTGCATTTCAGCGAATGGTTTTGATCCGGTGATTGCTATCAGGATATTCAAGTCAGAATTACCTCTGCTATATGATCATCAGAAATACTGGGGTAATAAATATGGTGGCAATAAAAATGGCCAGGTGGCGGTTACTTGATGTAACCCAGCGGGTAAATTTCAACGATAAACCAAAATAAGGTCGATAGAAGGCTATCAGGATGATAGAGGATATCAGTGTGATGCTGATCATTTCAACCAATACTACAGTGAAGGCAGCAGGATTGTTAAGGAGAACAGCAGCAAGAAGAGTATCGATAAATGTAGTGACATTAGCCCCCATAATATATGGGACCACATTTTCACTACGGATAAAACCTCGCTGACTCAATGGTACTAACAAGCTCAGGGAAATGCTTACAGACATACAGATCATAGTCACCATCCCACCCAAAACAAACATAACCATTGGGCGGTAGATCAGTCGAGATAGCCACCCTATGCGGCTCTCTTTGAGCGATATCTTAGGTAAGCATTTGTCAAACAGGTTGAAGCTGACCAATATGGTGCCTAATCCAAGCAAAAAGACCAGCCAATTTGGAAATAATCCAACTGCCACCCCGGCAACAGGTTCGACAACAGAGTCAACAATGGAAATTACGAGTACGCCTGAATGTAGTTGTATGCTGTCCAATGCACCAGAGTTCAGGATTACAAATCCTAAGAGTAGACCTGGAAGATAAGTTGTAGAGGTAACAGAAAGAGAAAGAACTCCCATACTCATGCTGGTTGCCCGATCACGACCGCGCAGAACATATATAAAACCAACTAACAGGACGATAAAACTTGCTCCTAAGCGACTGCCTGTAATCATGGTAAAGGCGCCGATTTTGTCGATTAGGTTGGCATCGAAAAATGTCAGTGCAGCTGCCGCTACTGGAGACCCACTCATTATGAAGTAGGCAAATAACCATCCAAATCCCAGACTGTTGGCTCCGTTTGAGATGAAACCCAATTCACTCAACCAAGGTGTTATGCCGCGAGCACCTAATTTCATCAGTGAGATCGCCAGGATGAACAAGTACAAACTGGCGCCAAAGAGTCCGATTTTCCCCAGTCGAATGCGATCCCACCAGCGAGGCATGCGCCTTGTGGCTAGGAACAACTTTAGAATTTCCAGAGATATTCCAGTATTAACAGCAGAGTTATGCTCAGACAGAGATTGGGACGTGCCAAGTTCTATCTCCGATGGATTTTTCATTCCTTATTCCCCGGAATTCATCAGCATCGGTTCCAGATCCAAATCTAGATGGGGTTTAATCTCTTCTTGCCATATAGGATCTACAATTTCCGTAAATAAATGCGACCAACCACCAAAATCCTCGATTGTAAATGGTTGTGCCATGAGAGGGAATCCTTTGTAAACCCGGTTAACAGGTCGCATGTGATAACTACTAAAAATCTTTTGTCCAGTATTACTCAACAAAAAATCCATAAAAGCCTGAACGACGGGCATTTCGCTTCGAGAAACATTTTTATCGATAACCACCGCCGCAGGTTGAGCAATAATCGTGTGCTGTGGCACCACGATCTGCAGCGGAATGCCACGTTTCTGAGCCAAGCGGGCATCCTGCTCGTAGGTGATCAGGGCATCACCTGCACCGAGTTCGAACAAGGTCAGTGCTCCCCGGGCTGACGACGCCTGCACTTTAACGTTATGCCAGATGGCTTTGAGTTGGGCTTCAGCCTTGTGCGGATCTTCTGTCTCAACCAAAGCACTTCCATACTCAGCCAGAAGAGACCATTCTCCTGCTCCAGAGCTGTGTGGATCGGCATGGAGTAAGCGTAAATTGGGCTGGGTCAAATCCGCATAGCTATAAATATCCTGTGGATTACCTGGACGAGTGACGATGACCATGGGCGTGTTACCAATGACGATTGGTTGGGTTTCTGACCATTCGTCCGAATTTGAGCCAGTCCACGTGGTGAGTATTGCTGAATATGGCAATGTCAGCTGGGGCGCCCAGGTTTATTTGTCCAGCCAATGTGCCTGAGGGACCAAAAACAGCTTCTATCTCAAGATTTCGCCCAGTCTCTTCTTGCCATTGTTTCTTGAATGCAGGCAGGATGCCCTGGGTAAAAACCTCTTCTTGCGTGCTGAAAGCGTACAAAATTATTCGGTTTGAAGCCTGCGCATTGGCAACCAGCGC
>JBFFIU010000447.1:0-2501 GCA_041556275.1 Anaerolineales bacterium | reverse complement strand
TTAATTTTTAACATACGAAAGCCGGACTTGGCACGATCTTGTGCAATGGCAACCCCCTCATCGATCGTCCCAATGGGGATGGTTACTGAAGTCTGAATCGAATTGCGAAAACCGCCTAATAATCGATAAAGCGGCATCCCGCTTGCCAGACCCAAGAGATCATGAAATGCCAGGTCAAAGGCACACATTGCAGAGGGAGCACTTTCCACCAGCGGTGCTAGCTGATCAAGAGAATATTCGATATTGGTCGGATGCAGGTCAGGTGCCATAGCCGCACAATCCTGGCACACCCGGATCACATCTTCCGGCTGATCCCCTGTTAAATCCTCGTGCGCTACTGTACAACCCCAAGCGGATTGCCCAGAAGATAAGTCCATACGAATAAAGACTACCATCACGCTGTCGATTGGTGACGTATGTGCCATCATTATGGGCTGGCGAAGGTTTAATTTAATGGGATAAACTTCTGATCGAATGATCTGCATCTTCAATCCTATTGACTTGATATGTAATATTATATACCAACCCACACATGCATTTTCTGTGGCAAAGCTCTGCATTCATTCGATCTTTTTCATGACTTCGCCGATCAAATTACTCTGACCTTCGGCTATAATCTAATTTATACGGCTTTATATCAAAATTGGATGATTTCCAACAGGAAGAATAATATGGAATCGGATAAATCAAAGCCCATTCTAGGTCTTGTTCTGGTAATTCTCAGTGTGATTTTTCTTCTGGTCAGTCTGGCAGGATTGATCGGCGTATGGGTGTTCAACCAATCCCTAACAGAACGCATTCAGACCTCGATAGAAACCACCTCCGCCGACCTGGAGGGTGCAGCAGCTGCGATCGAACTCTCTAAAGCAGAGTTAATCTCCGCCCAGGCCCAGATAGATCTTCTGCAAGCCATATTGGAGACCCTGGGACTAAATGCTGCGGAAGATCTCAACCGCCTGGCGGATATCGTCGGCACTGTCGAAGACACATTGATGCCGGTGATCGATAATGTTGCTAGCGGGATCAGTACTCTGAGTGAGGCGCTGCTCAACATCATAGATACGATCGAGAGGTTGAACGAACTGCCCCTGGTCAATATCCAGATCCCTGGCATGGAGATTGTCGAGGAGGGTGCCAACCAGCTGGAAAATTTGCAGACCCAAATTGAGGAAGGCGGCGGGAAAATCGAACAGCTATCACAAACAACTCAGGATACTGTCGACTCGCTTACCACGGGTTTCAGAGAGCTCGAGTCGTCGATATCTGCTTTAGTTGAAACGCTGGATGAATATGAAGTCAAAATCCAGGATGCACAAGCACAGCTGAATTACCTGGGTACCAACCTGCCCACCTGGATCGATGTCGCATCAGTCATCCTGACGGTACTGTTGATCTGGCTTGGATTCTCACAACTTGGGTTGTTCATCCTCGGTTGGTCGTTCTACAAAAACGAGGATTTGCTCGCTCGCTGGCGGTAAGCCAACGGTCAGTAACGGCTCAATCTGATTAGGATTTATGATTCGCCTAGGGCGCCTGAGCTTCCTCAAGCTCTTCTAAATCATACCCAAACAACTTCATTGGATCAAAGTGGCGGAACACGTCGCTGGTTCGCCACAATACATAAGTGTCCATCTCCTCCTGGGAGGCACGCGTATCGTAGAAGCGCATGCTTTCGAACATCTGACCTGCAGGTCCCACCCGGGTTTCGAGATGTAAATGGGGGATGTCAGTATTACCGCTCATGCCAACCTCGCCAATTGGCTGGCAGGCCTCAACCTGGTCACCTATTTTCACCAGGGGTGGTTGGTTTAGATGGGCATACAGTACATACAAGGATTCATCTTTTTCGATCTCGATCCTGGCAACCAAGTCAGTTGGTATATCTTTGTTGGCTACTTCGATCATCACCATGTTCCCATAAGGGTATAACCCTTCGATGGCAGATGCCACCACGCCTGGTAAGACCGTTTGCACAGGTTCTTCCAACATCGAATCTCTTTCTTTAAAATGGTAGTAAGCGAAGTCGATCCCGTGATGGCGTTCTTCCCGGCCTGGCCTGGGGGGATCGTAGGGATCGCCAATGATCTCGGGCAGCTCTTCAATCGGGTGAATTGAGAGTGGCGAACATAAATTGATTTCCGGGAAAGGAGTCTCGATAGGAAGGTCAGGGACAGCAGTAATCTCTTGGGTTTGTACAGTTGGGGTTGGATATGGAGTCTTCGTTGGACTGGCGTTCCTTCTTTCGGATGGTTCAGCTACAGTTGCTGTAATTTGATCGCTTGTTGGATTCAGTTCCGGTGTGTTGTTCGAGCAGGAAGTGAGCATCCAAAAAATTGTCGAGAATATGACCAGGTAGCGCATCAAGGGAATTATACAAGTAATTATAAAACCGTGAGATCACTCCTGGGTTGTCAGATGATGGGTAACGCGCTATAATCGACCTAAGTTCGGGGCGTGGCGCAGCCCGGCTAGCGCGCTTGCATGGGGTGCAAGAGGTCCTG
>JBFFIU010000446.1:0-2530 GCA_041556275.1 Anaerolineales bacterium | reverse complement strand
GAGCGGGATAACCAGCACCAAGACAAGCACGCTGATCCCCAAAACCCACCGCAGGATATTTGATTTGCCGGAGCGGTGATTCTCCCCTCTCACCTTATCGCCCCCATCCCGGGATGCTCTCAATTTATCAAATACAATACCCATCGTCTCCTCCAAGAGTGTTCTAACGCTTCGTGCCTGCTATAAAACCAAAAAAACCGAAGCGATAACTTCGGCAGCCTGGCTGTCTGCTTACCTGCAGATCCTGGGCTTTGCGCCCCCATCTCACAATGGGTTTGCCATTTCGGGATATCTAATATTTTTAAGATGAATTCTCAAAGTTGTTAGTTGGTTATCGAGATCTCATTTCAAATTGCGTAGACAGCATAGTAAAATTAGTGCTACAAATGACGGCAGTGAAGATTAATTGGCCCTCCAGCTATGTATTTATAATACCCTCCGCTCATGAGTATTCATGAATGAGATCATTATATATGATTTTTTTAATCGTGTAAATGATGAGTAATTATATCATAATTGTTAGATAATCAGAGCCGATCATACGGCTTATTAGATATTGAAATCATACCGAAAACACGGCAAACGGATTTTACCCCATAGAGATCTCCTTCAATGCATCCATGAACAAAACCAGTGAAATAGGGCGGGTGGCGATTATCGGAGGCGGACCAGGGGGCACAGCCTGTGGCTTGGCATTGCAACGCCTGGCCAATGAAATGGGAAAACCAGTCCAAATCACGCTAATTGAAGGCAAGCAATTCACAAATGAGAAACATTACAACCAATGTGTTGGTGTGCTTTCGTCTCCCTTACCGCAGCTGCTCGAAGAAAAATTGGGCATACCTTTCCCGCACAACCTATGCCAGATCGAAATCCAAGGCTACGTGCTGCACAGCTCCGGCGAGCAGATTCGACTGGAAGGGAATGATGATGAATCCTATGCACTGCGCAGGGTGAAGTTCGACCAATATATGCTCGATAAGGTCAGGGATCACGGAATCGATGTGTTTCCGGGCCGGGCGATCGACCTTGAATTTCATGAGGACAGGGTGATCGTCTACACCGAAAGCCTGCCAATAGAGGCGGATGTGGTGATCGGCGCATTCGGACTGGATGAGGGCAGCGCCGCCATGTTCGCCCGCCATACACCTTATCGCCCACCCCGGGCGATGAATTCTCTGGTGACTAAATTCAGTTCAGATTCAGGCGAAGAATCAAATGATTTGAGCGGTTATGTGCATGCGTATTTGCTGTCCAACCCGCGCATTGAATTTGGAGCTATCACCCCAAAGTGCATACATTGCACGATCAACATCGCCGGTGATACGGTAGATACCCCTTTAATGGACTCCTTCCTGGATCATCCAAGCGTCAGAGAAGTTTTGCCTGACCTGGATCGCGCCAAACCCGAGAAATTAAATGAACTGGTATATTTCAAGGGTCGCTTTCCACGATCTTTAGCAAGCGGCTATTATGGCGATCGTTACGTTATGATCGGTGACGCATCCGGACTGGTGCGCGCCTTCAAGGGCAAGGGGGTCACCACGGCTGTGTTAACCGGGGTGCGCGCGGCAGAAACGATCCTTAAATATGGTTACTCAAAACAAACCTTTCAAGACCACTATCGATCAGCCAACCAGGATATCGTCCAGGACTTGCCCTATGGCCGAGCCATGCGCATCTTGACCATCTTCATGTCCCGCATCAAATTAATGGACCCAGTGCTGCGAGCAGCCCAAAGCACACCCGAATTGCGAGCGGCGTTATTTGACGCCGTCTCTGCGCACGCCCTCTACCGGGATGTGTTCGCCAAGATCATACGACCCAAGACGGTTGGAGCGGTCCTGAAGGCGATAGTATCCGGATTATCCGGCTGATATCCACGAATAACCCTACTTAATCCGCTAATTACGCTAAGAATGTCCAGCGTAACTTATTAAGCGAATCCCTCAATTTTAGGACAAACTAAAGAGAAAGGAACTTAGATAATTAACCAGCCAAGTATTTTGAGGCGATGATAGGGCGATAAGCTTCGAGATGCTGTTGGTGAATTCCCTGGAGATCTACGACAGGCAGCTGCTCAACAACTTGTCTCTGGTTGCAAAGAAGCACACCACCACACGCTTTACTGACGTGTGTTTACAAGGATACGTAGCAAGAGAAAAGTAGTTTCAACAATATTATTTAATAATGGCACTGTCCGCCAAGAACATAAATTTCATTCTAAACGAAGTCCTGTCCCGGAAAGGGACAGGGTTGCACTCAGGGTGACATGATCTCGGAAAAATCATAATTAAGATTCGTTGTTGGAATCACTAATGTAATGGGTGAATGAATCAAGAAACCTGACATGGGGAAATCCTGCGTGCGAATTTGGAAAACTCGAAAATATTCTCCCGGAAGTGATCGATCAGATGGTCGCAAGCACACCACCAGAGAAACTGATCGCGCAATTAATAGGAGTCGCGAAAGAAGTAGGCGGCAGGTATGGAAAATCCCTGGACGGGTACAAGCTTATTCAATTACTGCT
>JBFFIU010000445.1:0-2559 GCA_041556275.1 Anaerolineales bacterium | reverse complement strand
GATGTCATGAATGATGGTATCCTTTCAGCCCACCAGGCCATTATTGAGCATGCCTCTGGAGGTGGATCGACGCTGACAGGTGTGCTCCTGCGAGGAGAGCAGATGACGATCGCCCACATTGGTGATAGCCGCGCTTATGAAATACAACCCAGTGGAGAGATGAAGTTGCTAACCACCGACCATTCTCTAGTGAAACGACTGGAGGATCTGGGACAAATCACCTCAGATGAAGCGGCTAGCCACCCCCAGCGCAATGTTCTATATCGCGCCTTAGGTCAGGTAGAATCGATAAATGCTGAGGTGATCTCCTCACCTGTCCCGAAGTCCGGAAATCTGGTTATCTGCTCAGATGGGCTGTGGGGATTGGTATCTGATGAGGAGATCGCAGCAATGGTATTATCAACAGACTCTGCTCAGCAAGCCAGCAAGAATCTTGTGGAGGCGGCTAACGCTGCCGGTGGCCCCGATAACATCTCTGTGATCGTAATCCGAATGCCCGATTGACTTCAACTTATGCAAGAATTTGTTGTCTCAACGAATTTCATTCGACAAGGAACTCGAATATGTCGTTCTCAGTTGTAATCCACATCCTAAATGCAGAACCGATTCTCGGTGAAGTTGATGAACTCCCCTCTCCTTCAGATAACATTATCACGGTTCATAATCCTCGTCGAAAAGATGGTAAAGAGATCAACTACATCGAGGAACAAGTCTCCACGGTTATTTGGCCATTAGAAAAAATCAGCTTCATTGAGATACTACCCAGTCAAGAAGCAGAAGAAGAAATTATTGGATTTGTCAGGGAGTAATAAAATGCCCGAGAGTCTCAAAGATAGAAGAATTTTGGTTGTGGATGACGAAGAACGAATGGTGCGTTTTATCCGATTAAATTTAGAACATGATGGCTTCCAGGTGTTCGAAGCTTATAACGGGAATCAGGCCATAAACCAAATCCGCAGCAACCTGCCTGACTTAGTCCTGCTAGATGTGATGATGCCAGATATTGATGGCTTCGAAGTGTTGCGCATGCTGCGCGAATCCAATACAGTACCGGTGATCATGCTGACCGCCAAAGGGGAAGAAGAAGATCGCGTGCGAGGACTTGAGATGGGCGCAGATGACTATATAACCAAACCTTTTAGTCCCCGCGAATTGGTCAGCCGGGTGAGGGCTGTATTACGCAGGACTGAAATGTCCGATGCCAGCACACATGGTCTGATCGAGGTTGATGAAAGATTAAAGCTCGATTTCGACCGCCACGAAGTCTGGGTAGAAGGCGAGCTGGTGAAACTCCGTCCCACCGAGTACAGGCTGCTGTACCACTTGGTGAAAAACGCTGGATGGGTACTCACTCATGACCAGATCTTGACCAAGGTCTGGGGTTATGAATATCGTGATGAACCTCACTATGTGCGTCTATATATTAACTACCTACGCCAAAAAATCGAAAAGGATCCAGCGAATCCGAAATATATCCTCACCGAAAGGGGAGTAGGCTACAGATTTATCGATTTTCGCCGGGATAAAGCGCTTTTAGCACAAGAATAAGGTTGGGGGAATATACTTCGCGGTACTCAACTTGGAAAGAAATAAGGACGAATACACCATAACTAATTCAGACCTTGCCAGTCAACAAAGTCTGGGCTATACTCTCGCAAGAGGACAGCCAAATAATGACCAAGCAACGCATATTATTGGTAGATGACCATGAGGTAGTTCGCTTAGGTTTAAAATCCCTACTCGACCGCCATCCTGAATTTGATGTTGTTGCCGAAGCAAGCAATGCTCGCGAGGCGATTGAACGAACAGCAGCTTATACACCAGATGTTGTCGTCATGGACATCCGCTTACCTGGCGGATCAGGGATCGAGGCCTGTGAAGAGATCGCAACAAAATATCCGGATACAAAGGTAATCATGTTGACCTCGTACGCAGAGGACGAGATGCTCTTCTCAGCAATTCGTGCAGGTGCTTCTGGGTATGTATTAAAGCAAATCGGCGGGGAGGATCTCGTTCGAGCTATTGAGGCAGTTGGTCGTGGGGAAGCACTCCTAGATCCAGCAGTGACACAGCGAATCTTTCAAGAGGTACGGAAAGCCGCCAAGGAAGAAGAAGCTTCGGCTTTTTCTGCATTAACCCAACAGGAACGCCACGTACTGCTCTTGGTTTCAGAAGGAAAAACCAATCGTGAGATTGCAAAAGCCCTTTTCCTGGGAGAAGGCACGGTGCGCAACTATGTCAGCAGCATCCTTTCAAAGCTGGGGGTGAGCAACCGAGCTGAAGCTGCGGCTTATGCAGTTGAACACAATTTAAGGGATTACCTCTAATTCACCCCTTTTCTTGCAGCCTGATTTAAATTCACTCACTCGCGCGAAAGGCTTCTCTTATTAAGACAAGGAAACTGGAATCCCATCACTGTTTCTCCTCCCGACATACCGGACACGGACAGAGCTTGCGCAAAAAATCCCAACTGTATATCCCGTAATGGTGTTCATCCTCCCATACTGGTGTGATCCCATAAGTGCCAACCGCCTCGATATCTCTCAGACGGGTTGCAGG
>JBFFIU010000444.1:0-2561 GCA_041556275.1 Anaerolineales bacterium | reverse complement strand
TTTGGGCTTCCCATCCAAACCAGGACTCTGGAAATCCGTGCAAGAGGAAGACCGGCTCCCCATCTTCTGGTCCGGCCAGGGCGGTATGCAGGCGAATGCCATTCGTTGAGATGTGTTCAAAAGTTATGGTCATGTTTTACATATATTTCTTCAACATTAATGACAGTGCCAACATAAGTAACGCCAGCGGAACGACAATATAGTTGCCAATCCCGCCAGGCGCTTGGCCTGTGGTTTCAAACGGTTTATAGAGTGTGAGCAAGAGCCGGCTGCTGTATTCAGCTAATATGAAGAGCCACATGAGCGGGATCAATGATTGATAGCGCCATAGGACAATTACGTACAACAAACCAAACATCAGTTGCGTTAAACCCCAATGGGCAAACATGCCAATGATCACCGCCGAGGCGTCTGGTGAGAATGCATCCAGCGGAATGGTAGCGATTGATTGTGCTCCTCCATCAAGGAGGAATATATGGGCAAGTGATCTGCCGATCGTTAACATCGTCATCACCACAAATACCCATTTAGCAATGGATATCCCCTGATAAGTGTTGGATACTTGTTTTGGAAATATTCTTTCTAACATTTAATTTTTCCCCGTAAAGAACTGGTTTTTTATGTTGTAACTAGATCTTGGTTCGTATCTAGTGCAGTTGGTAGCCCCTGTCTGATTAATTTCAAGAACATCGTTTCCATCTCTTCAACGGAGTAGATCAGATCGTTTGCTAGCCACCAGTCCAGCAATTGTAGGACTGCCCCAACCAAATAGTTAGTAACCAAATCGATGGGCATGGGTGAGTCAGGAGCGATTTCTTTTAGATGGGACTGGACCGCATTGATCATCACGCTGCGAATTTGTTGGCGACCCTGTACGTGGTTTAAGATGGCTTCATAAAAAATGCTGTTATCAGCAGCGTGTTGAAATTGGGCGCGAAACCCTGGCAGCGAAGAATTTGCAGTCTCTGCTTCAAAGCGCTCCAGCAATTCCTGGCGGAAACCCTCTATGGTAGCCAGGAGCAAATCGACCGTCTTAGCGATATCGCTTCGAAGTGTCCAGTCCATCGTACATTGACCAGCGAGACCGTCATCCGTACTGAGCTTCTTCAGTGAAGCATTGCTCAGGTCAGATGAACATAAGCTGAAAAACTCGTAACATTATTAGAAACTATCCCAGTTAACTACCGATCAAGCAGATTTCAGTTCCTGTTGGCTTATCACTTTGCGACGGATGGAGGTCTGGGGATCAACAACGAAGTCCTGGACTTGTAATTTTCGTATTCAGCTTGCCCTTCCCACATTGCATCGGCATGTGCTTCCAGTAGGGGTATCCCGCTGACTTGGGTTAACAGGATTGTGACGAAGATGGGAGAGATCAGTGTCAGCAACTGCCAACCGTTTAGGGTGGGTAAGGCAATGAAAGCCACTCCAATCCATAGAACAATTTCACCAAAATAGTTCGGGTGGCGTGACCAGGACCATAGACCAACATTAATAAACTTGCTCGCATTCCGAGGGTCCGCTCGAAACCTGCTTTTTTGTCGATCTGCGGTAACTTCTATAGCAAAACCAAGGGACCACACAAGAAAACCAACCAGGGCAAAGACCCCTAAATCGCGCTTGGTCATTGAAGTTATTGCTGCTAATGCCGCTCCGAGAGTAATGGAAACCCACAAACCTTGCAGCGTCCAGGCCAATAAAAAGCGGAATAAGGAGGGTTTGATATCGCGGAATCTTCGATCTTCTCCCGCTACGCGCACTCGTCTGAATAGAAATGCACCCAGGCGAACAGTCCATATGGATACAATCGCCAAGAGTAACCACGATCTTGCATCGACCACTGGGCTGAGCAGGACTCCGATCCAGATCGCAGAGAGAAACGTGATGCTGCCCACGAGATCATAGAACTTCTCGGTTTGCTTGATAAAGGCAGGAACGAATGCTATCCACTGAATAACAAATGCCAGTGCGACACTCAGAGCGAAAAGGGGGATTCCGAATGTGGAATATCCACCCTGGCTCCCTGCCCAGGCAATAACAATAGCAAATAAAAGGATGAAAGGTAATGCGATGATGGCGTTTCGTTCTGCTTTGTTCATTCTCTCATTCCCGATCGCTCCTTGTAGTTGCTGAAAACTGCTGCCAAAACCTTTGCTGAACAAGATAATTGTCGCAAGATCTCAGCAAAGAGTAGAAAGCGCATTCTTCAAGGATTTTATCACCTTGATCATAGCAAATAAATTCCTGAACATTCTCATCACTTCAAACTTTCCCTTGTTTGGACTGAAATATTAATTGAACTGGACTTATTTCTAACACCCCCAGCTATCTCATCATCCATCCAATGAAGTCATAGCAGCTTGATACGCGCTTCTAGTCTTTCTCCAGGAATTTAGAATTGACATTTTACCTGGAGGGATGATTTGTGGGGGAGTGGATATTGGCACCTTTGTTGTCAAAGGACATGACTATATCCGTTAGCTTTCTCATCAAACATTTATCTACAATACCTTTACAAATACTTGACAATACATAAACCTTGAGGTATCATTCTGTGCATA
>JBFFIU010000443.1:0-2565 GCA_041556275.1 Anaerolineales bacterium | reverse complement strand
CGAGCCCCATAGGTTGACTTTGACCATCGATCTCCTTTTCTACATTGCATGAAACATGCATGTCATCGAAGATCGCAAGCTTCCTGGGAGCGAATCTGAGCGCAGCAATACGTTTATTAGTCATGGCCGCGTCAGCTACGCACTTGATGATGAAAGCAGTTATAGAAGGGGCGGCTGCTCCTTCAATCTTTTTTTTCTCCCGATACTTTCGTACATCAGTCACATCCGCCTCGAAAAGAACATGAATCATATGCTTCTTTTCTGCCGGAACCATGACGTCAATTACAACTTCGCGAACACGTGGAAAATCGACGACTTGATAGCCATCCTTTTGAGTTTTACCATTCATTTGTCACGCCTCCCTTTTATAAAATTAGATAACCTAATTTCATAGCAATTTAACCTTTTGTGTAAGTGCAATGTTTTTAATTTTAGAGATGATTACCTTGTGACGGCATAAATGGTTGATAACACAACATCCTAATGCGCGAAATCAACCATCGACAGCTTATACGAATCAAAATCGATGAGTGGTTTGGATAAAGTCTTCCAAAAGAACATTATCAACACAAATTCCGTGTATAAAGTGAAATACAGGAGCTTATCCGTTAAACCTTCAAGATAATGGATTATATCAATATCTTCAGAACCATTTTTCAGCCTGTGAGGTATTGCGATTTGAAGTCCGGAGTTCACTTCCCAAGTGGATGCCTATTCTATGCCGACATCCGATTCAGGCAAAAAATATTTACCTCACTCAATGGGGGTAAGCTACCTAACAGCAAAATCGTCCTATATCATATAACCTGGGAATTCGAATACAAAAGCCCCTCAACCTATGTCCAGCCAATAAAGCTCCTGAAGAGGGATTATTCGAGAATCAATTGTGATATTTTGTACATTGTTTTTCTTTCCCAGTTAACTTCATTATTCATACAAATTCCCAGGAGGAATCCCTGCTCGTATTGGTTCACGACGATAAAGCTTCGGCAATTACCGACGCGGCGCTCGTGGTTTCGGATAGTGTCTCGATCGGCACAAACTTGTCTGCCTGGATCGATACACCACATTTCTGCCAAAAGGCCAACCTGATTGTGGTTGATGTGGGATCCGAAATGGCAGCTCCCGCTGCTCTCGAAGACGTCCAGGGTGCCCAATTTGCAGGTGGATAGGATAATTATGACAAAAACAAACATGAATGCCCGTGTACTAATATTATTGTCTTTGCTGGCCGTACTTCTTTTATTGACAGCCTGTGATGGCACTGCTGCTCTCACTGAGCTGCCCAAGCCAACTGTTGAGGTGAGCGAAACTTTCAATGAACCTGAAGCCTTTCTGGAAAATGAACTGAATACCGTTGAAGTTGTTAACGCATTCGGCCCGAGTGTGGTGGCAATCAACGTCATTTTGCAGGGCGAACCGATGCGGCCCTTCGCGAATGTCCCTCAGGATCAGCTTCCGCCGGACTTTCAGGATCTGTTGCCTTTTCTTGACGAAGAGGTCCCTATGCAACAAAGCGCAGGAAGTGGTTTCCTGATCGATGCCAAGTCATCTGGGACGAGCTACCTGGTGACTAACTTTCATGTCGTGCGAGAGAGCTTGGAGCCAGGCACCACAAATCTTCTGGAGGGTGCTTCGATTACGGCCGTCTTTCCCGAACATAGCGATGAACCCATCCCCGTCAAGGTGGTCGGCGCAAATCCTTCATTCGATCTAGCGCTGCTGACCCCACTCAATCCAACAGAATCGTTTCCTGATGTAACTGAATTAAAAATTGGGAATTCAGATGCGGTGCAGGTTGGTCAGAAGACGATCGCAATTGGCAACCCTTTCGGTTTTGAATTCACTGTCACATCTGGTATTGTCTCTGCGATCGGGCGATTTGTCCCCTCCGTCGGCCAAATCACCGTTCCCATGATTCAAACGGATGCTGCCATCAATCCCGGTAATTCTGGTGGACCTTTACTGAACTCGCAGGGTGAACTGATCGGCATCAATACGGCTATCATCAATCCAGAAGGACGCTCATTCGCTGGATTGGGTTTTGCAGTTCCCAGCAATCTCTTGATCGAGGCCCTATCTAACCTGGAACTTGGTGGTCTCAGCGATATCCGTGACACGCGTCCTGCTCTCGGGGCAACTATTCGCACAGTTAATTTATTACCCGAGGGCATTCGAGAGCTGCTCGAACTCCCGGATGATGGTGTGGCTGTGATTGAGGTATTGCCAGGTAGCCCGGCTGACAAAGCCGGTCTGCGCGGTAGTCAGCGAACAGTGAATGTGGGCTCGATAGAATTCTCTGCTGGGGGTGATGTGATCACAGCAGTCAATGGGGTTCAGCTGATGAATGCTGAACAGCTCAACCTGCTCATCACATACGAGGGTCAAGCAGGTGATCAGCTGGATTTTACTCTACTGCGTGATGGTCAAGAGATGAATGTGACAGTGACGCTTGAGCTCCTTGACTAGGGTTTGGATAATTTTATCTTTACTGATACAAAGCGCTTAGGCAATCTGTAAAACCGACGCTGCTGTTTGTCAACTCCTCAAAGCGGATATTTGGAT
>JBFFIU010000442.1:0-2575 GCA_041556275.1 Anaerolineales bacterium | reverse complement strand
GGTCAAGAGATGAATGTGACAGTGACGCTTGAGCTCCTTGACTAGGGTTTGGATAATTTTATCTTTACTGATACAAAGCGCTTAGGCAATCTGTAAAACCGACGCTGCTGTTTGTCAACTCCTCAAAGCGGATATTTGGATATTTTGAGAATTTCGCGATTGACTCGAGGGTTGTTTGGTTGTATGTTAATTACAGGTAAGCGAATTGACCGTGACAGGTTGTCCATTCTTCTATCCAGGATGTGTGTGAATGTCAACATGTTTGGTTTTCTAGCTCAGGGGAGAATGTGATTGGATGGGCTGATTCTGGATCCACATCGTTATTGGATTTATTTGTAAAGATTTACCAAAGCGTTCAACGCGGTCTATGACACCATTTATCGTCGCATCAGTTTGGTTCAAGCGATTATCGAAAGGGCTGATCTTCGCCCTTCTGATACTCCCACAAATCTCTTGCAACCTTATCAGTGCAACTACCCCTGAGGTTAAAAGATCTTCCCCCAATATTCCTCTTTCAACATCTGTTCCTGAAGTTAGAGCACCGACAGCTCCTTTTTTGGTAGGGGAAGAGATTACTTGCACTTACTATGTTTCTCTCACCGGTGACGATTCCATGCCTGGAAGCGAGTCTCAGCCCTGGGGCACTTTTCAGTATGCGATGGATTCGGCCCATCCAGGCGACACGATTTGCTTTCGAGAGGGGATTTATGTAGTGGAAGATTCAGTTCACATCACGGGATCCGGTACTGCTGAAGCCCCGATCGTCTTTACTGCTTACCCTGGTGAAAGACCAATCCTGGATGGCGGTGGTAATGTGGGCGATTTGCTCATTTTTGATCAACATGTATCCCATATCCGCATAAGCGGATTCACATTGCGCAATTTCAACTCATGGGGAGTGGATTTGAATGGCGAGAATCGTTATATTGATTTAGATCATCTTACGGTTGAGGGTGGAGAGGCAGGCATACACTTCACCTATGGCGACGATGACCTGGATCCACCAGAAGGAGGACCAGTTGAGCACATCACTTTAGAAGAAAGTCTGATATTTAACAGCGAATTTACCGGGATTGACTGCACTCCAGGTCCTTGCAACAATATGATCTTTCGTCGTCTCGAAGTGTACGGCTCGGGTTTGAGAGCAGAATCTTCATTTGGCTCAGATGGAATAGCTATTTCACGCGGCTATCCCGTCCTGGTTGAAGATTGTTACATCCATGATAATGGTGGCGATGGCATTGATCTAAACTCTCGTGACCGCGAGGGATTTGCCAACGGGGTTGTTGTCCGCCGTAACAGGGTGATACGCAATCATATGAACGGAATAAAATTATGGGCAGGTGGGCGGATGGAAAATAATCTAGTATGGGGGCAAGGGAACAGCGCCATCTGGATAGGAACATTTCACAGCATCCTGGAGGTGGTAAATAATACAATCGCTTTCAATATGTGGGATCCGACTTATAGCGAGCGCAATTGGGCATTTTCAGCTGGTTATCCCGAGGAAATTGTCCCTTTACCTCAAGTAGATCTGCAGCTGGTAAATAATATTTTCGCCTTCAACACCGGTCCCGAAGTCGGTGACCCAACTGGGATCTACCTTGGTCCAGGTGTGAAGATAACAGAGCATCATAACCTTTATTTCAGCAGTCTCGATGGCGAGATCGATGCCGATTTTTTGGAAACGGAGATCACCCGCCGAGAGCTCGCCGATGGCACCTGGGCGGATCTCACTGGTCAGGGACAAAACGATCTCACCACGGATCCTCTCTTCATTTCTGGCTGGCCACAGTTGGATTTGGACATTCAACTTGCGAGTCCCGCGATCGATGCCGGAGATAGCGCGTCATGCCCATTGGAGGATTACCTTGGCGGTCTCCGGCCAATAGACGGTGACAACGATGGCGTAGCAATCTGTGATATTGGGGCGGTAGAATGGAATGAGTAAACAACTTATTGAGCGGTAAACAGCGAGCTCGAAACCTGCAGCAGCTTACCCCGCATTACCTTCTTATACTCCCCAAATCGGCATGTGAGGTACACAATTCCTTTTTGATGGCATGATCTAAGAACCGAGATGTCTACAAAAGGTGAGAAGCATTTGATGGAACAGAAAGGGCAGGGCATCGGAGATCAGGAATACACCTTCACCACCATTGTGAAGATCGTCGGGATCAACCGGTATGTCGATGTCCCGGAGAGCCTGATCGATTCACTTAGTGGAGGAGAGAAGGCTGCGCTGCTGGTGAAGGTTATGGGCACCGGTGCGATGAAATTAGCATATATGTATTATGTGGTAGCTGCAAACCACATAATTCCTTATCCAATATGATTCTATTAGGACATTTGAAAGGGATAGAAGGGTGTAAAATAGATTTATGAAACTATCAACTAATGACGCTGATCAATTTTTCAAACTAATGTGGTCACTTCAGAATTATGTGAACCTGAAGTTGGGAATACTCCCCGATATTTCTACGCTCGAAAAATATCAAATGCTACCATCTTCAGAGAAAATCTCTGTACGAGATGCACTTTACGATAATATAGAACTTTTCGACTCCTATTTGCT
>JBFFIU010000441.1:0-2575 GCA_041556275.1 Anaerolineales bacterium | reverse complement strand
TTGGTGCGTCGGGCACTTCGTTACGATCGATAATTTTGATCGAGGATAGGTTATTGCCACCGATTGGATTATCATCAAGATTACTATCATCCTCAAATAAGGAAGTAACTCGCCCGCTGTATTCATTATCCCCATAAAGCGAAGCTGACACATTTGATCCGATCATAACCGATTCAACATTGTTGTCACCTACCAGATCAAATGAATTTGGATCAGGATAATCTCCCAAGCTTAGGATCTCGCAATCTCCTCTAAAATCCGTATCCTTAAAAATCGCAATCTGGTCAGTATTCGGAATACAAGCTGGAGGAGGTGGATCGCAAGTATAATCTTTAATGATGTGGTTTAACCCCAATAGTCCCTCTGACGGATTACCGGCCTTATCCCATGCCCTCAGGGCAATGCTAACCGGACCATCTGGGACGTCATCAGCGCACATGTTCCAATTTTGAGAAAACGTGAGAGTCGAAATCTCATCTCCGACCTCATGCCAGGTGTCATTAAAGTAAGCCAGGATTTGGGCCTTCTTCAAACCACTACCATTATCACTTACCCAACCTTCTACCAAAACCTTGGATTGATCAGCGGTTGTTCCTGTAAGTGGTTCAAATAGATCTCCTGTCGGAGGTTCGATATCCCCATGGACCGTGTTTCCGGAGACGTATGCTGTGCGAAATTGATTGCACATATCACCAGATCGGGTGCAATAAGGAGCATCACTTGCCCGTCTGGGTCGACCACCATTGATATCTACGTCATCGAAGGTGATATCAATTGATGTACCCCAATAAGAATTTGGATTTGTGTGAACATGATAATGCAGGTGATGACCGGTACTTTTGCCAGTATCATCTGCAATTCCGATAAACTGGCCTTGTGCAACAAACGTCCCTTCAACCCTCAATTCCGGCGGAATACTTTCTTGCGCGAGATGCAAGTAAAGCTGGTATGTGGTTGGATTTGTTGATGTATCCTTGAGAACAAGATAATTTCCCATGTCGCTATCATCCCCATTGGGTACGTTCCATCTTGCCCGCCAGACATTACCAGGTCTTGATGCATGCAGTCGGTACATCGTCTTGGATATATAGAAATCAAAAGCATAATGGGAACTACCGGAGGGGATGTATTGATCATGACCGGTGCTCTGAGATAAATAGACGGTCTTACCAGCTTCCCAAGGCAGCAAATATCCTCCGATGGTAGCTTGGGCTGCCTCAGCAGCTAAGGTATTCATTTCCAGGTAGACAAGTTTGGATTCTTCTGAGATCAAATCATCAGGAACTGAATTCAGTTCAAGGAACCATCCTACATCCCCTGGGAGGGTAACCTGCCAATCGGTTCCAAATCTTCGCGAGATCGCTAATCCAGGTTCGGTTGGCAGAACTTTGCCTGTTTTCGGGTCGACCATCTCGAGAAAAGCAATCCCCCAGGAGCGATCATCAGAAACCCGTACATCAGTTACGCGGACTTCATTCACAAGGAGACCGAGAATGTTTTCACGTTGCTTGTTGATAGCAGATAAGACGGCTTGACCTACTTCTTCTTGTTCAGCCTCTTCGCCTGGCGGATCAGGTTTTGCAGGAGCTGCCGTCGTGGATATAAAATGAATTCCAATGAACAAGAATGTAAAGATTAAAACTATTATGAAGGTCGGTTTTAAGTTCATAATTATTGGTTAGATAATGCTTACCACGGAAACCCGATTATACGCGATCATGTATCTATTTATTAGGTTAATGAAAATGTGAAAGTTAACTCAAAGGTATTGTTGATTCATGGCTCAATCCAGATTCATTTAGAACCCATACTTCAGTGGCAAATTTTCGAATGAAATATCGATCATGTACCACTGCAAGAACTGTGCCGTCGAATTGGGTAAGAGCCTGTTCAAATCGACTGCGTGAGGGGATGTCCAGGTGATTTATAGGTTCATCTAGAAGCAGGAAATTGCATCCTTGAATGACGAGTCTGGCGAGCTCCAAGCGTGCCCGTTCACCAAAGCTGAGATCGCCAGATTTGCGTAAAACATCGTCCCCGGCGAATAAAAAGTAATGTAAGAACGATCTGGCATCAGTCTCACCGATTGGGGCTTGAGATTGGATGACTTCTAATGCTGTTAGATTTTGATCCAAGGATTCTTGCTCTTGAGCCATATACCCGATCTGAATATTCTTGCCTAAGCGAATCCTTCCAGAAACAGGTTCAAGAATACCGGCAATAGTTCGCAGCAAAGTTGTCTTTCCACTCCCGTTAGGTCCAGTTAAGGCTATTCGATCGCCTGCTTGAATGTGAAAGTTTAGATCTTCTAAAAGGGGGTTGGTATTTGGATAACCAGTGAATAATCTTTCGACCCGCAGAACATCCTGACTTTGGTGTTCATCTTGGGAGAACTCAAGTCGCATCTGCCATGATTGTCTAGGTTTATCAATGCGTTCATCAGATTCAAGATACCGTTTCAGTTTTTTCTCTCGAGATTTCGCTTTTCTAGCGACCTTCTTGGCGTAACGTCTTGGGCCCGGTTGCCGCGAAGTAGTAGTTTGTTCAACGCGGTAGGCCTGTTGTTTAGTCCCGG
>JBFFIU010000440.1:0-2583 GCA_041556275.1 Anaerolineales bacterium | reverse complement strand
TCAAGCCCTTATTTGGTAAAATCATCCTCATTCTCCCTGGTCTGTACAGTGGGAACACAAATTATCCCCGAGAAATAAAGAATGGGAGCATCTAGTATCTACAAGGAAATGTTCACGGGACTGCATTTAGATAAGGGTTAATGATGGTATTTAGAAGACGGCGAGCATATCGCTCGATTGAGCCGGAGACAGAAAGACCCCAAATACGCATCACCCGAGAAGAACTGGGCACCTTTGCTCGCTTGTTGGGATATGTACGACCGTATATCAAGTGGATGGCTGTCTCAACCATCGCCTTGCTGTTCAGCGTGGGCCTGGGTTTAATTCTGCCGTTGGTCATCCGCAACTTGGTTGATCTCATCCTTGTTGATAATGATCTTCCACAGCTCAATCGACTCGCCATCGGGCTGTTTATTGTCTTCATCCTGCAGGCGGTCGCCAGCTTTGTCCACCGGCTTTCCCTGGCCTACGTTGGAGAGAATGCCGTTGCTGATATTCGAGTTCAGGTATACAGCCACCTACAAGCCTTATCCTTGCGCTTTTTCGGCGATTACCGGACCGGGGAGATCGTTTCGCGCATCACCAACGATACTTCACTGCTTCAATCCGCGATAACAGATGATCTGGTGGCTCTGCTGCGCCAGGGATTGACGCTGATTGGTGCCGCCATCTTGCTGTTCTGGTTAGATTGGCGGCTGACCACGATCATCCTATTGGGCATACCATTCATCACCCTGACTATGGTCTGGTTGGGGCGCAAGATCCGGCGCGAGTCTAGAGCGGTGCAAGATGCACTGGCCAAGGCAGCCAGCGTGGTGGAAGAAACGGTTTCTGGAGTCCGGATCGTTAAATCCTTTACCCGTGAGGAGTATGAGATCAACCGATTTTCCGACTCCGTCTATGAGATATACGCTGCTGCCATACGACGAGCTAAAATTGGGGCAGTGCTGGGACCGATTATTGGTTTTATCGCTTTTGCATCGATCACGATCACCCTCTGGTTCGGCGCATTTGAAGTGATCCAGGGCAGGTTGACGGCTGGCGACCTTGTTGCTTATCTCATTTATACGATGATGGTCGCCGCACCAATTGCCACATTGGCTGGCCTGTATGCGAGCTTCCAGGCAGCTCTTGGTGCTACGGAGCGCCTGTTCGGATTGCTTGATGAGCAGCCCGATATCCTCAGCCAGCCGGATGCACCAGATTTACCTCCCTTGGCCGGTGAAGTACACTTTGAACAGGTCAGTTTCACTTACGCAGAGGGAATTCCTGTGCTAAGGGATGTTTCTTTCAGCGCTGAACCCGGCAAGATCATCGCCTTAGTAGGACCTAGCGGAGCCGGGAAATCAACCTTGATCAGCCTGATCCCACGCTTTTGGGATGTGGATGCAGGCAGGGTAACTATTGATGGATATGATATACGTCAGGTAGAGCTGCGCAGTTTGCGGGAGCAAATCGGTATCGTGCCTCAGGAGACAATTCTCTTCTCTGATTCGGTTTACGCCAATATACGCTATGGCAAACTAGATGCGACCCGGGACGAAGTTGAAGCAGCGGCCAAAGCGGCAAATGCGCATGATTTCATTCTCAATGACCTGCCGCAGGGATATGAGACAGAGGTTGGTGAACGTGGTGTGAAGCTTAGCGGTGGGCAGCGGCAGCGCGTGGCCATCGCCAGGGCGATCCTGAAAGACCCGCGCATCCTCATTTTGGATGAGGCCACTTCATCATTGGACAGTGAAAGCGAAAGCCTGGTGCAGGAGGCCTTAGAACATTTGATGCAGGGGCGTACTTCTTTTGTGATCGCTCATCGCCTCAGCACTATCATTAACGCCGATTGGATCCTGGTGCTCAACGAAGGTCGTCTGGTGGAACAGGGCGCCCATCTGTCGCTGCTTGAGGATTCGGATGGTTTATATGCCCGTCTCTACGAGATGCAGTTCGGTGCCGTCGATGGGGAAGAACTACCACTGCTGGTCGACAAGCCATAACTTTCAGGCGATGAAAGATTGATGCCAACATCTGTTTGGGGGATTTTTCTGGCCTGCCTCTTAATCCATTTTCAAACCGGACATAGAATAGATAAGGTGAACTGAATCTATCCCTGATGATATAAACCATCAAAGGAAAATCGATTATGTCAGCTGAAGATTATTTTCAAGGCTTTGATGAGACCCAGTACGAATCAGAATCCAAAGAACGTTGGGGCAATACTTTTCAGTATACCGAATCTCAACGTAAATGGGTCGGTCACTCCAAGGAACAGAAAGATGCCATCAAAGCTGAAGGTGATCGCTTGACCCGCCGTATGGTTGGAAACGATCCTCGCCTCTCACCGGATGATCCGGATGTGCAGGCAGCAATCGGGGAGTACCATGCTTATATCAATAAATATTTCTACACCTGCGATGTTGGCTACCTGGGCAACCTGGCAGACATGTGGGTGCAGGATCCACGCTTCGCCACCAATTATGAGAGAATCCGTGAAGGCGGGGCTGAATTCGTACGGAAGGCGGTCAATATCTACTGCGAGAGGCACGCCAAGTATGGTTGATGCTTAATACCATCTGGTCGGCAAAGTGG
>JBFFIU010000439.1:0-2629 GCA_041556275.1 Anaerolineales bacterium | reverse complement strand
GGAAATGATTTTTACATTCGTGATCCTTTCGACATTGCTGCTGATCGCGGTGATCAGCGTGATCAATGCGCTGACCTTTCCGAGATTGAGAAAAGAGACTCCCATAGAGACCCCGCTGGTTTCGATTTTGGTCCCCGCCCGCAATGAGGCCGGTCAGATCACCAGGACTCTCCGCAGCTTAGAAGAGCAGACATATCCTGACTTTGAATTGATTTTGCTCGATGATGGTTCAAGTGATGAGACTTTGGAGATCGCCCAAGATACCCTTCAGGGGGACCCGCGCGCCAAAGTTATCTCCGGTCAGCCTTTGCCGCCTGGCTGGTTGGGGAAAAACTGGGCCTGCCACCAGTTGGCTCAACAGGCGAAAGGAGAATTGCTTGTCTTCACCGATGCAGATGTCCATTGGAAACCTGAGGCTTTATCCGCAATTATCTCTCTTCTGCAGCAAATGCGTGCGGATATGCTCACCGTTTGGCCCACTCAGCGCACCGAAACCTGGTCAGAACGTCTGGTTGTGCCGATGATGATGTTTGTGATCACAGGCTATTTACCTGAGATATTAGTTCGTTACACTCCTTGGCAGGTTTTCGCGGCTGCCAATGGACAATGCCTGATGTTTCGACGGGCTGCCTATGATCAAATCGGCGGCCACCAAAGTGTCCGTGACAACATAATTGAGGATATGGGATTGGCCCGAGGGATCAAGCAATCTGGCTTTCGATTGGTGATGGCTTTGGGCAACCGTTTGATCGATACCCGTATGTATACCAACTGGCGAGAGGTCAGTGATGGTTTTGCCAAGAACATCCTGGCTGGACATGGGGGGCAGCCTTTTTATCTGTTTCTATCAGCGATCTTTCACTGGTGTTTATTCCTGGCCCCCTGGGTATTGTTGGTGAGCGGACTGTTGTCGTCTAACAGCCCAGATTGGCTGTGGCCTGCCGGGATCAGTGTTTTCCTGGGATTGGGAATCCGAGGCTTGAGCGCTAGAATCACGCACCAGCGAATTCAGGATGCCCTTTTACTGCCCGTATCTGTTATGCTGATGACCATTATTGCCGCTCGATCTTTATCCTGGTTCTTCCGATCCGGAGGCCCTGATTGGAAAGGTCGTGCGGTCTCAATCCGCAGTTAAGATATGCATGAAGCCATCTCAAACAAGGTTCTTGTGGTTGGTGCTGGAATCGGTGGGTTGAGCGCTGCCATTCATCTTGCAACGGCAGGCAAGAAAGTCATCCTTTACGAGCAAAACCACCAGGTAGGCGGTAAGATGGGAGAAATTCGCCAGGGTGGCTATCGCTGGGATACCGGCCCTTCAGTGATCACCATGCGACCGGTCTTCGAAGATCTTTTCAAAGGGGCTGGTCGCCAACTGACTGATTATGTGGAACTGTTACCAGTTGAACCGCTCACCCGTTATTTTTTTCCAGATGGAACCGTGCTTGATGCGAGTCAAGATCTTGAACTCATGCTCCCTCAGATAAAAGCGATTGAGCCTCAGGATACAGATGGTTACCAAAAATTTCTGGCGCATGCTGCCGAGTTGTACCGTATTGTCAGCCCGGTTTTCATCTACGATCAACCGCCCCGTCTCAGCAGCCTGTTCAAGGTTTCGCCAATGGACGCGCTGAGAGTAGACGGATTCAAAACCATGCACCAGGTCATCAGCCGCCATGTGAGATCGCCGCAGCTACAGCAGTTCCTGGGCAGGTTTGCAACCTACGTTGGGGCCAGCCCATATCACGCCCCAGCAACATTAAATGTGATCGCCCATGTCGAACTCAATCAGGGTGTATGGTACCCACAGGGTGGGGTTTACCAACTCGCCCAATCTATTGCTCGTTTAGCTGAAGAACTTGGCGTGGAGATCCACACCGGTTGCAGGGTTCGCGGGATTGATATAAAAGATGGGCAGGTCAAGGGGATCATATTAGCCAACGGAAATTTTGTACCTGCTTCCGCTGTAATCGCAAACCTGGATGTGGCTTGGGTTTACGAAAATCTACTGCCGCCATCAGTTTTTCCAAGCAGCCGAAAGAAACGTTTGTTGGAGACGGATCCATCCTGTTCGGCATTCATCTTAATGCTGGGAGTCGCTGCTGAACATGCTCAGCTCGCACATCACAACATCTTTTTTTCTGCGGATTATCGCCTTGAATTCGAACAGATTTTTCAGCAGGGAATACCCCCTTCCGATCCGACGATCTACGTGGCGATCACCTCAAGGGCAACACGCCAGGATGCCCCGCAGGGATGTGAGAATTGGTTTGTAATGGTGAATGCCCCGGCGACAGGCCCTGGTTGGGATTGGACAACTCAGACAGCGGAATACAGAGACCGGGTGCTTGCGCTCCTGGCTGAACGAGGTTTTGACATTCGCCAACAGATCCAAGAGGAAAAGGTTCTCACGCCGCTCGATATCGAGCAATTGACAGGTGCCCGACGGGGGGCGTTATACGGTGCATCATCGAATAACCGCTGGGCTGCGTTTCGCCGCCCGCATAATCGAGCGCGCGATGTACGTGGTTTATATTTCGCTGGCGGAACAACACACCCTGGGGGCGGGGTGCCAATGGTGACCCTTTCAGGAAAGGTCGCCAGCCAACTTTTGATCTCGGATGGATACTAG
>JBFFIU010000438.1:0-2658 GCA_041556275.1 Anaerolineales bacterium | reverse complement strand
CCGGGGTGAGACAAATCTTTATCTGATTGACCCGGAGACAGGCGATAGCCTCCAGCTCACCGACACCCCAGACCGCTACAACTACAACCCGCAGTGGTGGGGTGCGAATCCGGAAACGATTGTTTTTGTGTCAAATGTGTTTAATCCAAATGACCAGCCCAGGCCTGGCCCGGGCAATATAACGGTGGTGAGCACCTCTGGGACAGGATATCAGGTGCTCGACTCAGAGCATATCGTGCGTACTTCTTTCAGCCTCTCACCAGATGGTAAGACGATCGCCTATACCCACGGGGATGAAAACGCGGAGGAAGATGGAATCCTCACCCCCTGGCTCTACCAATTGGAAACAGGTCCAGCACCCTTTAACTACACTGAGTTTGGTCTCGATGATCTTCCATACCTCTCCTTCGGCAACCCCGCATGGTCGCCAGATGGGAGATACTTGGCCTGGGTGATTGGCGGCGAGCTCACCGGGGACGGCGAATGGAAAAACGGGATCGCCATATTCGACCTGGAGGGGAAAAGCGTTGATATACTCAACCCGCATGTACCGGCGAGTTGTTTATTTGCCTGGTGTCCGTCAACTCCGGTCTGGAGCCCAGATGGCCAGTGGCTGGCCTGGCAAATTGCGCCTGATGGCGAGGCGCCTAGTTTTTTGGCCATGCGTCCAGACGGGACCGACCAGCAAGTATTTGAGTATGGTGCTGGGCCTACCTGGAGTCCAGACAGTCGCCATATCGTTTTTGGTAATATACTGGATTTTTCGGTCCTAGTTATGGAGGTAGGGCAATGGCAGCTCCAGCGAACGGAACTGCCCTCGAATTCTGGTCCCTTAATATGGATCAGTTTGGACGAGTGATCGAGAACCCAGCATCGTTGACTTGTGGGGCGAATCTACTCTACAATGCCCAGAACGTGACAATTGGAGCTCATCATGTTATCAATCATGAAGAACTCACTTCAAAATTGGAACTTTGCATAATCCTTCTTAAAAGCACTATTGAAGTAACATATTTCCCCGACTGCGGCGTTCCCAATGGATCACTTTTGGAGGAAAACTTTGTGAGAACTGTTCAACTATCCACCTGGAACTGAAATTTTTTATATTACGCAAAGAATTTCGAGAAAAGCAATAATTTTGTCTCTGGTAGGAAGTGAGCACAAAAATTTCCAGATTAGACTTCACATGAATATTAAAACATCATTAATATTATATTGATATTATCTGGACAAAATCATTGCAACGTGGTAATATAACCAATATTACAGTTTACTAGGAGAATAAATTAAATGCAATTGACAGGAATCCACCATGTTACAGCAGTCAGCGCAAGGATTGCTGATAATCTCGATTTTTATACCCAGGTGCTGGGATTACGCCTGGTCAAGAAATCAGTAAACCAGGATGACGTCTCAGCCTATCACCTCTTTTATGCGGATAAACTGGGTAGCCCGGGTACAGATATGACTTTTTTCGATTGGCCTCATATCGGACCGAATGTCCGCGGTTCAGACAGCATTGCAGGCACAGCATTCCGCGTGGGCAGCCAATCTGCACTGGATTTTTGGTCTCAACGTCTCAATGAAAAAGGCGTCATACAAGAAAAGATCACTGAATTCGCCGGGCGCCAATTATTGCCATTTGAAGATCCCGAAGGTCAGCAACTATATCTGGTCAATGACCAAGGTGCAGAGTTCGATGGTGAAATCTGGCACCGCCCTGATATTCCAGACGAGTATGCCCTGCGGGGGTTTTATAGTGTAGTCTTATCTATTCCGTCAATAAAACAGCTCAAAGACATCCTCGAGAATATCCTGAATTATGAAGAAATTGAACGCACGCAGTGGATCGACCAACAAACAAATGCGGTTATCTACACTACCATACAAAACGGTGGTCCCGGAACAGAGGTTTGGTTGCTGGAACAACCCGATCAGGGACGTTCCCGGTTAGGGGCGGGTGGCACACACCATGTCGCCTTCCGGGTTGCAGACTTTGAGACACAGAAAAAGTGGCACTCTCATTTGTCCCAAGCTGGCTTTCATGTCAGCAATCTGATTGACCGCTTCTGGTTTCGGTCAATTTACTTCCGCGTTTCCAACGGCATCTTATTTGAAATCGCCACCGACGGCCCTGGCTTCGCTATCGATGAAGCGCCAGATAATCTGGGTGAGAAGCTGGTTCTACCACCTTTTTTGGAAACACGTCGCCAGGAGATCGAAGCCGGCTTGACTCCCATTGGAGCATAAAGATATATGACAGCAGATATCCATCATGGACAACCCGTGATAAATTTTGGGGCTGAAATCAATAATGCAAATCTGATCGTGATCCTTTTACATGGTCGTGGAAGTAGCGCCGAGGCCATGTTGCCAATTGCTGAAGCCCTCAGCGTTGAAGGAGCAAGATTTACGATTCCACAAGCAGCATTAAATCGCTGGTACCCTCAAACTGCCTTTGGACCACTCGAGGCAAATGAACCCGATCTATCATCGGCTTTGGCAAACATTGATACACTACTAAGCGAAGCACACGCAAATGGTTTTTCAGACCAGCAGAT
Source organism: Anaerolineales bacterium (assembly GCA_041556275.1). GTDB lineage: Bacteria > Chloroflexota > Anaerolineae > Anaerolineales > UBA4823 > PFL25. The sequence goes on along the minus strand of JBFFIU010000438.1, from coordinate 97 downwards.
CGCTTTTGGTGGCTTTTCACAAGGCGCCTGCCTGGCATCAGAATATGTCGCCCGTAATGCCAAGAAATATGCTGGCTTATTCGTTCTCAGTGGTGCT
>JBFFIU010000437.1:0-2686 GCA_041556275.1 Anaerolineales bacterium | reverse complement strand
GGATTTTATTCTGGATTCCCACTCACATCCTCACGTTTAGCATGCGCAATTTCGATGACTATCAACAAGCTGGCATCCCAACCTTTCCCTCCAAATATGGATTCCGCGCCACCCAATTGACCATCACGCTTTCCAGCTTAATCGCCGCTTGCATGATGGGTTTAGCTGCTTACGGGATCGGTCTTACCTGGGGCTATTTGCGCTTGATGGGTGTTCTGACCGCGGGATTACTTTTCTTAGCTGTTTTCAGCATGCTAAGACCTTCAGATCGAATAAACTTCAGTTTATTCAAATACGCTTCCCTATATATGTTCTGCGCGATGCTCTTATTTGTTGCTGAAGCCTTCTGATCCACCTCTCCCCTGATTGACCAAGAAATAACCTGATCACGAGCAAGACTATCTCCCCTCTTGATCAGATTCTATACTTACCCACAGCTTTGCTGGCAGCTTACCAGGTAGCGTTGAAATTGATAATTTGGTCAGGGATATTCTTTCAATCCAAACTGAGCTGTTTCACAATTTGGGGTGTTCACCATAACTGAAGTGGTCGGCCAATAACCATCCGGGACGCTCAAATAGATGGCATACTGCCCACAAGTGTCACCTGCCCTGAAGGGAAAGGTATTGCCATCTGCATCTGTGACTGGTCGATTCCACAAAAAACCGTTTGTAGTATCGATGATCTGGACAACAATTCCAGCTAATGGATTCTCATCCTCTCCCTGTCTCCCATCCCCATCTGCATCTTCCCATACATAAGCTGTGTAAGAAGGTTCGCTTGCTCCGCATGCCGCAGCAAGGAACAATATTAACAGACTCAATATACTAACGCCTATTCGGTACATTGGTGAACTCCCTTCTTGATAGAACCTGGTGGACAACAATTCTATTTATCTTTCCAACACGTTTATTTTCTTTATACCTTATTCATTAGGTTACATGAGAATCAGCATGAAGAAACCATATTGATTTTATATTAAAAAATCAATTATCATCAAATTTTACATCCATCTCTTCTGTCTGAAGAATATCAACATACCAATGATCACCATCCCAAGAAAACCTAATAGGATGAAATATCCCCACCTCCAATTCAATTCGGGCATATAAACGAAATTCATTCCATATATCCCCGTGAAGAAAGATAATGGAATAAAAATCGTGGCAATGATGGTTAATACTTTCATGATCTCATTCATTCGATTATTGACCACAGACAGGTAGGTGTCTATGGCGCCACCGGTAAGATCGCGCATACTCTCATTGATCTCTTGCAAACGAACCATATGATCGAATACGTCCCGGAAATAAATCCGATCATGTTCCCGGATTAGGTCAAAATCACCGCGTGCCAGTTTGGTATAAACCTCTCGCTGGGGAAGCAAAGTACGGCGCAAAGTTAGCGTTGAACGTTTGATGGAAAAGATATGCGCCAAAGTCTCTGGTTGCGGCTCGACAAAGATTTCATCCTCAAGCTTATCTATATGGTCATCCATGTTTTCGATCAATAACATCGAGTCAGTGACAATCTCATCTGAAATTTGATATAGTAGATAACCCGCTCCTTTTGCTAAATATCGCTGATCTCGCTGGCAAAGGTCCCAAATCCTATGCACAGCTTCTATTCCACTCTTGTGGTAGGTAACTAAATAATTTAACCCCAAGAAGATATCCAATTCCGGAGTAATGATCTCCAATGTATTGTCAGATGCATATTTCACTGTTCGTAAAACTAAATAGAGGTAAGTATCCCAATCATCAACTTTCGGAACATGCGTTTCATGGAGGGCGTCATCTATTGCCAGAGGGTGAAAGTTAAAAATATCCTGGAATATAGCTTTACAGGTCTCTAATGGTTCGGACTCAAAATCCACCCACAAGAAATCCTGTTTGTTACTCAACACGTCATCGAATTGATCGACTGTGGTGGTTTGAATCTCTCCTGCCTTAGTAAACAAAATCGAGCGGATCATAAAATTTCTCCGATTGTCCTATAGAATGCCCTGATCTAATAATCGCTCATGGATCATAGTAATTAAACGACAATACATCTCACAAACTGTGAAAATTTTTGAGTCATCGATCAAGAGTCACCCCAAATTCGGTCCGGTCTATACACCCGGATGAATTAATATCGGGCAAGGCTAAATGCGATCAGGGAGTAAAATCATAATCTCTTCACCTGCTCAACCATCAAATTACTCCACTTGGTAAGGTACGTCTACCACTACCACGCCTGGGATGTGCCGCAATGCCAAATGTAACCAGGTTGCAGTTTGCATGTGCAGGAAGTTGTGCCACCATCGGCTTGGGATAAATTCAGGCACAATGACGTTGATCATCTCGTCAGCTTGACTTTTTTCTGCCTGCGATTCGATATACGCTACAAGAGGATGCATTAATTCCCGATAAGGGGAATCAATTACAACCAGAGGTATATCAGAAGTCCATTTCTGCCAACGACCTTGGATTCTTTTCGTTTGCGCTTCATCTATAGCCACATATACTGCAGTTATGTCACTGCTAATTGATCGAGCATAGTGCAAAGCTTTTAAAGTCCCTTTATGCACTCCGGAGATTGGGAGGAAGACGCGTTGACGTCTTAAACGCGGTGCTGGACCATAATCCGATAACGATAGATCATCTGCCAATTGGAGGTAATGGCGGTGAATGGCATAGAATAT
>JBFFIU010000436.1:0-2692 GCA_041556275.1 Anaerolineales bacterium | reverse complement strand
TGCTGGTTCTGATCATCGATCCATTTGCACTGATTTTTCTGCTGCCGGTATTGTTCTGGTTTTTGATCCGCGGGCGAAGCGGCGCTGGGAAGATACTGGATGTGGTTTTACTCTTGTTGGGAGGGTTGATGGTCTACGCCCTGATCTACTTCTTCGGCTTCCTGATTTTGCGCTATGACTTCGTCTTCCTATGGTACTTCCTGAGCGCCATATCGACCGGCATGTTCAGCTTCATCGATGTGGCTGCTGGAGCAGCCGTGATGGCAGCCGGTTTGTCGATGGTGGTTAATCCGCCAACCAAGCAAGCCAAGTAAGAAAAGCCATTTGAAAAATTTCAAGAATAATCCTTGATTGGTTTACTGAGGTAAAGTGAAATCCTATGTATGAGGCATCGCCGGGATCAAAGCTAACCAAGTCGATAGAGATTCTTCAGTCGCTCCGCTCCTTCAGAATGACCATTTACGTTGGTCTTCTCATAAGTAAAAAACAACTTGCACATCAGTTTAACCAGGATTCAGAGGACTTCCTTGAATCAAGGAGGGTAATAGTGTGAATAAATCGAATCTAAAAGATTATGAAAATCCACCCGAATTTGAGATCGACTTCGACGTGCTCAAAGAATTTGAAACCTGTTTGGATCCAGAATCTCCGGAGAGCTGCCGCATCCCATGCCATGTGCTCGGATATGGCGAGATCAGCACGGTTTTCGAACTGAACTGCGAAGGAATGGAAGGACTGGCGTTTAAGCGCATGTCCATTTTTGAAACTCAAGAGGAATTGGAGAAATATATTCAAGCCTACCAAGCTTACAACCACCTTCTCGAGCAAAAGATCGAGATTAGATTGCCTCCACATGGTCATGCCATTGTGAGCAATCCCTCCGGTCGACCGATCTTCTATATCATTCAATATAAGATCGACGCTCAGGCGATCGGTAATAACGCCATGCATATCCTCGACCGGGAAGGGGTGGCGATTCTATTTGAGCGAGTCCTCGAAGAGCTGCATAAATTGTGGTACTTTAATTCACGGCAAACCGAATACCAGGTATCCCTAGATGGTCAAATATCCAATTGGGTGATCAATGAATTGGATGCGGATTCACCAAAACTTGACGAAAACTCATCTCTTTCCTATGTTGACACAAGCACACCGGTTTATACCCACAAAGGTATCGAGCAATTCGATCCAGAACTGGTCATCCGTACCACACCCAGGATGCTGGCGATGATCATTCGCAAGTTCTTCCTCGAAGATGTCATGACCCGCTATTACGATCCACGCAAAGTGACCATTGACATCCTGGCAAATTTCTATAAGGAAGGACGTCCCGATCTAATACCCGAACTGGTGCATAAAGCGAACAGCTTCTTTTCGAATGGAGGCAAAGGATTTGGGGTTGAAGAAATCAGCGAGCAGGAGATCAGGGATTACTACCGGGAGGACGCTTTTATCTGGTCTTTCCTTTCTTCGGCAAGAAGATTCGATCGCTTCTTGTACCGCAAGATACTTCGCCGTGAATACCCCTACATCCTGCCAGGGAAAGTAAAAAGATAAAAAAACAATCGCAAACTTAATGAGGACGAATACCACAACGGAGAAAAATATGTCGCTTATTGGACAGCTGCCGAAACAGGAAATAACGAATAAATTTGCTGATCATGTCTCATCCGGGAAAGCAGAATTCTTTAAACAGGCGGGGATCGATTTCGTCATCGGCAAGCGAGAGGGGATCTATATCTGGGATTTAGATGGCAAGCAGTTGATTAACTGCCATTCCAACGGTGGGGTCTTTAACTTGGGTCACCGCAATCCGCGCATCATTGCTGCCTTGCAGCGCGCCCTGGAGGAGCTGGATATCGGCAACCACCATCTGGTGAGTGAAGCGCGAGCCCGGTTGGGGGAACGTTTAGCCGCAATCTGCCCAGGAGATGTCAACCACGTAGTATTTGGCGTGTCGGGCGGCGAAGCGGTCGATATGGCGATCAAGATCGCCCGGGGGCATACGGGTCGTCCCAACATCATCTCTGCCAAAGGCGGCTACCACGGGCACACCGGGTTCGCCCTGGCGGCTGGGGATCCAAGCTTCAGCAAGCCATTCGGGCCGCTCATGCCAGGCTTCCAACAAGTTCCCTTCGGCGATTTGGATGCCCTTGCCACTGTGATCGGTGAAGAAACCGCGGCGGTGATCTTCGAGACCATTCCAGCCACATATGGTATCTCAATCCCGCCAGAGAACTACTTTGCCGGTGTACGGAAACTATGCGATCAGACCGGGGCGGTCATGATCATGGATGAAGTGCAGACCGGGCTTGGTCGCTGCGGTGCGATGTGGTGTATTGACACATATGATGTGATCCCGGACATTATTGTGACCGGTAAAGGGTTATCCGGCGGCATCTACCCCATCACAGCGACCCTTTACAGGGAAAATCTCAATCCCTTCCTGCATGAAAACCCTTTTATCCATGTCTCCACTTTTGGAGGAGCAGAAGTGGGCTGTTATGTCACCCTGGAAATGCTGGACATCCTGGAAGAACCAGGATTCTTACAGCACGTGCGCGATATGGCTGATATCTTCGAAAGTGGTTTCTCCGAGCTGCAAGAGAAGCACCCAGGAGTACTGAAGGGTTCCCGCCAGAGGGGGTTAATGATGGGCCTGAAACTCGCCGACCCAAACTTTGGTCCGCTC
>JBFFIU010000435.1:0-2704 GCA_041556275.1 Anaerolineales bacterium | reverse complement strand
TGGCAAAGAAAACCCTGCTCCATGAAGCAGCGAACTTTTTCTAATTCTTCGCCAACCCCCTCTACTGACTCTAACGGGCGTTTAAGGGTGATGCCTTCTCCCGCTTTTTGCTCGCGGATTGTTGGACACTGATCACAAACGCTTTTCGTCTCCAGCGCAAAGGGCGTACCCTTCAGCAGGTGCAAAACCGCAGCTACAAACATGTCGGGTGTTGTAGGGCAGCCTGGCAACGTTAGATCTACATCCACGATCTCGTGCACTGCGTAAACACGATCAAGCAGGGCTGGCAAGCCTTCTGTGGGTGTCTCTCCGGGATCGGTTGTTGAATTTCCTTGGAAGACACGCTGGTAGATCTCATCGACCGCGAACTGATTGGCTAATGCTGGCACACCTCCATAGCAGGCGCATGAGCCCATGGAGATCAGAAAATCTACTCGAGAGCGCATCAATTCAGCCAGCTCTTTGTTTTCTTCATTTCGGATGCTGCCGGTGATGATACCCACATCCGCCTCTGGTATATCCGCTTTGGTTTCCTCCCCTGTTTGGCCATATACTTTATGATCCATGATCACTGGCATGTGTACGAATTCGAGCTCCGGCAGCAGGTCGATCAACGGTTCGCCAACATCGAGCACGGTGACTTCACAGCCACCGCATATGGCAAACCACTCTTGTGCGACTTTTACAGCCATTCGTGAACCTCCTTAATGGTGTTATCTATTCCTGGACATTGCCCGAGGTAATACGATTTTTTCAATAAATCCTCCTTTTCACTGGTAGCATGGACGAGACAGGATTTTATAGTTCCTTCTTCTTTGATCAATTCATTTGTAGATGCTGGGTCCTATCTCACGCAAATCTTCAACCATATCTTTCACAACCTGGGCAAATTGCGGACCTTCTGAAGCTGCTACCCATGCAAGGCGGTAGCGTTCCGGTTCAAGATCGAAATCTTCTAACATCAAGTCAAGCGCATCGGCACGCGATTGGGCGCGCAAATTTCCTTCGCGATAGTGGCAATCCCCTGGATGGCAACCGCACATCAGAACGCCATCAGCGCCATTGGTGAGAGCATCGATCACCAGGTTGGGATGAACCATGCCACTACATTGAACGCGGATGATCCTTATGTTGGGGGGGTACTGAATGCGAGACGTTCCCGCCAAATCAGCCGCAGTATAAGAGCACCAGTAGCAGGTATATGCGATGATCAGGGGTTCATAATCATTCAAAATTACACCTCCAAGGCGGCCATCGTCATGGCTCGCAAGTAATCCAGCTTAAAGTGGGCGACGAAAATTGCATCCTTGGGGCAGGTTGCCTGGCAGGTGCCGCAGCCCTTGCAGATCGTCTCATCGACAACTACGCGTTTCTTTGTTTGACCAGATTCATCCACATATTCGATCAGAGTGATGGCTTTAAATGGACAAGGATCAACACAATAGGCACAGCCATCGCATTTTTCTTCGAGAACATGAGAGGTGATGGGTTCTATCTCAAGATCGCGACGGGCGAGGATGGTGCCTGCGCGACCGGCAGCTGCTTTAGCCTGGATCACAGTTTCGGTGACAGCCTTTTTCGGGTAGTGGGCCATACCACACAAGAAGATCCCTTCTGAGGCGAAGTCTATCGGTGCCAGCTTCATATGCGCTTCCTGGAAAAAGCCATCCTGCATCTGTGGTACTTTGAGCAGTTGAGCGATTTGATTGGCATCATCCCGAGGGACAGTGGCCACCGATAGGACCACACGATCCGCCTCAAGAAGAATATCCGTCCCAAGCATTGCATCATGGATGATCACCTGCAGGCTGCCATCTGCATTTACCTGCGGGGGTCGATCTGGCTCGAAGCGCAGAAACATCACTCCCTCTTGACGCGCCTGCCGATAATATTTCTCCAAAAGGCCATAGGTGCGGATATCTTGGTAGAGGATATATACCTCGCAGTCCGGGTTGATCTTTTTGATCTCCAGGGCGTTCTTCACAGCCTGTCCGCAACAGATGCGACTGCAGTAAGGGCGCTCCTCAGTGCGCGATCCCACGCATTGAATCATGACCACTGATTTCAGGTCAGAAATTTCGGCTGATCCCCCAACGAGAACTTCCTCGAGCTCCAGTTGAGTGAGCACGCGCTCATCCTGCCCGTAGAGATGTTCGGATGGCTTATAGGGTTGAGCACCCGTGGCGAGGATAACCACTCCGTGATGGATGAGGGGAGATTCTTCACTATCTGCGAGCTTGAGGGTGCTCTTGAACTTCCCCAGACTACCTTCAAATGAGTCAACTTCTGCGTTCAGGAAAGTAGAAATGTTGGGATGAGTGCTCGTTTGTTTGATCAGTTCAGCCAATAAAGCCTGGGGGTCGGCATGGCTGAGCAGGAAGTGCAGGTGACGCATATTTCCACCCAGATTTGGATTGCGCTCAACCAGCGAAATCTTGAATCCCTGGTCAGCTAGTTCAAGGGCAGCGGTCATACCTGCCAGTCCACCACCGATGATCAAGGCGTCGTGGTTGAATTCCAGCCATTTTCTCTGCAATGGTTCTACCAATCTGACCTTGGCAACTGCCATGCGCACAAGATCTTTGGCCTTCTCGGTTGCAGCCGCGGGAAAGTCACGATGTACCCAGGAACATTGGTCGCGGATATTTGCCAATTCAAACAGGTAGAAATTCAGGCCAACCTTGCGGATGGTGTCCTGAAAGAT
>JBFFIU010000434.1:0-2729 GCA_041556275.1 Anaerolineales bacterium | reverse complement strand
AGTTATCCAGAGGGTGGGGCACCAGGCATTTTTTGCATGGTGCCCCCATGCCATTCTGAAATCATGGTTATTAGTTTGACTGGATAGCGTTATCTTTCATTAATCGTAACCGGCAAGAAAGTACGACTGAAAGCAGTTCCAAAGATCAATACCGAGCCATCCGTAGCGGTACCGGGCAGGCTTTGTCCTGATAAACTTCCATATGATGACCGCGGGTCACTTGAGGATTTTACATTGGCAACAAAATCACCTTCAGGTTCACCTGCATTGAGCAACACGGTCAGTATTTCATCCGAAGGTAGGGGGTTTTGCCCAAGACCTGGGAAGTAGATCACCATATCGATCTCTCCATCCTTATCTTGAGGATCGAAACTGGCTGATGCAACATAACCTTCAGGTAAGTTGAACCGGATTGCATCGGGTAAGCCGTCCTTGTCCAGATCGCCATCATCAAATGAAAGCCAGGACTGATCGTAATCAATCGATAAAACGATGCTTGATACGTCATTGCCTTGTGTATCCAAGGATACAGGGAGAGCGACTTGCTGATTAGCTACAGCAGGGACCTGATCTGGAATCGCCAATGACACTTTATCTGGGAAAAGCATGCTCCGAGAGAGTGCATTCGTACCGCCTGAGCAGGCCGCAGATCCACCTCCCCAAATGATCAGCACTGTGCAAGATAAGTCTCCTGCATCTACGACCATGTCCTGGTTGGGGTTGCACCCAACTGGATTTCCTGGGAAGGTTCCGCCGGGAGTGTCCTTGGGTAGGACATCATCGCCATCGAAGATCTCCAGAATTAGGCCGCTCAAATCACCAGCATCGACTAGGCCATCGCCGTTGCAATCACCTAGCTTGCCTTCCAGGATGCGCACAAAACCATCGGTTGTATAACCCATTATGCTCTGGCCATAACTGCCGAATGAGGGGGATGGGTCGTTCGAGAAACCAACCCGGGCATTGTTTGTGGAATTGGGAGGTGCCAAGCATGTTGACTTGACCTGTAACAGGATCGTCACTATCGTACCGTCCACCAAAGTGGACCTGGGTTCAGTCTGGTCGTAAATGGAAATATCGATCTCTCCATTGGTATCATTACCCGCGTAGCTCCAGGAAGTAACGAAATCGGAGGACACATTGAAGGTTACCGCCCCAGGCTCATTTGGATCAAAGGACAGGCAATTCTCATCGTAGTCGATGGAGAAAGTAGTTGTATCGATGTTCTGACCGTTCTGGTTGAAAATCACCGGCACGGATACAGTATCACCGACTCCGCCTGGTATATTGGCTGGGATGCTCAGGAAAATTGGTGTGCTTGTCTCGCTGTTGAAAGCGAAGACATCCCAGGCGCTGTTCGTGTCGTTGGTCACCAGATTGGTGGCTTCAGACACGTAGGCGACATGGGTGCCAAGAGGTGCGATCACCGGTACAAATGACCACTCATTCGGTTCACCCCCTGTATAGCTGAGTGAAATGCGCTGTGTCAAACCAAAATCAAATACACCAGATAATCCTAAAGTACGATCTGTTACATAGATATCACGGCGGGCATTTAAGTCTGGCAGGTGAACATCTAGATTATTGGCATCCGAAGCGAAAGCGATGTATCGACCATCTGAAGTGATCGATGGTGAGTAGGAATCGCCGTTTGCCGCGTAGTCACCAAAAAAGTTCACCGAGACGCGACTCGTTACCGGTCCGACCCGGTCATAAACGAAGATATCCGCATCAGAATCCACCTCTAATGGTATTTCACCAGGGATCAGCGTTGTTGCTCGGGAGGCGAATGTGATAAAGCGAGCATCTCCTGAGATGTATGGTGAGTATGATCCAGCCGCTTCTGCCGCATTTGTGGTGGTAGAGATGAGCGTGGTTGTGCCTAAAACCCAGTCACGCAGGAACACATCCCACTCGTTTCCATCCGGGTCAACCCCACCGATCAAATTGGTGGCTCGCGAAGCAAAGGCTACAAAACGCCCATTATTGGATAGAGTCGGAGTCGTTGATTCATCATCCGACTGGACGCCGAGGAGACCGCCAGCCACGGATATTCGTACAGTCCTATTATTGAAGATATCACGCAGATAGATGTCTGCTACGGTGTTTGTATCGTTCGGGATCAGGTTGCTCGCGTAACTGCGGAATACCACATATTGACCTGTCGGTGATATGAACGGTTGGTCAGATTGTGCATTTCCATTGTCATTCGCAGTCATATCCTTAACGGATGCACGTAGGGTTTCATCATCAATTCGATCATAGACAAAGACATCTCGGGCGCCGTTTGTATCATTCAATACCAGGTTGCTGGCATCTGAACTGTAAGCGATATACCTCGCCCCGCCAGAGATGGCCACCTCCCAGGAATCACCATTAGCTTGAGCGCCGTTAAGACCCTTTGAAACCCGTGTGGTCTTAACAAATCCTGGTTCGTCATAAATTCCATCTGCATCCGTGTCTCGATCACGCAAGAAAACATCCCGGTGCCCATTGGTGTCACCATCCACCAGGTTGGTGGCTTCGGAGGAGAAGACCACATAGCGACCGGTATTTGAGATTCCCACGCTGTAAGTTTCAAAATCCAATCCAGAAGACAAATTACCTTGAGTGTCGTCCGTGTGGAGGGAGATCCGTTTGGTTTGACCGCCCTTGCATTGTGGGAAGCTGAACCAGCCGATAGCAGTTCGCCACTGGAAACCGGCAGAGTTGGCGTCATAGTACATGTT
>JBFFIU010000433.1:0-2734 GCA_041556275.1 Anaerolineales bacterium | reverse complement strand
AGCCATAAATCCGAAGTCTTTCATGGGGACCCCGAGGTTACAACAGGTCGTTATCAGGTGATCGATATCCAGGAGGATAGTGTGACTCTCGAATTGTTCGATATAGCGTTATCCTTTGGTGATGAGCGACAACAGGTTGTGATCAAGCTGGATTGGGAATCAGACACCATTCGCATCAGGGCGCAAAACTTCGAAAGAGTACTACCATAAACCATTTATCATCTTGTTTTATGTGTGCAGCACATTGATTTAGTGTAGATGGCTATTTATCAGAATCGGGTTGAAGCTTTAGGAAAAGATTATGAATTGGAAAACAAAAATTTTGTTCTTAGGTGGTATTTTGGGTTTATTCTCCCTATACGGGTGTTCCTCTGTAACGCCTACCAACGAACAAAATATTACCCTCGTCGAGGCGACGGTTACTAACACCGAGCAAAATATTCCCCTCATCGAGGCGACGGTTACTAGCAGCGAGACTCCTATCGTAACAAGTAGGATAGTACCCAATGCTGCTGATGTGATCTCAGTTGATGTTCGCGGGGAAGAACGCGCCTACCAGTTTTCGGTTGAGATCAGCAGTCCGGATGAAGGCTGTAACCAATACGCGGACTGGTGGGAAGTGGTCGATGAAGAGGGTGAGTTGATCTACCGTCGCATACTATTGCACAGTCACGTAGGCGAGCAACCTTTTACCCGTTCAGGAGGACCCGTGCAAATCGAGCCAGATGCAGTTGTGTGGGTGAGGGCGCACATGCACCCATCCGGTTATGGGGGAGCTGCAATGAAAGGTTCGGTGGCCGTGGGATTTGTGGGTGCCGAACTGGGACTTGATTTTGCTCCTGAGCTGGCTGAGACATCTCCGCTTCCAGGTGGGTGTGATTTCTAGTTGGGAAGGATATCCAAAGTATTAAATATAAAGACCGTCTTGATCAATTTCACCCCGTAAAAGATGAAGTTCTTCCTCTGTTGGGGGTGGGTTGGATTCAACCTGTTCAGCGATCACCAGGTCGAAGCCGGTATTTTCGATCACATCTTCCACGCTTACCCCTGGCTGGGTAGCCAGGAGCATCATGCGTTTGCTCTGGGGGTGAAATCCCAGCACAGCCAGGTTGGAAACCACCCTGAAGGGACCTGTATCTGGAGGCAAACCAGCAGCTTCGCGAGCACCTGGTCCTGACAGGTACCCTGGGGTCGTGATGAAATCCACATCTTCCACGAAACGGCGCGTATCATGGCGCATGATGGCGATGGTTTGCCAACAATGCGATCCGACATCATTGCCGCCTCCACTGCCAGGCAAACGCACTTTGGGGTGGCGATAATCCCCGATCACTGTGCTGTTCAGGTTGCCGAAAGGGTCGATCTGTGCGCCCCCCAGGAAACCATATTCAATGAATCCGCGTTGGGCGGTCTCCATCACATCGCAGATGCCCGTTGCAGCGATCGCCCGGTGAAAAGTGGATTGACCTCCAACTGCTATGGGGAGTTCATCCAGGATTGCGCCTGTGCCCCCGAACTCGAAGATCGTTACCAGGTTCGGGGCATGCATGCGCTGGGCCAGGGAGGCGGCCAGCATCGGGATGCCGGTGCCGATGAAGGCAGTTGTGTTATCGAGCATTAAGCGTGAAGCGGTGCAGATCAGTAATTCAGCTGGTTTGTAATCCTGAGATTCTGCGTGGTTCATCATTCCCCTCCTAGCTTCAAAGCGTCGAGGTGTTCGGATCCGATCAGGTCCAGGTACTCTTGATGATCTTTTATGCTGTAGATGTATTTATCTAAATAACTCTCGGTCGTTTGCGGCTCTTTTGACGCTTGCACCCACTCACGGATTTGGGTTTCATCTCTTCGATAGTTGTAGCACATTTCTCCAGGATGCGATCCGAAAGGTGCATCCACTACGGCATCCACCAGGTAATAAGGAATGATAGTCCGGTCAGGTTGCTGGCGGATTACCTCACTATCGACGATCTCCTCGGCACTGATGAGCAGTCGCTTTGAAGAACGCGCCAACTCAGCAGAAAAACCGCTGATGCCTTCAATTTGGGCGTTGCCGTATTTATCAGCCCGGTGAACGTGGATCAATCCAACGTCCAGGATCAAGGCTGGCACCAGGCAGATTGGATCTCCAGTGAAAGGACATTCGACCACTTTGGCGGCGCTGTACTTCAGCGTATCTGTACCGAGCATAGATCGAATTGGGATGAACGGTACGCCAATGGCAGTCGCTTTGAATCGCCAGGTGATGCCGGCGTTGCTCCACTCGACACAGTTCTTAACCCGACCGCTCTCTACCTCGCGACGGAGGACGTTGGAGACACCGTAAACCTCAAGGCCTATATACGTGAGATCGAGTTCTTTTACCAGACTCGCCGCCAGGAGCATATCCAACTCAAGAACGCCCTGCCCGGCAACCCTCAAATCTTTGATACCCTGGCGGACGATCTCGTTGACTAAAGACATCGGGCAGCGCACGGTACCATAAAGCTCAGTGCCAATGTAATCACCATCCTTGATGAAGCGGCTCACGGCCTCCGCTTCGGTCATGCGTTTGTCGATCAACGCTTTGGGTTTTTGGCGATTCCACTCACGGAATTCATTGATAGCAGGTTGCTGAATTAATGAGCCCATCCCGGATTGGATGACTTCCATGCCAGCATTCTCCTTTCGTGTAAGAATAAATTGAATCTCGCAGACTGCATTTGCCTCAAGGTTAAAAGATACATTATTATTCGTT
>JBFFIU010000432.1:0-2747 GCA_041556275.1 Anaerolineales bacterium | reverse complement strand
ATCGCCTTCCCAGGAGATGCAGGTGATCCAAGCCTGGAAGCAATACTGGCAGCTCAGGCGATCGCCAAGTACGCTGGCTTTATTGTGATCGACCATTTCACCCCTGCATCGGTTTATCCCCTTTTGGTCTTAAGGCAAAATATTTATACCGACCCGCAAAAACCAATCCAAGTCCAACCGGGATTATATGAGATCAACAACCCCAAGCCAGAGGACCCCGTACTTGTCACAACCAATTTCAGCATAACCTATTTCAGTGTTGCCAATGAGGTTGAGGGAGGCGGATTACCAGCCTGGTTGCTGGTCACTGACGCTGAAGGTATGAGCGTTCTCACGGCCTGGGCTGCTGGAAAGTTCGACGCGGAAAGGATCGCCAAAGCGGTCAAAGAGTTCAAGGTAGCAGATAAAACCAGCCGGAAACAGATTGTCCTTCCTGGGCATGTAGCGGTGCTATCTGGCGAGTTAGAGGAGGAACTTCCCGGATGGGAAATTCGAGTTGGTCCGCGTGAAGCGGTTGACATTCCATCTTTCATGAAGCAAGCCCTCTAAGCGCGGTCAGTCTTTGGTGTCAACGTCTCGTTCTTGCTTGATGAATAACATTAATGGCCGAACATACTGTTAATTTCGATACTGCTTCCCAACCAGTTAGGGTCAAGACTGGCACATTACTATCAGAAGCAGCTCTGTCAGCTGGTGTTGACTTAAACCAACCTTGTGGTGGGCAGGGTCGTTGTGGGCGTTGTGCGCTACAAATAACCAATGGCAATATTCGCAGGCGCAGTACTATACGTCTCTCCAAGGAAGACCTGGATCAAGGATTTGCTTTAGCGTGTCAATCGATCGTGGAAGATGATATTCTGGTCAAAGTTCCTCCGCAAGAAAAAATAGAACGTATCTTAACCAGCGACCGCACAGTTGCCAAAGTCACAGTCCCCCCCGGGTATGATTTCACTCAAGATCAAGTAATACAGGCTATTCCACTAACGCTGAATCCACCAGACATGAGCGACCAGACTGACGACTGGAGTCGTTTCAAGACCAGTTTACGTCAGCAGACTGATTTCGAGGAAGTTGAAGCCTCACTCGAAGTCCTTCAGCAATTGGGGACAAATCTACGCGCCCGGGATTGGGAAGTGACTGCAATATTCGAGAATAGATCTGATGGACCACCCCGCTTAATAGATGTGCGTCCCGGAAAGGATTTGATCCCTCCGCCACTTTGGGCTGCTGCAATTGACATTGGCACTACCACGATCACGGTGTGGTTGGTAGATCTGATAACTGGCCAGGTAAAATCTCAGGCTGCCCAGTACAACCAGCAGATCTCACGCGGGGAAGATGTTGTCTCGCGAATTATTTATGCCGGTAAAGACGGTGGACTAACAAATCTGCGCTCATTAGTTTTAACGACCATCAACGAATTGCTCGAACTGACATGCAAACGAGTTAAGACAGTTCCCCCCCTCATACCTGCTGATATCCTCAAGGCGACCGTGGTAGGCAACAGCACAATGATGCATCTCCTGCTGGGCATACCACCTGAAAGCATCCGCCTGATGCCTTTTATCACTGCGATAAATCAAATCCCAAGTCAAACAGCGCAGCGACTTGGCATCAATATCCATCCCAACGGCACCATAGATTGCCTACCGGGTGTCGCCAGCTACGTGGGGGCGGACATCACATCAGGAGTACTATCTTCTGGTGTTTCTCAGACTGACAAAGTTACCCTGTTTATGGATGTGGGGACGAACGGTGAGATCGTGCTGGGATCACGTGAATGGTTGGTGACCTGCGCCTGCTCAGCGGGTCCAGCTTTTGAGGGAGCCGGAGTTCTCAGTGGTATGCGGGCAACAAAAGGCGCGATCGAAGATATCTGGATCAACGGAGATACTCTCGAACCAACCTATCGTGTGATCGGAGGCGTCAAGCCCCGCGGACTTTGCGGAAGCGGTTTAATCGCTTTATTAGCCGAAATGTTCATAACTGGTGTGATCGATAAATCTGGCAACTTCAACACGCTACTGGATACTCCACTAATACGCCAAGGTGATCATGGAGATGAATATGTGATCTGCCCTGGAACGAAATCAGGGCATGGAGAGGATATCGTCATCACTCATGTCGATGTCGATAACCTTTTACGCGCCAAAGCTGCCATTTACGCTGGATTTACAGTTCTGGCCGAGAGTGTCGGCGTCCCACTTGACTTGGTTGAACAAGTCCTAATTGGAGGTTCATTTGGTAAATACATCAATGTAGAAAAAGCAATCGAAATCGGTCTCCTCCCGGATCTTCCCTGGGAGAAATTCAAATTTCTTGGAAACACTGCTGTGCGAGGCGCATATCTGGCACTTTTGGATCGCCAGGCGCGTGAACAGGTCAAGGAGATCGCATCAAAAATGACCTATATAGAATTGTCAGCCGACAATACCTTCTATGATGCATTTATGTCTGCATTGTTTCTACCTCACACAGACTTATCCCGCTTTCCAACTGTCAAAACGGCCATTTCCAGTAAGAATTAAAAAGAAAGGGATGAAATGGAGGGCATCTATGTATATCATCGGCGAAAACATACACATAATTTCAGAAAAAGTGAAAGCTGCATTAAAAGAGAGAGACGCAAAGTTTTTTCAGGAACTGGCGGTCAAACAGGTTGATGGAGGTGCGCAAGCACTTGATGTAAACCTAGGCCCGCGCAAGAAGGATTGGGAAGAGGTTTTTCCCTGGATGGTTGAAAATAT
>JBFFIU010000431.1:0-2749 GCA_041556275.1 Anaerolineales bacterium | reverse complement strand
AGCGCCAATTGTCCTGTAAGCAAGTAAGCATATTTGCTTATAAATAACAAAGCAAGATAGCGCATGACAAATGATACTGAATAATCTAATATATTAATTGGACAACTATTTCTGATTTCTATCCACATTGGAGAAATTCATGAGCGAGCGGGAGAACTGCCATGTTGAAACACTTGAGAAACCGCTGAACCGGGATGCGTTAGCCACAGCCGTGGTTGCCTTCCTGGAGGTGTCCGGGATGAGCTGTTTGCGTTGCGTCGTTCGAGTGCGCAATGGGTTGCTGAGCTTAGACGGTGTGCTGCTGGCAGAAGTTAACTTGGAAAATAGGTTTGCTGCGGCGGCAATTGATCCTTGCCGCAATTCTTGAAATCGTTTGATGAGGAATATACTATGAACAGCAAGTTATCGACCAACCGACGGGATTTCTTAACTATCGCCACCTGGACCATCGGCGGATTAATAAGTGCCGTGTTGGGGATTCCAGCCATTGCCTACATCATTGGACCCGCACTGCGGAGAAATAAAACCGAAAGTTGGACCCGGCTTGGGCCGACCTCAAAAGTTGAGTTGGGTACCCCAACATTATTCAAAGTCAAGGTGGAGCGCCAGACAGGTTGGATTGTAGATAGTGAAGAGATTTCGGTTTATGTGCTCACGGACAACGGTAGTGACTACATTGCTATGTCAAACATTTGCACTCACCTAGGTTGCCGGGCGCGCTGGGTTTCAGATCGCGATCAGTTCTATTGTCCCTGCCATGTCGGTGTATTTGACAGAGAAGGGTATGTGATCGCCGGTCCACCGCCGCGACCTCTGGATCGGTATGAAGTCAAGGTGGAAAAGGATCAAATATATATCGGACAACTTTACTTGGTTTAGATTTGATTGGCTTCATAAATTTAGAGGATAAAAACATACCTGTTGAACTGAAATTTTCCGATCAAGGAATCATTAATTGAGCAACATGGTCTCAAACCAAACAGAAATTGAGAACGAAATTCTTGCCCTCATCTACTCACAATACGCTGAACAAAAGTCTTCTTTCATGATGATGAAATCTTATAGAGGATTAATCTTCAGGCAAGAAATAAGAACAGTGGCAGTCAATGACCATTATGCCGTATTTCAGGCGTCAGAACGTAATTGTTGTGCCGCCTAGGAGGGCTGTGTCTTTTTGTACAGCAGCTTTCTACCAAAACCGGTCAAGGCTCGTGTAAGGGATCTATTTGTCCACAAAGGAATGTTATCGCTATCTAACTTCGAATACGTTCTAAGTAACTGGAAAGAACGCTGTCATGAGAGAGTCCAGCCTAAAGAACCTACTTATTTTTCCTTATACCATAGAAAGGGATTCGTTCGCGCCTCGTTATTGGATATTTCACTTTGCGGGATGGGCGTGCTGATCTGCAGCTCAGAAGATTGTGATTTTGAACCAAATTCCAGCGTATGTGTTGACTTCCAAATAACGCCAGCCTTTAGATGGATAAAATTAGGCGGTGCGATTCATTACCAGCAGAAAAAATTGCCCACGACGATCTCACGCCTGGGTATACGACTCTACCCCAAAATCGAGCAGGCTCAACTATTGAAAAAGTATCTTGCGTATCGAAAGGCTGAGATTTTGAATGAGATTGAACAAAACTACATTGCTGCGACCTCTTCATCGTTATGGGGTCATAGTTGAGAACGGCCAATTATTCGTACACGTCGAGTGTTAGATTGGCAGAGAAAGAATTCGTTTGAAGATACATTAAAGCTCTCTAGCAGGAACAAAGGAGTACCATTTGAATCCAACCTTGGTAAAAACGATTTATCGCCCGGTTGTAAAGCAAGCTGCAAACGCAGGACTGATTGGACGGAATCGAGATAGACACAGACCTGATCGGGGTAGGTTCACTCAGGCAGAAGTAGACATGATCCTGAAACAAGTTTGGCAGACTTACGATCAGCTAGCCCCTTTTGTCCCGCATGAGCCAAAAATTGGCAATCGAATGAACATGTTACTTGCTTGTTTGACCTTCTCATTCTTTCAATTATCTATGGAAACCAACATCGAAAGGGATTATGCAATAGAATTATTTGGGGATGTGGCTTGGAAGATTTTCCAAAAGATGGGAAGGCTCCCGTATTTCTTTGCCAGGTTATTGACCAGCGATCCTCGAGAACGACTACGGATTTCAGTAGATATGTTCTTGAGTTTTCCCTTCACTCCGCCAGGTTATATTTTCGAGCGACAACCGAGTAGTGATGGAATCTCTGTTGATATCCTGAGGTGTCCTGTTGCAGAGTATTTCCGCAAGCAGGATGCGTCAGATCTGTGCATAGGTACATGGTGTAACCTGGATTTTGCTCTTGTAGAAATGTGGGGTGGGTGGCTTGAGAGAACCGAAACTTTGGCAGCAGGATCAGCACGTTGTGATTTCCGCTTCAAGGCAAAAGCGCGGGAGCCCTAGTCACTGCTTGGAAAGATGGCACTCAATTTATGCGACTTCAACGATTCAGGGAACCTTTCTTGCCCACCCAACCTCCTCCACGAGGTGAGCGCGTCTTATTAGGGTTGGAAAAAT
This sequence comes from Anaerolineales bacterium, assembly GCA_041556275.1. Taxonomy (GTDB): domain Bacteria; phylum Chloroflexota; class Anaerolineae; order Anaerolineales; family UBA4823; genus PFL25. The sequence goes on along the minus strand of JBFFIU010000431.1, from coordinate 182 downwards.
GGATCAAGGGCGCATTATTCAGCTGCAGCATGTGCGGTAACTGCATACTTCAAGAAACCGCCTATATCTGCCCCATGCTTTGCCCGAAAGGCTTGCGTAATGGACCCTGTGGGAGCGGATCTTCCGAATCGTGCTGCGTGGAACCATCCCGTCCGTGTATCTGGCATCATGTATATGATCGT
>JBFFIU010000430.1:0-2759 GCA_041556275.1 Anaerolineales bacterium | reverse complement strand
TGCCATCGATCCTGGCTGGTGATTTACACAACCCCCAACGCTGGCTGAATTTACTAAAAAAATCGGCTATCCCTTTCAACCCCCGCTTGTTGCTGGACCAGGGTTGGATATACCTGATCGCTGATCGTCTGGATACCCTGGCGTTCTTGCAATCAACCAGCGAGAACTGGCGGGCCCTAACCGGACCACCACTGCCAGATGATCCCTGTCAGCAAGAACGAATGATGCAGTTGAGCATAGCCCACTATCTTGCCGGGGATTCAGATGAAGCACTGGCGATCATTACGAAGATCGGCAGCAACCTGTCCGACAGCAGCCATTTCCTAGTGCGCGGCGGTTACCATCATCTTAATTTCATCATTTTGCAGAGCTCTTCAGAGTCATCCAAACAGCACGGCCAGCAAGCCCTGCAGATTTACCAGGATAATGGCTGGCTGAGCGGCATGATTGCCGTTACTCGTTATTTGGGCATTCATGCACGCTTGACGGGTGACGTGCAAGAAGCGCTAAAGCTTTTCCACAACGCGCTTAGGCTCATCAATAAAATTCAACAGGATCTGACCTTAGAAGCCATTTATCTCCATTTTCACTTAGCCCAACTCCTTTATGATATCAATCAGCTTGATGAGGCCAGGGATGAACTGCACCAGATGATCGCGAAGTCAAAGATGCTCGAGGAAGCCGATTTCAGCCTGTTAGGCCGTATCGTATTGGATCTATGCAACCTAGTTGATGGCAATGGCAAGCTGGAAACTTTGAGTCCAGTGGCTGATAGCGTAGCCTGGCAGGAGGTGATACGCGACACTAAGCCTTTGAGAAAGGTCGCTATCCTGTCATGGCTGATCCGTTATTGGATCATCGCTGAAAAGTATGACAGAGCTTGGCAGGCGGCAGGTCAGCTGCAGATCAAGCCAGATGATTCGCCAGGCGACCACCCTTCACAAGCAATATTCGCTTTCCTCAGCGGCTACCTGGCTCATGGGGCCAATCTCGTGCAATTGGAACCTCTTCTTAAAGAACTGAAGGATACTTACAGCGAGATGAATGGGTTCGAATTGCATATGCGGTTAACCATTATCGAGGCCTGGTACTGGTTGAAACGAGGGGATGAGACCAAGGCCAGGGCGTATATGAAACAGGCCCTGGACATGGTATTGCGGACAGGATATGTGCGGTTTGTTTTGGATATTCCAGCGTTAAACCCTTTGCTTGCGGAAATGGATCATCCGGCTTTAAATACTTACCCGGAACTTTCTGTACAGTCCAAGGAAAACATCACAGCTGAGGCATTCACCAAGCAAGAAATAAAAATTCTGAGCTTATTGGCGAAACGTCGAAAGAATGCCGAAATTGGTGAAGAGCTATTCATTACGGTGAGCACTGTGAAGTGGTATTTGTGGCAAATTTACCGGAAATTAGGCGTTAAGAATCGCCGCCAGGCAGTAGACCGCGCCAGGGAACTGGGACTCATTCGAGGACAACCTGCTGCTTGACCCATAAATATTGAAGCAATTGAATTGAAAATCAAACGGAAAGCTGGAATGTTGATTACATTAATCGGGTAGCCGGATGGTTTCAACTTCCGGTGACATTGTGGGAAAATGTTCGCTTTTCCTGCCCCATTTTGTCCGATTCAGCCCATACCGATTTCGCTCACAAACTGTGCGATCTTCTCTTCCGCAACCGGGGTATTCAGTTGGCGCTCCGAGATGATCATGCGCGCGATGGGCCACTGACCGCTAACCTTGGCCATGTTTTGTAGTGTCCACTTCCCACCAATACCGCCCTGCGTGCAGAAAAACGCTACGCGCTCGAGCGAGGCGCGCTGTTGGCTCAAATACGCACGCACCGGCGAGGATAATCGGGCAGCCCAGACGGGCGTACCCACCACAACCAAATCGTATTCACTGGGATCATGCTTGGGTGGGGTGATACTACTGCGCAGGCCCAAAAGACCTTCAACTGCTGAGCGAGGGCGTCCCAGACCTGTGTCCCGGTTAAAGGTATCTTCAATGACTTCAAGATCGGCGTCATGCGCCGCAGCGATGGCTTCGGCAATCTGCCGGGTGTTGCCGGTCAGTGAATAATAGACTACGAGTGTGTTTGACATGTGATAAACCTCCGGTGTAGGCAGCTATGAAGATTATCGGTCGATTCAGGCGTGGTCGTGAAGCTAGATCAGGTCGAGTTGGAGGGATGAAGAGTTTGGTGCTAAGAAGATGTTACAAAGTTAAATTCACCTTAAAAGGTGATCAGACAAAAAAAGGACCAACATTCGGTTGGTTCATTATTGTCTCAGTACTCAGGATATCTTTTACTCTTGTTTGATGGCTGCATCGGAAACATGTTTTCGTTCTCCTCAATTATAGCAGGTATGATCTGGACTGAATTTCCTGCTAACATTGCGTTGGACGGTTCGAAATATGCGCGAGGGTACGAACCCATTAATCATTTCAAAATCATGATTCCTGGATATTGAACTTACGCGGGAAGGCGTTATCCATACGCCTATCCAGCAATCCCAACACCGGTGTGTTGGGGCGAATGAAAATTGGCTGCTTTTCAATCAAAAGAATCAATTTCTATCCCAAATTGATCCAGCTTTCCCCTTTGCTCGAAGCGCAATGATGCGAAAAATCGCTCGATAGGCACACCAAGCGATTTTTGTGGACGGTGTTGGACGAAAATTGTATCCCGGTGGATCGGCATAGGGAGTAAACCCTTCCCCATTTTCCGGCAATTATCGAGCCCGCACTCGT
>JBFFIU010000429.1:0-2791 GCA_041556275.1 Anaerolineales bacterium | reverse complement strand
GTTGGTACAAAATCTATCTTTATCTGTCCCACCGAAGATCTCTACCAATCCCTCATGGTGGCCGGTTATGCCATTTATCCCTTTACGGATCAATGTCACCAGTCTTGAACCAGAACAGGCTTCCACATCTCTACCCTCGATGACCCAGTATTGAGTTATCCATGAGAATCCTGGCGGTTGATCCTGGCAGCAAACGCATTGGCATCGCATTGAGTGACCCCACCGGTACTATCGCGAGCCCGTTGAAAGTGGTCAACCACATCTCGAGGCCTATTGATGCAGCTACAATTGCCGCCTTAGCCCAGGAGTATGAGGCCGAGAAGATCATTGTTGGACAATCTCTTGATGAAGAAGGTAAACCTACAGTGCAAGGTCGCAGTGCAGCTCGACTATCAGCAGCGATCCGATCCCAGACCGACTTACCAGTTTTATTGTGGGATGAAAGTCACAGCACACAGCAAGCGCGTCAGTCTCAACTCACGCTCGGCACTCCAAAAAGAAAGCGCCAGGGACACGTGGACGATTTAGCCGCTGCGGCCATTTTACAATCCTTCCTTGATACACAAATAAAGGATGAGTAGAAACAACTGCTTCCACGGGGGATCAGGTCAGTATTCAGCAAACGATCTGGTGAACAGCTGCTTATTCGCACCAGTAATGATATGAGAAATCGCCGCCTATCTTTAAATACGGTCCTCGGACTGGTTATCGCCATTTTCGTTTGCCTGGGAAGCTGCTTGGTCGTGTTTACCTATCTTGAGATAAACCGTCGGGCTGAAACAACTTTTGGACTACCTGCTTCCAATCTTGATCTTCTGCAACGGCTGAGTTATTCCTCGCAGCTGCTCTTACAAGCCGATCAACTGATCCAACCTGTCGATCCCCTGGGCGATCCAGATCCTTTCGAAATTCCACTTGGCGAGCCCCCACCACTTATCGCTTCTCGGCTTGAGGCTACAGGTCTAATCCACGACGCCGAGGCCTTCATCACTTATCTCAAATACAGCGGCCTGGATACAACTCTACAAGCCGGAAAATACACCCTCAGCCCCGCGCTAACTCCACTTGAACTGGCAGATGTACTGCAAGATGCAACTCCCAGCGAGGTAACGTTTTCTGTCCTGCCTGGTTGGCGGATTGAAGAGATCGCGGCCTCAATACCCACCTCCGGCCTAGAGTTCTCAGAAGAGGATTTCCTGAAAGCATCCTTTTCCCCTGCAGATAATTTGTCGACCTTGGGTGAACTCGCCGGCAGCAGTTCAATAGAAGGCTTTCTTTACCCGGGTTCGTATCGTATCCCGCGAGTAACTTCTGCTGATGAGCTGATCCAGATCCTTGTTGAACAATTCAGCTCCCAGCTTACACCTGAAATGCTGGATGGTTTCCAGCGGCAGGGTTTAAACATTTTCGAAGCGGTGATCTTAGCCTCCATAGTTGAACGCGAATCCGTCCTCAGCGAGGAAATGCCGCTGATCGCATCTGTTTTCTTAAATCGCCTGGCGATTGGAATGCCCCTGGAAGCTGATTCAACGGTACAATACGCCGTTGGCTATAATCCAACACAAAATACGTGGTGGACCAACCCACTCAGCGTAGGCGACTTACAATTTGATTCACCCTACAACACTTATCTGTATCCTGGATTAACACCTGGTCCGATTGCGAATCCAGATGCGCGTGCTCTGCGAGCGGTTGCTTTTCCAGCTCAGACTCCATATTATTATTTTCGGGCCACATGTGATAACTCAGGCAGACACGATTTTTCCGAGACTTTCGAAGAACACCTGAACAAAGCCTGTCCTTAAGCTGGTTTCTATTGAACTAATTGCTCAAGCCACCTGAGGCACAAGAGATCCTTTCGCGACAAAAACCAAACTTGATCGCCTTGATTAACTGGTACTTTTATCCCCCTAACTGCGATCCACTAGAAAAAGATATAATCAACCTGGAATAAACTTCTATGTCACGAAAAGTATTGAGCATCAGTTTGATCAACTTGCTGGTAAGTATCCTCCTTACGGGTGCGTTTGTCGAAAGGACCACTCCAGGAAGCTACCCACTCATAAACTTAGCCCATATCGCTGGTGGCTTTGAATCACCTGTTCACATAACACATGCGGGAGATAACAGCGGTCGACTTTTCGTTGTCGAGCAGCGCGGTCGGATTCAAGAACTCGACAACGGGATTTTCCTAGATATCTCAGACCGGGTGCGTTCCCCATTCTCCGGCGGTGGTAATGAAGAAGGTCTTCTCAGCCTGGCATTCCCACCCGGCTATGGATTTGGAAAAGATCATTTTTATGTTTACTACACCCGTACAGATGGTAACAATCAGGTCTCCCGATTCTCATTAAGCGGGGATCCAGATATCGCCGATCCTAACAGCGAAGAAACGATCATCACTCTCGACCATCCCACCTATAGTAACCATAATGGTGGTCAGCTGTTCTTCGGAGACGACGGTTTCCTGTATATAGGCACGGGGGACGGCGGGGGCGGAGGTGATCCGGACAAGAACGGACAGGACACCAACTCCCTATTAGGAAAACTGCTACGCATCGATGTCGAAGCGGGAGTCGATCCTTATCAAATACCTCCAAGCAATCCATTCGTGGGTGAACCTGATCATCGTCGTGAGATCTGGTCGCTAGGCCTGCGAAATCCTTGGAGATTCTCATTCGATCGCCTGACTGGCGATCTCTATTTAGGCGACGTGGGCCAGGGCAGCTGGGAGGAAGTGGATTTCCAACCAGCCGGCAGCTTGGGCGGTACGAATTACGGATGGAATATC
>JBFFIU010000428.1:0-2812 GCA_041556275.1 Anaerolineales bacterium | reverse complement strand
GCAGGATCTTCATATCTCGTCATAAGCGCTTGAACCCAGCATGCCAGCTACATAGCTGGCGCTCATATTAATAATCTCCCGAAGCATCTCATCATCCTGAAGGATCGAGTCTGAGAGTGCAACGTACTCGCGCTTGATCGGTCCATTGGGGAAGAATCGAAACTCTTGACCTTTGCCTTCATTGATCAGGCGCGATCGTACTTCTGTCGGGAGCTTAACCGCGAAGCCGGTCGGACTGAGGGAGGCGCATATCTTTCCGTTCGCGTAAACTGCTGCGCCACTAAAGAAATGCTTGGTTTCGAGCTTTAAATTCCCAGTCAAAACTGGTTCAAGCCGGGCTGTGATCTGCGAAAGGCGCTCGAGGTATGGTTCTGCCATGTTACTTTTAATATATGTCACCGTAACCAGGCTGCCTAGGAGGCGAGCCAGATCGCGGATCCTCGGTACATTAAAGCCTGGTTCGCTCCAGCATGAAGCTAGACCGCGCTAAGTGATTGGTCCTCTGCTCGCAATATCAACGATTGAAAGTGAAATGAACTATCTGTCTCGAAGCGTATCGCAATGAAATTCTCCAATTTGATAAATTAAATCTGAGCTGAACTAATCGGCAGCATTTATCGAAGGACCAGAGGAAGCGATACCAGTAAACCATGATCGAAATTCCACACCGGGGACCATTCTCCAGCGCAATCCCCATCGGCTGCCACGCGCCAGTAGTATGCCCCTTCAGAGAGTGATGTGGGTGTGTGAGAGTTCTCGATTAACCCCTCCAGATCCACTGTCGGCGTGAGAAAATCTGGCGAATCGTCAACTTGCAGGCGGTAAGCAGATGCTCTTTCTACGGATTCCCAGGTGAGCGTTGGCGGCCAATCACCAATCAGCATGTTATCTCCTGGGGAGAGTAAGACGGGGATGGCTGGCACATCCAGTATATTCACCCTCCAGCTTGTCGACCAGGGACCTGTGAAGAACTCGTTGCGCCCATTCACTCGCCAGTAATAAGCGCCCTGACTGAGCGGCTGGACATGTGTGTATGTATTGCCCATTGTATTTACGCTCACTTGCGGTGATTCGAAGGCGTCATTATCAGCTATTTCAAGTCCGTATTCCAGCGCCTGATCCACTGCGCTCCAGGTGAATGTAGGCTCTGTATCGCAGATTTGCAAGCCATCTTCTGGTGTCAATAATTCTGGGGCAGCAGGTTCGGTCACAATCGTGAACTGCCAGACCGGCGACCAGTCCCCCGTACCCGTATCCGTTATCGCCTTAACCCGCCAGTAGAAATATCCACCATCCAAGGTGTTATCCGGGGTGAAAGTTGTATCCGTCAGGGTAAAAGAGACGAGGGGTTGGTCGAAATCGAGACTTTCGTCGATTTCTATTTTATATTCTTTTTCAATGCCCAATGAAGTCCAGGTGAAAGTGGGAGGATCATCAAGCGTGCGCTCACCATCGGTGGGAGAAATCAAATCCGGGGCCGAAGGGGGTTGTACTCTGGCTTCAAAATAGGATAATAGGGCAGTGCTGTGCAGGGATAACATGGGGAAGGTTGCATCGCGTATCAGGGCCAGATAAGCGGGATCGGCCAAATCTCCGGGATACTTCTCGCCATCGACATCATCGCTGTCCCAGTTATCAGCCTCCTCGGCCAGGAGATACATCAGTCGAAAGATTACCGGGTCCTCTCCTACTGGACCCAATTCCCACAGTGCCTGCCCCGAAATGCGCTCACCATATAACTGACTGGCGATCTCCAGATCACTTTTTAATTCGTCTGTCAAAACATCCCAGGCGGCTAAATCCTTGAAATCCATAACCCACATCGATCCTGGTGGATTTTCTTCGATCCAGGATGTGGTGTTGAGGTAGTCGTGTTCACTCAACCATGATTCATACGGGTCTGCGTCTCCAGGCAGGTGCATATCCAGGTGCACATGGGCTGGCGTAGATACGTCACCAAGCAAATGCATGCTCCGCCCAAGCCACAAGTAAGCAGTTTCTAGGTCCCCAGAGCTGTAGGCATCGATCGCATTGGCGAACAGCATCTTCGCGCGCGATAATCCCGATCCAAAAGCTGGCCAAATAGACGGTTCGTTCCAGTATTCGCCAGTATCGGGATCCCAGGAGTGATAACCGCCGTTGATGGCCGGTACACACAAAGAGCCTGAGGGCGGGTAAATAAACGTCGCACAGTGGTCCTCGTCCCAGGCGCCCTGGGCTATCCATTCGACCTGTTGCTCAATTAATCCAAAGGATTGCGCAGCATGCTCACCCATGAATGAATGTGAAGTGTCGGCCAGCTGAGGTTTGGGTGGGTCAGGTGTTGGAGTTTCCTGTGCATGGGTGACTGGTTCACCTGGTGATTGCGCCAGAGGGAGCAGAAATACCCCCACGAGGAATAAACTATGTAGGAAGTCAAATTGGAAGTGCCGCATCTATCGTCTCCCTAGCATCGATTACGCCGGAATGCGGTTTATAGTGTTTGAGCTCAAACCATCGGTTTCATCAGCCTGGATGGTGAACTACCTGTAATAGTTTAACATGGTTTGATGCTTGGCAAATGCTTCAGGGCTGGTGTTTCACCAGAGTTGTTTTATTCCGCGAATTTTCTTATTCTGCGCAAAGTTTATTCTTTATGTATCGAGTATATTACCCCACTGCTAGATTGAACCTAGGTCAGGAATATCTACAATTAATTCCGCTTCAGCCAAACACGAATTTCCTTCAAACCGTTTCTGTACTTGCTCTCAAAGCGCAGACCGCTGCCCTCGATCAATCGCTTCACCCGGTAATTGGAGGGGTCAATGTAGGT
>JBFFIU010000427.1:0-2815 GCA_041556275.1 Anaerolineales bacterium | reverse complement strand
GCATCAGCCGCAATCCAATATATCTGAGTGGGGTGATGTTATCTACCGGGATCGCGATATTTCTCGGTTCGCTGATCACCTTCGTGTTTCCATTCATGTTGCTCTTGATATTAAACAGGGTATACATCCCAGCTGAAGAAGAGACATTGGAGAACACATTTGGTGATGAATATCGAACTTACAAACACAGGGTCAGAAAATGGCTCTAAATAGATGGTTGCTAAAGGCCAACTTCGCTAATCTGCATAACCTCCATAAGGTTTACTATGTTACAATTTTCTCCAATATTGGAGCAAAATGATTTCAATCACATCATCCATTCAGGAGGTTTTCATGGCAAAGAAAAAGAGCAAGAAAAAGGACAAGCAGGAAAAGAAGGGCAAGAAGAAAAAGAAGAAGTAGGCAGCCAGAACACTAAACACAAAAAAATCCCAGTCCTGAGACTGGGATTTTTCATTTTTAAGTAAAGACCGACTTCCACGAAATATGCCTTTCATCTTATCAATTTCCATCCAGCCAACCCCAAAATTTACAATTAGAAAAAGCAGAATTGCCCAGGAAATATGCGCTGGAGAAACCCCTCCCCAGGATTGGACCAGACCATCGCAGCGAGGGTGTTTATTTTATCTAGCTCGAATTAACATTTGAGTTTAATATATCTCTGAACGGATGAAGGATTTGGACAGTATTACTAATAGTCCGATCGACTGAAAGGGAATGTCTCCATGAATACATCATCGAAGTACCTCAAGTTTTGCCTGGCATTTTTAGTGATGATCGTAATCTTGCCCGCCTGCAATGTGGCCCCCACAACTGAAGCGCCTCCCTTTATCCTGCCTGAAGCGACTTCAACCGCGACTTCCCCACCACCCACTGCTACGCTCACCAAGCCCACAATTCCCCCAGAAGTCACTTCCGAAACACTTGCCCAAGAAACCCCTATCGGTCCGGCAATTGAAGAGCTGGAAGGATTGCCCATCGACCAGTTCTTTGATGATTCATTTACCCTGCTGCTATTAAGAGATCCCGAACTGCTTACCGAATTGAATCTCTCTGAGCAATTTGGCTTGCGTAATGACCAGCTCAACAACCTTTCTGATGCATACCTGCGCGACACCCAGCAGCTGGAAGCAGGGATCTTGGAACTCTTACGGTCATATGATCGTGAAAGTCTCACTCCGGATCAACAGCTATCCTATGACATTTATGAATGGACTTTAGATGACCTGGTGCGCGGTCATGAGTTCATGTACCATGATTATCCTCTCCACCACATGGTCAACAGCTACAATTTTAATCTCGAGTCCCTCTTGACGGAAATTCACCCGTTGAACGATCGTCAGGATTTTGAAGATTACATCTCACGGCTCTCTCAGGTTGACGTCCAGGTGGACCAGCTGCTCGAGGGACTGGCCATCCGTGAAGAGCTGGGCATCATCCCACCGGATTTCATCATCTCTATGACGCGCTCAAATTTACTGGGATTTTTAGGTACAAGCTCGTCAAGCCCTGATTCGATCGATCCGCAGCGAGTTCCGATCTATTCGGTCCTGGATGAAGCCCTTGCTCCCCTCTCCTCCATTACACCGGAAGAGCAAGATGAACTCCGCGCGGCAGCCCTGCAAGAAGTCCAAGAATCTTTCATCCCAGCTTACTTGAAACTGGCCGATTACCTGGAACACCTCGAATCTGTAGCTAATGACGATGCCGGGGTATGGAAATTCCCCAATGGGGATGCCTACTACCAATACGCCTTGCGCCAGGAGACCAGCACAGACCTCACCCCAGAAGAAATCCACGCCCTGGGCTTGGAAGAAGTTGCGCGCATCAAAGGGGAGATTCGAGAACTGTTTGCCGATCTGGGTTACCCTTCAGATGAAAGTTTCGGTACATCATTAAACCGTGCCGTTCAAGAGGGTGGTTTTTATGATACCTCCACTCAATCGGGAAAGGATGATTATGTCGCCGCGGTTGAGGCGCTGATCGAAGAAGCTGACCAGCGCATGGGTGAACTATTCGATATCGGTCCCAGCTGGGGAGTGGAAGTGGTCCCGGGTCCGATGGGTGGGTATTATGTACATGGCGCACCCGATGGCTCTCGACCCGGAGCCTATCATGTCGGTGTGAATAGACCCAGAATCGAGAAATTCGTTGAACCAACCATCGCCTATCATGAAGCGATCCCCGGGCACCATTACCAGATCGCTACCTCACAGGCTTTAGATCTTCCTATGTTCCGCAGAGGCGGTGGAAACAACGGATTTGTTGAAGGCTGGGCGCTGTACGCGGAGCGGCTGGCTTACGAAGTGGGTCTATATGAAGACGATCCGTATGGAAACCTGGGCCGCCTGCAGCTGGAACTGCTGCGTGCCATGCGCCTGGTGGTTGACACCGGAATCCATGCCGAGGGCTGGACCCGCCAGGAAGCGCGAACTTATATTGACGAAACGTGGGGGGCCCCTGGCTTCTGGTCTCACGAGGCTGACCGCTACATTGTCATGCCCGCCCAGGCGACCAGTTATAAGATCGGCATGTTGAAGATCCTCGAGCTGCGCCAGCGCGCTATGAACTCCTTGGGAGACCAATTCGACATTAAGGAATTTCACAATTTGGTGATCGGCAATGGCGCCGTACCACTCGAGATTTTAGAGCAGTTGGTTGACGAGCACATCGCTGAAAAGCAAAGCTCGTGATTTTTAACCAGGTCACCATCTAATAAATGGACTATCTGAACTGTTGATTATCTCGAAATCACAAGGGTAGTGGTGCTCTCGCTTTATCTAACCAATTAACTCGATGTGCAAGTTATTAATAT
>JBFFIU010000426.1:0-2819 GCA_041556275.1 Anaerolineales bacterium | reverse complement strand
CCTCTCAGGGTTGGTGGAATTTCCAGATGATCCAGCAAGTCTTGCTTCACCCACCAGGTATCATCCCCCTTCAGGATCACCCCGCTTTCGACCAGCATCTTGATCAATTCTTCGATGTAGAATGGATTTCCCTCCGCGTTGTTGACCACCAGTTCGCTCAATCCTTCCGGGATGTGAGTCATTTTCTGCAGTATTTCATCCACTAATTGGCGGCTTTTCGATTTTGATAGAGGTTTCAAATCCAGGCGGGTGTAATGCTCAATTTGTATTCCCCACGAGGGGTACTGCTCCAAAAAAATCTTGCGTGCTAGGCAGATGATCAACAATCGATTCTGCGGGGTTAGCTTTGATAGGTGGGCGATCAGATCCAGGGAGCTGTCATCTATCCAGTGCATATCTTCCAGGTAAACGATGGTAGGTTTGGCAGCTGTCAGCCCATAGAAGTATTCCAGCAGGTACTCTCTAGCCAGCTCATGCAGTTGCCGGGGATCCAGCATATCTTTAAGAAGGAGACTTTCCTGGCAGTCAAATCCAAGCAGCTGGCCGATGATATGGGCCCGTTTCTGTCCCGGAAGTTCAAAGCCAAATATCTCGCCGAACCCCCTCTCCAGCTTCATTAGCACAACTTCACGCGAGTCGCTGTCGAGGATCTCGAAGCGGAAAGCGAACATCTCTCGCAGCATGCTATTCGGCTGGCTTTGCGTCTCAGCTCGTCCACGGCCCTGGAAGATGCGCACATTCGGAGGGGGCAGCAGCTCTACCCATTTATCAAACTCATAAGCCAAGCGTGATTTTCCTATCCCTGCCTCCCCGAGGATGGTGATCACCTTTCCTGCTCCTGTGTTGATCATCCGGTGCAAGGCGTCCTTAAGCAGCTTTAGTTCCGCATCCCGGCCCACCATGCGCGTTTCGATACCCTCCACCCCTCGCAGATAAATGCGCAGGGCGCGTGTCTTCGGGCGCTGAACTAAATAAATTGGGATCGGCTGGTCGAAGCCTTTGACCGTGATCGGTTCTAACTGCTGCACATCAAAGATGCCGCGCACGTGGCGATAGGTATTGTGCGAGATCAGGAGACCGCCTGGCGACGCAGCGCTTTCGATCCGCTTCGCCAGGTTTACAGGACTGCCCACTACCATGTCTTCCGCTTCGACAGTCCCGCCAACTGCCACCATCCCGGTGTTGATTCCCACCCGCACATGGAAATCTTCGATCTGCCAGGCTGCCCGCAGCTCGCTTGCCAGGTCCTTGGCTGCTTCTTGGATCTCCAACCCGGCCCTAACGGCTTGCTCGGGGTCGTTTTCGTGTGCTTGCGGGCTACCGAAAACCGCTTTAAAACCGTCGCCGGTGAAGCGGGTTACATGCCCGTTGTGGGCTTCAACGCATTGGACGAGGCGCTGCAAGGTGCCATCGAAAAGGTCACGGGTGTCCTCCGGGTCTAAGTGCGCGGAAATCCTGGTTGAATTTACAATATCTGTGAAAAGGATCGTGACCTGTTTGCGCTGCTTGGCTGGAAAATCACCTTGGGCCTCGATCTCGGCCAATTTCTCCCGCAGGGGAAGCAGCGCGGCATCCACAACCTCATCTCCCAGCAACGAACGCTGGGATTCGAGGTGAGAGATGGCTTGTGCTAGACGGTCAAGTTCTTTCATGCTTACATAAATTAACAGATCTCTACGATTCGCTCAACAAACATCTGCTGCGCCCGGTAGACGACACCGTAGGCCCCCTCGCCGATCAGATCCAGCAGTTCGTATCCTTTGATGGATTGGGCAGTGGAAATGGACAGGTGACCCTCCGGTTCGGCATCAAAGCCATATTCAGTTGATCAGACGTGCTGGTTCATGTTACCGGGGCTCACGATGTGTGCAGCGTTGGAAGAGGACAGCCCCCATGAAATTGCATCAATTACCGAATATAGGTATTAAATTTTGCCCATGTTTAATACCAATAATGCTGATCCCACCAATAATGATGATCATAGAATACTTGCATTTAGAGTAAAAGTCAATTGGAATTGGCTTTATGGCAATGGGAACAAATGTCTGAATATTGACCCCCCATCAAGCCTAAATTGAGAGAAATTCTTCTAATTGTTCCAGAAACCGTGCTCAGGTAAATTGACATTCTCTGCGGTGATAAATGCGTCTGGGTCTATACGGGTTATGCGACGGGTGACCTGATCCTCGTCTTTGCGGAGAACACTGCAGTGCAGGATCGAGACCGCGCCTTCGCGTCCCTGGGCAGAAACTTCGGTGACCGCGAAGCCCTCGCTACGTAGATCTTCAGCGGTTTCAATACCACGACCAGGGCTGACGATGCGAATATTGGTATACCCGATCGCCAGACGACTCTCAATGGTCATGCCCACCACAACACCTGTGGCGAATCCGGCCGCATAACCTATGATGTTTAACCAGTTTCCAAGGTCTGACAACACCCAAATCAGTGCAATTGCATAAACTAGTGCTTGCAGGAGTCCAAATATCCACGCCGGACCTTTGCGGCCGCGCACGATCATAAAAATACGCACTGTGGCAAAGGAGATACCAATTAATCGTAGGATAAAGATGAGCAGAGCGGCGCTGATCAAGGTTACCATTTTAAAGACTAGGCTATGCGCGCCAAAACCCGCGCCTGACGGGGCGAATATCCTCTGAGGTGATAAATGCTTCCGAATCGATCTCGTTTACCATATTGCGCACGCGTCCAACGTTCTTTCGCAAGACACTGCAATTGAGCATGGTCACCATGCCATCTTTCCCGCGCGCTGGGACTTCTGTAACCGCATAACCTTCTTCACGAATTCTTTCAGCGAT
>JBFFIU010000425.1:0-2829 GCA_041556275.1 Anaerolineales bacterium | reverse complement strand
ATAAAATCATGTGGATTCTATCACAAGATAACTTTGAGTTACCGACCAAGGGCTTGGAAGCGATTCGAGGCTCTCAAATCAACGAACCCATCTCGATCAACTTGAGTCCAGCTTATTGAATATATGTGTCCAACCTCATCCAGTGAACCAATAACCATTCCTTGTACTTGTTTTATAATCTTAACCCTCAAAAACAATAAAGGTGTATCTTTATGCTGACGATCAAGCGTTATCCAAATCGAAAATTTTATGATACCGAAGAAAAACGCTACATCACTTTAGACGATATTGCGGATCGAATCCGTGAGGGTCGGGAGATCCAGGTTATTGATCACGCCAAAGGAGATGACATCACCACAGTTGTGCTGACGCAGATCATATTCGAGCAGGAGAAGAAGCAAGTTGGCTTTGTGCCTCGCTCTGTGCTCACCGGGCTGGTTCAGGCAGGAGGATTCACCATTGGACGTATGCGCCGCGCCCTTGCCAACCCGCTCGATCTGCTTAAGCAGATCGATGAGGAGATCGAACGCCGTATCATCCTGCTGATAAACCGCGGCGAACTCGGTGAGGAGGAAGCAAACCGCCTGCGCGAAAAACTGTTCGCCGATGATATTGTCTCCAGCGATACAACACAGTTCGATGAAAATGCGATAAAACAGATTTTGGAGCAGGATGGCGTGCCAACACGTAAAGAATTGCAGTCTCTTTCCCACCAACTTGACGAGCTCGTCGAAAAGCTGGCAGAGCTCGAGACAAAATCATGATGAAAAAAGGTAACTTTTCTATAATCAGTGCATCTAATGAATAGAGAACTAGGAAAGAATACTTTCTCAATTGATGCGCTGCAAGATGGCGACAGGGCAGAATTCGCTCACGTGGTTGAAGAATACTCACCACTGATTTATCGTCTGGGTTTAAAGATGCTCAATAATCCTCAGGATGCCGAAGATATCCTTCAGGAGACCTTTATCAAAGCTTACCGCCACATTGGCAGTTTTGATGGAAGGTCAAGCATATCTACCTGGTTGTACCGCATTGCGACGAATGAGGCTTTAATGTTATTGCGGCGCAAACGACCAGATCAAATTTCCTTCGAAGCCCCCTTGGTTAATGAAACAGAACCACAGGAGCCATTACAAATTGTCGATTGGTGCTGTCTCCCTGAGGAAGATTATTTAACTGCAGAAGGTCAAGCACGGTTAAACGAAGCCATCGACCGGTTGCCAACCAGTCTGCGAGTTGTTTTTCTCTTGAGAGATATTGAAGGATTATCTACCCGGGAGACCGCAGAAGTTCTGGACATCAGTGAAATGGCGGTCAAAACCCGCTTATCACGCGCCCGGTTGCGGCTGCGAGAAGATTTATCCGGGTATTATGGCAAGATACTACAAAAGAGATAAAAAATGCATAGGCACGCAGAATGTCACCAGTTGTTAAACTCACTCTCTGATTATGTGGATGGAGATTTGAAGCAGGTGTTATGCGATGAGATCGAACTGCACATGGCAGATTGCGATAACTGTCGTATCGTTGTAGACACACTACGCAAAACCATTTACCTATACCAGATCACCTCCGATCCCCCCACAGTGCCGGAGGATGTGCGCCAAAGGCTCTTCCACCGCCTGGACCTTGACGAGTTCCTGGCGAAGTAACCCTGTCACCCTGCTAGATTCTTAAATATGAGAAACTCAGATAAAACTATACAACACGATTTACCTTTCGTGGTTGTGTATGGTGAGGAAGCCAAAGAAAAGGATCACGAGGGGGATAAACCGAAAGAATTCTGGGTGAGAGATTTATGTCCGGTCTGCATGCAAGGCCATTTCGATTACAATGGCGTCCTAAACTTGGAATGCGACGAATGCAAATACACTCTTGCAGGATGCTTTACCTGATAATGTGAAGTCTTCGCCCCGGTGGGGCGAAAAAGAGGAGTGGAGATGAATGCACAAGTGAAATGGCACAAGGGACTAAGCTTTACCGGTTCTGCCGACTCCGGGTTTTCGGTTCCTTTAGGAGCGAGATCAGAGGTGGGGGGAGATGATGACGGCTTTCGACCGATGGAATTGCTTGCTACAGGATTAGCAGGCTGCACCGCAATGGATGTGATCTCGATATTAAACAAGAAAAAACAAGATGTGACTGATTTTGAGGTCAATGTTCATGCCCAGCGAGCGAAAGAGCATCCCCACGTCTTCACGCATATCACCATCGATTATCAAGTTACTGGCCGATCGGTAGATGAGAAGGCTGTCGTACGCGCAATTGAGCTGTCAGCCAAGCGCTACTGTCCGGCGCAGGGCATGTTCGCCCAGGTAGTACCTATCGATCTCCACTACAAGATCTATGAAGATAACGGGAACCATCGCAGCGAGCTGCTCGCCAGCGGAGAATTTAAGTCTGGTGAGTTCCTATAATCTAACCGACAGTAAATAGAAACAACCCTATGAAATTTATCTCTCTATAGCTGCTTGCGACCAAGCTCGCGCAGTTCTCGACTGATCTCTTTCAATTCCAGATCGCGTTCAACCGTAACTGGAGCAGTAATCAAACCCTGACGCTTCTCCAGCAAATCATTCAGGTGTTCATGCAGATCGACCCCAGATTCAACCACTACTTCGTGATCGGGGAGTATGCTTTCTGCATCTCTGATCACCCTTACCCCGTAGCCGCTGGCTCCAACCGCGCTCATGGCCAGACCACAAACAATGATGATCAGAGAAAGTTCTTTCCAGAGTGTCTGTTGTCATGAGAATCCTCCAAGGTTTACTCAATAAAGATTTCGACGTGCTCACCATCCTCTTCATCAATCACGTCAACAACCTT
>JBFFIU010000424.1:0-2845 GCA_041556275.1 Anaerolineales bacterium | reverse complement strand
GATCATTGGGCCGCGCACATTAAAGCAACTCGAAGATAACCTGGGAGCTGTTGACCTCAATTTGACTGAAGAGGAGGTTCAATTACTGGATAAAGCGAGTCAGCAGCGAGAGAAAGTGCAGTGAAATCTCAAGCGATCATCGGCATCACGGTCGGCGCAATCATCAGCCTGCCCTGGCTGGCGATCATGTACGCCGGACAAGCCATCGCTGGTTTGCCTCTGCTGCCTTTCGACCTCTTCGAATTGCTATCCAGAATTTTACCGGGAGGGATCATTACCCTGGGGATCGAGCTGCTGATCCAATTCGTTACAACCCTGCAATTGGGCCCAACATCCGCTATCGGCAAATCCATCGAATTCATCTTCGCCTATATCCTGGCGCTGATCCTTCTGTCTGGAACTGGAGGATTATATGCTGTCTCATTGCGGCGCCTCAAGACAGCCTGGTGGGTGCGCGGAAGCCTGGTTGGAATGCTACTTACCCTGGCAGCTGTACTGCTGGCAAACTGGGGAGGTTGGGGGAGCGTAAGCCCCGTCTTTAGTGCAGCGTGGCTGATGATGACCAGTTTGCTTTGGGGTCTTGGGTTGGCATGGGGTATTGACAGGTATATAAATGCTTTATCCGAGGAAGAAAGCACCGATCGCCGAAGAGTGATCGGTCAGCTGACGATCGGTTCGCTGGCATTATCCCTGATGGCTGTTGGACTCGGGCGCAGGTTCAGTGGACAACCCAAGCCAGCTGAGGTGGCACAGGGCTTATTCACACCAGAACCAACAACCCCCCTGCCCACCACGCCACCGACCAGCACCGGGTTCGTACCGGTTCCAGGAACGCGCCCGGAAATCACCCCGATCGAAGATTTCTATCGCGTGGATATCAACCTGCTGCCACCAGGGGATGAAGAGTTCTTGGACAGCAGTGATCCCCTGGTGCAACGCTTATTGGCTCAAGGTGGAGAAACCGATCTACCTGCGGCAACCTACGTGTTAGCCATCGATGGCATGGTGAGAAACCCACTCCTGCTAAGTCTTGAGGACCTTAAAGCCTACCCAAAGAGCGAAAAATTCGCGACCCTCACCTGCATATCAAATCCAGTCGGTGGCGATCTGATCGATACCACCCTATTCGAGGGTGCACGGCTCAAAGATGTCTTAGAGGAAGCAGGATTAGAACCCGGAGTCCTCGATATCAAGTTTACCTGTGTGGATGGTTATTCGGAGTCTCTTCCTGTGGAGTCTGCGCTGGATGATGAGACACTGCTCTGCTACGCGATGGGCAACAAATCGCTTTCCAGGAGCCACGGCTCTCCAATTCGACTGTACACTCCAAATCGCTACGGGATGAAGAATCCCAAGTGGATCATAAAAATTGAAGCGATCGACTCCGATTACAGCGGATTCTGGGAACAGCGAGGATGGAGCGAAGAGGCCTGGGTTCAAACGACATCCGTAATAGATACCACCGTCACAGATGAGGCCAACTTGACTCAGGTAGGCGGCATTGCCTTTGCCGGTGCGCGAGGGATACAATCCGTTGAACTGAGCGTAGATGAAGGTCCCTGGAAAACGGTTGAATTAGATCGCCCAGTCTCGCCGCTCACCTGGGTTATCTGGCGATCCAGCCTCGATTTAGCTCCAGGCGAACACCTGATCACTGTGCGAGCGATTGATGGAGAGGGTGAAATGCAAATTGAGGAAAGATCCCCCACTCACCCTTCTGGCGCCACCGGATACCACACAAAAACGGTCACTGTCGAGGGATAATCAGAGGATCTATTTTCGATTAGGGGAAAGCCAATAAAATTTCGGTGATCTTGTTCGTTTGCCAGGCATGCTGAAAAGCTTCGACCATGAGGGGATCATATTGAGTTCCACTGCCAGAGATGATTTCGCTGGTGGCTTCTTCCGGAGTCAATTCCTTGCGATACGGTCGTTTCGTCGTCATGGCATCAAACGAATCGGCGATGGCCACAATGCGAGCTGCAACAGGAATGGTCTCATCCGTCAAGGCGAAAGGATAACCGCTTCCATTCCAGCGTTCATGATGGTATAAAATCACCGGCAATGCAGGTTCCAAATAGTGTATTCCATCGATCAATTCCGCCCCCATTTGAGGATGCTTACGCATCTCAGCCCACTCACTATCACTTAAGGGACCCTCTTTGTTCAAAATCTCTTCACTGATCTGTATCTTGCCTATATCGTGCAAGATGCTTCCAAAACGCAGGTTGTTAATTTCTAATGTTGACCAGCTTAGATACTCAGCGATCGTTTGTGCATAATTCATAACCCGCTCGACGTGACCTCGAGTGTAAGGATCGCGCACTTCGATCGCATTGGCCAGCATGATTAAGCTGGCTTCGTAGGAATCTTGAAGCTGGACGAGTAGGAGCTGCTGGCTGCGACCTAACCGGGAACGGATGGCTGTCAGCAAATCTTCTGGAGATATTGGCTTGAGCAAATAGTCCTCTGCGCCCAATCTCTTTCCGGCCAAGATATGCTTGTGCTCTCTGCGAGCCGTCAGAAAAATAAATGGTATTGAGACCCATTCCGGCCGACTTCTTACCGCTTCAAACAAAGCATAGCCATCCATCTCTGGCATGAGAATATCTGCGAGGATCAGGTCTGGTGTCCTGGCTTCCATTTTCTCCAGGGCAACCTTGCCATCCCCACCCGTCATTACCAGATAACCTTCTTGTTCGAGAATGGACTTCAAACCCTCTCGCAAAACATCACTGTCTTCCACTAAGAGTATGGTCTCACCTGCCACTGTCTACCTCAACTAATTAATGTGAGTTCGGGATAAGGAAGAAAAAGCGGGGTATTGTGGGTGTTTCGGGCGGCT
>JBFFIU010000423.1:0-2846 GCA_041556275.1 Anaerolineales bacterium | reverse complement strand
TCGAAGGTGCCAGTCCATAATCCATTTTCAAAAGTGGTCAAGAACGTATTGCAGTCGGCCAATTTAGCGCCTAAAATAAAAGGCTGGTATTGCCAGAGTCCCTCTGCTTTTTCTGGTGGTCCAGCCAACGCGGATATCGAGACTATGGACAGAGCCAAGAGTACTATTAGTAAAACGAACAGCTTCTTTTTCATTTCATTCACTCCAAATAAACTATAAATCGCACCACAGTTTATCAAACCGATTTCGTTATCAAACGACACTACCCTTTTTATCGTACTTAGACAAATGAAAGATACCCGGTCAAATTTCGGGTAAGACAAACGGTACATTAACAATCGAGTTTCAGCGAACTAAGCCGGGTTCGGTAGCTTTTTGACCACCGCAAAGCGTTGTTTGGGCATTCTGCGGCGGCCCTTGGGCCAACCTGGCGGAATACCTCGCACTTTGGGCCTACGAGTTGGGGAACCAAACTGTGCAAAAATCAGCGGTAGACCCTGCTGAACCCGCTGAGGCGTCAATCGGGACTGCGGTTTTTGCCAAGGCAGGGGCTGATCTTGAACAATCGGACGCACAAGATACAGCAACCATACAGCCAAGGCAACTAACCAACTCCAACGATCACCGGTTTCTTTGGCCTGGAATTGAGGTTTGCACCATCCCAAGCGTTGTTTACGAAAGCGGATATTGGGTTCGACAGGCCAGCGGTGGACATAAGCTTGCCAGACCATAGCTGCGTCCACCAGGATGTCTTCCGGGACCCTTACAGGCGCCTGCCAGGCCAGCCAGATGGGTGGGGGTGGTCTGTCTCGTTCCAGATGCACACTGGCACGGATGACATCGAAGGGTACATCGGCGTCTAGTTTGCCATGCAGACCATCCCAGCGTTCCAGCCGCACCTGTCCCCAACGCACATCTTCCAGTTCGGTCACTTCATCGGGATCACTCCAGGTATCCGGCTCTTTGAAAGCGAACCGCTTGCCATGAACTTGCGGCCGTCCTCGTCTCCTGGCTTTGGTCTCCTCAGGTGTGCGATACAGGACACGGTCCTTGCGCAGGCGCACCACAATGCCACAACGTTGGTCTCGGAGTGGACGCAGGAAATTGGCGTTGCCATATTTGCCATCACCCGCCACGATGTCCAGCACCTCTGAGTGGCCTTTTCTGGCTTCGTTGAGGGCCATGACTTGTTCCACACCTACAGATTGGGCGCTCTTGTGGCTGGGAATGCGACGCACGCTCACTGACAGTGACCAACTGGATTGTGGCTCTGGCACCCAATCCAACAGACTGTAAGGATAGCCCACACAGATCGAGCCGCCATCGACCGCCTGTGTTGGCAAATACAGGTATTGTCGGTCATCCATCGTGCCAGCTCGTGAGCGTGGCCAGCCTGTGCCATCTAGTGAGAAATGGCAGACCCCTTCAGGCGACACTTGTCGTGCCAGATAGCTCGTCAGCCAGGCTGCCTCGATTTCACCCTGTTCAAGTGCTTTGTATAGACTATGCCATTTGCGCCGGAATACGCCACTCAGGCTCAACCAGGGAAAGGATGCGCTCATCCCATGCAGCATCAAGGCATCCCAGGCTTCAAACAGCGCATCACTGCGCTTGCCCATGCCGTGCCGGTAAATCGCTTGACGAAACTCGATTATCTTGTTAAGGTTCTCTTGGGTAGTCTCTTGTGTTTTCACACATCAAGTTTCTACCCAAGGGCAGTTCCTCGCAAGGGTTCTGCCCTAATTTTGTCTAAACTCGATTTATCAATAAAGGCTTCAATAAATCTGTTAACTTCCTCATATGGTATCTCAGTAGAAACTGTTACTTCCTTGAGATCTAACTCATCAGGTCTTATTCCTTGGATCGTTCTTCGTATTTCATCTGCCAGATCATTCAGCCCATAATTTCGTGCGATCTCAAGGGCATGTTGGTAATTATGCATTCTAATAATTCCATCACTATTTTCAGCTTCTTCAATCCACCTTTTGACTTGATCAAAACGAGTTCTCAGCTGTTGCTTTTGATCTGGAATTCGCTTAGCTTTTATATTGAACAGACTATCAAGTATCCATGGGTTGTCCGCGTATACCTCGAAACTTGTATCAATTATCTCATTTAGAATGTTAGGTTGTTCATGCTCAGTAAGATCCAAAAGGGGTTGAAGCAGACGAAGAGTGACACCAGGTTTCGGTTCTTCCGATTTTATAGAATCTTGAGTCGCCATTAATAATCGTTCAACGATATTCCTTTGTAGCTCTTGATCCCCAATTTCCCGGGAAAGCTCGAAAGCACGAATCAGACAATAAGCTCGGTAAAGCTCATTCCAATTCCCCCCACCTAACTCGTTATTTGAACTAATCGCTGACCGAGCATATAGATCAGGTCGATCACCAATTTTTCGAAGCCATAACAAATCACCTAAACGAGCTCTCACGATTGGAGAGTCTGATTGTTCGTAAACCTGAGTCCAAGCATCTATCATGTTCTCATCAATCATTTCAAGTGGAGGGGGGAACACTCGTCCATCTGCTAATTCAATCATTGGAGCGTAAGGCCCCCACCTCTCTCTTCTCTCGACTTCAGGGTCCTCAACGTAATCATATGAAAACGCATAAATAAAAGGCAACAATGGATTCTCAGGATCATCTGAAACTGCTTTTCGAAGTTGATCTGCGACTGAGTAAAATGATGTAGCGTCTTGAACCGCTTCTGTTATTACTTGTAAAATATCTTCTAATCCCACTATTTAACCCAAGTTGCTACCCTATGAGGAAGTTGATAGAGCAGGCCAGCACAAAGAGGGCAACCTTAAGTTCAAAACCACGGGATGTAACGGCATGAATATG
>JBFFIU010000422.1:0-2849 GCA_041556275.1 Anaerolineales bacterium | reverse complement strand
TCCACTTGATTCTGTTCGTGTTTTTCTGTATGATATAAGAGCAAGTTTTCAGGCGGGAATGGGTCTGCAAAACCCATAGTCACAACATAGTTTCGTCCCTGCCACTGGCTGACCGCCGGTGGTTATATTTTTAATAGATCAGATGAAATGTAAGGAGTATAAAATGTCTAAATCGAATAAACAAATCTTTCAGGAGTTCATCGAAAAAGTGATCAATCCCCAGAATTTCGAATTAGTCCACGAATATCTCGCCGAAGATTGCGTATTTCACACGGCGCCATATGTTGGCTTGGGCTTTATGATCGATGACACTTCCGGTGAGAAAGTCTATATCCAGGAAATTGCACCCAATAGTCCCGCCGCTGCTCACCTTCAGGAGGGAGATGAGATCGTGCGAGGCAGTGATGACAGCGGAGTTTTCGAGACTTACGAACAGCTCAAGACTTCTATTTGGGGTCAGGGAAAGATCGGTACCCCGATCACGCTCACCATTCGACGGGATGATAAAGATTTTGATGTGACTATTACACGGGATCGCATCGAAAGCTTTGATACCATTCTTAGTGATACTCTTGAATTCTGGAAACACTATATGGAAAATACCTGGCCGGACCAGAAGAGTGAGATCACCTTGTTGGTTGAAGAGGATGATCTTGTATCCTACTATATGTTGGTTAGTGGTACGAACGTTGACTACAATCAGCCGGCTATCTGGGCTGAAAGCGGTATCGTCCGCTTCAAGGATGGCAAGATTACTTATTGGTGGTCAGTCGAAGATACGCTTAGCCAATGGAAACAGCTCGGTTATCGAATATCCGAGCCAGTCAAAGAAGCAGTGTAAGCCGAATTTTTCCAAATTCTGGTGCTCGGCAGGTAGGAGAACCATTTCATCTCTACCTGCCTATCTTTGTATACAATCGGGGTTATATAAATTAACCCCGTATACAAGTTTTGAATTCCTCATCAAAATGTCATACTGAAGCGAAGTAAAACAGAGCCGAAGTATTCCTAAAAAGTGGAAATTTTGGATTCTATTCAAGAACCATAAAACGAAATGATGCTCGCTGCCGAAGGATTGGAATCCACTTAAGGTTTCTCGGGGGGAAAACAGAATGAATATAACGATCGATTGGTTTATAATGTCATAATTCTCATAAATCCTTGTGGTTGATTCTAGGCTGTGAACAGGAGTCGTAATCATGCGCGCCGTTGATATCATCATTAAGAAACGCGACCGCGGGGAATTGACCCGTGAAGAGATCGATTTCTTCATCCGTGGATTTACTCAGGATGAGATCCCAGATTACCAGGCTGCCGCTTGGGCGATGGCTGTTCTGCTCAACGGCATGACTCCTCGCGAGACGACTGATTTGACCCTGGCACTGGCAAATTCCGGCGAGATGCTGGATTGTACGGTCGCTGTCCCTGTGGCGGTTGATAAGCATTCCACCGGAGGAGTGGGGGATAAGACGACTCTTGTGGTTCAGCCATTAGTCGCCGCCTGCGGCTTGCCGGTGGGCAAGATTTCAGGACGCGGATTGGGGTTCAGTGGTGGTACCCTGGACAAATTAGAATCGATCCCCGGCTGCCGGGTTGACCTGAGTACAGATGAGTTTCTCGATCAATTGCGCTCCACCGGGGTTGTGCTCACCGGGCAAACAGCCAACCTGGCTCCCGCAGACGGAAAATTGTACGCATTGCGGGATGTCACCGGCACTGTGCAGTCCATCCCCTTGATCGCTTCATCCGTAATGAGCAAGAAGATCGCTGCGGGTACAACCGCCATCCTGTTGGACGTGAAGGTCGGCTCTGGGGCTTTCATGACGGATCTGGATGAAGCCAGACAGCTGGCTGAATTAATGGTCGCCATTGCCGAGGGTTCCGGTCGCAAAGCGATCGCGCTGCTTTCCGATATGAACCAGCCTTTAGGCCAGGCTGTCGGTAACGCGCTGGAAGTAAAGGAGGCTATCCTCACGCTTCACAACCAGGGTCCAGAGGACTTCACCGAGCATTGTCTAACCTTAGCCGCGCACATGCTGGCCTTGGGTGGTTCTGCCGGAGATGTGGACGAAGGGCGTATGGCAGCTGAAAAAGCTTTGGGGAACGGAGCAGCCTGGGAAAAATTTAAAAACCTGATCTCCGTCCAGGGTGGGGATATTTCATATGTTGAAAACCCAGAAAGTTTGCCAACGGCTGCGCTCCTTGAGAAGATTCTCTCTCCCCAGGCTGGATATCTCAGCCAGGTCGATGCCCGTATAGTTGGAGAGACATCAGTCGATCTAGGCGCGGGGAGGGCCAAAAAGAGCGACGCGATCGATCACGGAGTCGGAATTGAAGTACTGCATAACGTAGGGGATTTTGTGGAAGAGGGTCAGGAAGTCTTCATTGTGCATGCCAACGATCAGGAGCGTCTTGAGCAGGCACGCCACCAATTATTGTCCTCACTTGCCTGGAGCGAGGTACCGGTTGATCCGTTGCCTCATTTCTATGGGGTGATCGGGGGTTAAATCACTTGATAATAAATTTGTTTAACTTGATTGTATATTTTGAATGATTTCTTCTAGCTTTCCAAGCATACCATCTAAGATCGCGATTACTTGGTTCACTTCCCCTTCCTGGATGATCAACGGCGGCAGGATCTGGACTACTGAAGGGTCGTTGTTGGCATAGATAGCCAGAATCCCGGCCTCGAAACCGATTTGGGTCATGAGCGGACCAAAGTTTGGGTCGGCGAGTTTCAGGCCCATCATTAACCCCCTCTGGCGGGAACCCTTCAGTACTCCTGGGTGCTTCTCTTGCAGCTCGGAGAAACCACTTTCGAAGATATCAGCCATATCGCGCACGTGCTG
>JBFFIU010000421.1:0-2863 GCA_041556275.1 Anaerolineales bacterium | reverse complement strand
GATACGACCACCAGCTCTACGGGTCCGGTTGATGATTTGAACGGCATCTGGTGTAATCCGGCACCATTCACTATGAATAAGGTGTTCACTGGGATCAGCCTCGGTCACCGGAGCGAAGGTATCTAAACCGACGTGCAGCAATACACTGGTTATGTTGACACCGCGCCGGACCAGGGAATCGAGCAATTCACGTGTGAAATGCAAACCAGCGGTAGGGGCAGCTGCCGATCCGGGTTGGCGGGCGAAGACTGTCTGGTATCGCTCGGGGTCAGCGAGCGGCTCCTTTATATACGGCGGTAAAGGCACATGGCCAATCTCAGACAGATAATGCTCGATCGGTTCGAAGAAACGCACCAACCGGCGTGGACCACCCAGCGAAGAAACCACCTCAGCTGCTGGGCCTCCCTGCACCTTAAGCTCCCGGCCAGGTGTTAACCCCTTACCACCAACCAGCGCCTCCCAAGAATATTCATCCTCCTGTCGCAGCAGCAAAAGCTCCACTTTCCCGCCACCTGGAATCTTATTGGCGAATAAGCGCCCCGAAATGACGCGGGTATCGTTCAATACCAGAAGGTCTCCTGATCCTAAAAATTGCCCTATCTGATGGAATACAGCATGCTCCACCATACCACTCTTCCTATCCAAGACCATCAAACGTGAGAGATCTCTTGGTTCGAGCGGGGTTTGGGCGATGTATTCAGCCGGGAGCTGGTAGTCGAAATCTGATGTTTTCAAAATTTGGAAATCAACGATTGAGGTAGCGGATGATCAGGTTCAAGATCACGGTTAGCAGGATAGAAAGCAGGATAGAGGAGACCAGCGGCACCATACAGGTCAGGTTTCCAGATTCAAAGCGGATATCACCAGGGAGCTGAAAGAGGTTTATGCCGAGGCGGGAGAGCAAATATATCAATCCACCAACCAGAAATAGCACAACGCCGGCGATCATGATGAAGCGGGCAATCGGTTCAAGCGACATGGATAATGCTAAAATCGTTTGTGCTTAAAGCAGCTTGGGCTGGTCTTCAACCGGGAAAGGAACGTTCAGATGCTGATATGCCAGCTGGGTCGCAATACGCCCCTGAGAAGATCTCTCCAGGAAACCCAGCTGGAGAAGATAGGGTTCAACCACATCCATAATGGTATCCGCTTCTTCGCTGATCGAGGCTGCAATGGTGTTCAATCCAACCGGTCCACCGTTGTATTTCTCGATTACCGTCACCAGAACTTTACGATCCATCTCGTCCAACCCCAGGTCATCAACGTTAAGCAATGTTAAGGCCTGCTCAGCGATGGAGCGGGTGATGATACCATCTCCGCGCACCTGGGCGAAATCACGCACCCGGCGAAGAAGACGGAGTGCCACACGAGGTGTGCCTCTTCCCCGGCGGGCGATCTCATCTACTCCGCCCTGCTCGATCTCTACTGCAAACACCCCAGCAGCCCGTTCGACGATAGTCTGCATGGCGGGAAGTTCATAATAATCCAGGCGGTAGACAGCACCAAAACGTGCTCGCAAAGGCGCGGTCACCAACGCTAAACGGGTCGTCGCGCCAATCACGGTGAAGTGAGGCAGCTTGAGACGAATCGATCGCGCCGAGGGTCCTTTCCCGATGACAATATCCAGCGCGAAATCTTCCATGGCTGGATACAACACCTCCTCCACCGTGCGCCCCAAGCGGTGGACCTCATCAATGAACATGATGTCTCCGGCCCGCAAGTTGGTCAGGATGGCAGCCAAATCGCCGGGGCGCTCGATAGCTGGGCCGGCACTGACTTTGATATTGACGCCCATCTCGTTGGCTACGATATGAGCCAGGGTTGTTTTTCCCAATCCAGGTGGCCCGTAGAAGAGAATATGGTCAACCGGTTCGCCTCGCTGCTGGGCTGCGGCGATCAAAATCGCCAAGTTCTCTTTTATCCTTTCCTGACCGATAAATTCCACCAATTTACGCGGGCGCAGCGCCTGGTCTATGCGGTCCTCTGGTTTTGACTCTGGATTAACCAATCGATTTTCCGGGGTGCTCATTCCGCTGATTATAACCCGGATTTTTGGAGGCAAGATCCTTCAAGAACCGGTGGTGAAATGATGTCAGGATGGCTACCGAGCAGAGGGATATTGGAGATTTTTGACACACAAACCTCAGCATTGAAATAAGCGACTATAATACTCTCCAGATCAACAAGTAAATTCAGAATCAGAGGGCTATGATGAAAAATGTATTTCCTTCCCCCCACCCATTAGTGGCGCATAAACTGTCAATTTTGCGCCGGGTAGACACCGATCCCAGAAAATTCCGCGAGCTGGTGCGTGAGATCGCTGCACTAATGACTTACGAAGCCACAGCTGATCTGACCACCAAACCCAACACAGTCCAGACACCGCTCGGCAGCGCGCCCGGGGTGGAGCTGCAAGAAAACATTGGCCTGGTACCTATCCTGAGAGCCGGTTTAGGGATGGTCGAGGGGGTCTGGGAATTAATGCCCAGTGCCGAGGTATGGCATATTGGACTTTACCGTGACGAAGAAACCCTAAAACCGGTCGAGTATTACAACAAATTACCCATTTTACCGACCGTTTCGGTTTGCCTGATACTCGATCCGATGCTGGCCACGGGCGGATCGGCTGTGGCCACGATTGATATTCTCAAACGTTGGGGAGTGGCCAAGATCAAGTTCGTCGGCATCCTGGCAGCCCCACAGGGTATTATGAATATTCATGATCACCACCCAGAGGTGCCAATCCATCTGGCAGTCATCGATGAAACGCTTAATGATAACGGCTTTATCATGCCCGGTCTGGGGGATGCCGGCGACCGGCAGTTTGGCACCGGCTGACCTGGAATGCCGCCTGCGAATTCAT
>JBFFIU010000420.1:0-2870 GCA_041556275.1 Anaerolineales bacterium | reverse complement strand
CCGATATTGACGACAGGATGGGTTAAAGGCAAGATTTTTACACCGTCAATTATTAAAAATGCATTATTGGGTACTTGGTTTTCTCCATCATTATCTAAATTGATCCCTTCTGTCTCATTGACCTCTAGTTGGCTGGAATAAGATATTACTCTTATGGTGCCAGAATCAAGGGAACTATCTGATCTGATCTTGATCCTGGGTCGCTTTCTGAAGCAAAGATTAGAGTCAGTACCGGATTGTTGAACAAGTTCGCTCATCTCGTCCATAATCGATGGATTCTCATCGAATACCTGGGCCAAATCTGGGTGAACGATCAGGATGAATAAATCTGGCGCGATCATATCCCCATTCATATCCTTCTGGACACTGGACTGCATCGCATTTATTAATTTCTCACCGATATCTACCTGTGGACCATCAATTGGGAGGATGCGCGCCGTGCCCTCCTCAATTAGGGTCTGCAGTCGATGTTCGAGTATTGCCAGCTTCTCACTTAATATTCCCATGATCAGGGCTTTATTATAGAAGGAAGCGGATCTTCATGCAAGTGTGGTATAGGAGCAAGAATCTGATCAAATTTAGAGGTGATTTCTTTTATGAGGTAAATATTTGATAATCCCCAATGGTATACTGGAATTATGACCTCTCCGCTTCTTTCTGGTTATCGAGAAGTTCCACATACTGCTGATTGGGAATTGCAGGTCTGGGCACCGGATTTAAGCACCCTGTTGAAACAGGCAGCCTCTGGCATGTACCACTTAGCAGGTGTAAAGTTAAACTCGTATCCGCGCCTTAACCGCCGGATCGAATTATCCTATCGTGATCCAGAGATGTTGCTGATCGATTTCCTGACCGAGCTCGTTTACCTGATTGATACAGAAGGGATCGCTTTTGACGAATTTGAACTTAATCTGGAGGGAGATCGGCTCATCGCTGAGCTCACTGGTGCTCCACTTGCATCTATCACTAAGGAGGTTAAAGCAGTCACTTACCACAATCTAACCATTCGCACAACCAACCGTGGCTTGGAAGCGAATATTGTCTTCGATGTTTAATGAATTGAGAAACATGATCCTCCAACTCGCATAATGGAGGTGAGCTGATGATCAGACTTCAGGATTTAAAACAAATCAACAATTACGAGTGGGAAATCCCACAGGCATATCGATCCGATATGCGTGTACCGGTGAGGATTTTTGCAACTCGCCAGTTGCTCGAAGAGATCAAGGGCGATAAATCACTCGAACAAGCAGTCAATGCAGCTACATTACCTGGTCTGGTTGGTCAGGTGGTAGTGATGCCGGATGTTCACCAGGGCTACGGATTCCCGATCGGTGGTGTAGCTGCCACCCGCCTTCCTGATGGGGTGATCTCGCCAGGTGCAATTGGCTACGATATCAATTGCGGTGTTCGACTTCTCGCCTCTCAAATTGAATTTGAAGCTGCAAAACCCCATCTTTCTGATCTGGCTACCGCGCTTGATCGATTTTGTCCGAGTGGGGTAGGTAAGAAAGGCCATCTCAGGTTGAAAAGCGCAGAGCTTGATAGAGTTTGTCGAGAGGGCAGTCGTTGGGCTTTAAGAAATGGTTATGCCTCTGAAGCGGATTTAAGCCGGACGGAGGAAAATGGTTGTCTCCAAGGTGCCGATCCAACAAAAATCAGCAAACGTGCGAAGGACCGCGGCCGTCCACAGTTGGGCACCCTAGGCGCAGGAAACCATTTCATTGAAATCGATGTTGTCGATAAGGTCATCCACACTGAGGCGGCGAATGTCATGGGCCTGTTAGAAGGCAATCTGGTGGTCATGATCCATTGTGGCTCGCGTGGATTTGGTCATCAGATTTGCTCAGACTATGTCAAAGAGTTCCAATCGGCTGTGCGACGCTATAATATCCATTTACCAGACCGTGAACTTGTATGCGCCCCGCTTAACACCCCAGAAGGGCAGGCATATCTCGGCGCGATGCGCTGTGCTGCTAATTATGCTTTCACGAACCGCCAGGTGTTAGCCCATTTCGCTCGCAAAGCCTTCGAAGATATCTTGCCAGGAAAGGTATCCAATTGGCATCTCCATCAGGTTTACGATATCGCTCACAACATGGGTAAAATCGAGACCCATCAAATAGATGGGAAGTCAATCGAAGTATGTGTCCATCGCAAGGGGGCAACCCGCGCCTTCGGACCTGGATTTCAGGGTTTGCCGCCAGAATACAGAGCAATTGGACAACCGGTCCTAGTACCGGGAAGTATGGGCACCGCCTCCTGGGTACTTGTAGGTACGCCAGGAAGCATGCAGCGTTCTTTTGGTTCTACCTGTCATGGTGCCGGAAGGACGATGAGTCGCAGAGCTGCCAAGAAATCAATATGGGGTGAAGATCTGCGCAAAGAATTACAAGCTCAAGGAATCCATATCCGCGCTGGCTCAATGGCTGGCCTGGCAGAGGAAGCCCCGCAGGCTTATAAAGATGTCGATGCTGTTGTTGAAACTGTAGCTGGAGCTGGTATCGCTAGCAAAGTCGCTCGTTTGCGCCCAGTGGCAGTGATCAAAGGATAATCGCGGAACAAGATCAGTCTTCTCCAACGCTAATTCTTTGAACGAATCCTTGACTCTGGAGGAGAAAATGCCTAGGTACACCAGGATTGTTCTCGGACTTGCATGTATTCTTATAGCTGCGTGTAGTGCTGGAATCATGCCTGATGACGAAACCATGAAATCAAGTCCCACCGCATCCCCGGCGCCCTGGGAACCCAAGATCGACGACGAAAGTCTTATCCGCGGAGAGGCATTCGTTAATGAATCACAGATCATCGTTCAAGAAAACGCCCCCCATCAGCACCTGCTGAGATTATCAGGCGCGCTGCCCACTCCT
>JBFFIU010000419.1:0-2886 GCA_041556275.1 Anaerolineales bacterium | reverse complement strand
TGCTCCTTAATGAATTATGTCAAGATTGCTCGTCTGCATTCGAGCATCTAACTGCCATCCAGATAGAAAACGTGCATGATTGAGATTTATTCGTTGACCGGAGGAAAACGAGATTTATTATAGCCTTTTTATTCCCTGATTGCT
Organism: Anaerolineales bacterium; assembly: GCA_041556275.1. Taxonomy (GTDB): domain Bacteria; phylum Chloroflexota; class Anaerolineae; order Anaerolineales; family UBA4823; genus PFL25. The sequence goes on along the minus strand of JBFFIU010000419.1, from coordinate 2,742 downwards.
ATAATTGATTTATGGGAGATAATTATCCGACAGGTGAGATTCATTGCTCTCAATGTGGGGGAGAATTACATCCGGATGAGGGGCAGATTTTTGTAACCTGTCCTTATTGCACATCGACGGTCTACCTGGATAAATCCAGAGTGGTTTTCCATTGGTACCTGGCATCGACGCTGGATGAAGCAAAAGCGCGCGGTTCCCTGGCGCGATGGATGGCTGGAAACAGCACTGTCAAAGACCTGGATAAGAAATCTAAGGTGATCGAACAATCCTTCGCCTACTTTCCGATGTGGTTCCTGAAATACAAGGCGGGTGAAAAAAAGGAAAAAAACTGGCTCTATCCTGCTGCGGCAACTTCGGTGACTGAGATCAGACAGATTGAGCTGCCGGTCGGTGATTTACGAAAATATGATGACACATTGGAGGCACAATCCCAATCTCCAACTGTACCACTCGATACAGCCATGGGATGGTTGGAAGGACGGGGTGTATCGGGAGAAGAGATCTCTGAACGGGCCCTGGTTCACATCCCATTGTATTTCTTTAAGTATACATACCAGGGGGAGCAATTTACAGCCATCGTGGAAGGAGCAACGGGAGAGGTCTTTGCCAATATATTCCCAGCCAAGGCTGAAGCCCCTTACGTGCTGGCTGGCTCTTTGGCGGCGCTGACATTTTTATGCCTGGCAACCTTCCCTGTTATTGGCGCATTGATTAATGGCGTAGAAGGGTTGGGTCTCGGATTACTTGCCTGTTCTGGTTTGGGGGTGCTGGCGGCTCCACTGCTGTTCGCACTAGGGATGTGGGTGGCGGCAAAGATATGAGCGACAAAGACGCCTTGCATGGACTTGGATGTGCGAACTGCGGCGGGATGGTGCCGATCCCAGAAGGGCAGACCGTGGTTAAGTGCCCCTACTGCGACATGCGCTCACTGGTGCGCGGTGAGCGCGGATTGTTGAGATACCAGGTTCCAATGCGAGTGGATCGTCAAACGGCAGAAACGGCTGTCAGGAAATTTCTCCAAGGGAACCGTGCCATCGCCAGGCGGGCAGCAAAAAATGCCCTCATCACGGAAGCCTTTGTGACATATCTCCCATTTTGGGCAATATGGAGCCGCGTTTTTGGTTGGGTGTTCGGGGAGAAGAAGGTCGGCAGCGGCGATGACGCACGTTTTGAGCCGCGCGAAGTGAGGACATCCGAAGAAATGAGCTGGAACAGCGCGGCGGCAGACGTGGCGGAGTTCGGGGTCGAATTTGTGGACGTGGATCTGCATGAACTCGATCCCTTCGATCCGGAGGTACTGCATGATACCGGGATGGTCTTTGAACCCATGGGTTCCTGGAGCGAGGCCCGGGCAGAGAGCGAAAAACACTTTGAGCAGCAGATACATGACCTGGCAGATCTGGATCGTGTCAGCCAGGTTTTCGTGCGCACCCTTCATCGCCGGATGGGGGTGGTTTATTTCCCATTATGGTTGATGCGCTACCGGTTCCGCGAGCGCACATACCAGGTCGTTGTCGATGGAACCGACGGCAAGGTGCTGTATGGAAAAGCCCCGGGAGACACGATCTACCGCGCAGCTGTCCTGGTAGGCGGAATGGCTTTAGGCGCTTTCTTGATGGTGGATGTCTCCGCTCTTGCGTTTTGGTTTGGGATTCAAGGAGGAGATGATAACTCCTTAATGCTTATCGTCCTGGGTCTGGGACTGATGGGGATCGGTATACGTTTTATGCTTCGATCGTATCGACGCTTCCGTCATGGTGAAATTTATGAATACCGCCAGCGCAGACCATCACAGCGCAGATCGTGGTTTAGAATGGCCGAGCGGATCTGGCGAGGGTTGAGGTGAGGCCTTGACGGCTAAGATTGAGCTGATTCCATTACGCTGTACCCGCTGTGAAACACCGGTCCCCGCGGAGAATGATGAGGTGGCCTGGGTTTGCACACAGTGCAGTCAGGGATTGCTGTTGGATGAAAGGGAGGGACTTCAAAATCTGGAAGTTCACTACACAAGCGATCTTGGCCCCAATATGATAGGAAAGCCGTATTGGGTTGTCGAAGGAAAGGTAAATCTAGACAGAGAGGCAAAATATGGTTGGTTCGATCAAAGTGAAGATCATTCTGACCGCTTATGGGAAGAGAAGCAGAGGTTTTTCATCCCAGCCTTTAACACCTCCCTGGATGAACTGCTTGAACTCTCAACATCCATGTTTTCAAATCCGCCCGAGCTCCAGGATGGACCAGCAGCTGACTTCGAAGCGGTGATACTCTCTCCACGAGACCTCACATCCGTGATCGAATTTATCATCCTGACGGTCGAGGCAGGGCGTAAAGATGATATCAAGTCGATTGGCGTAACTGTAGAGCTGGATACGCCGGTTTTGTGGGTGTTACCTTAGCGTTGGTTCGGAATAGGATTAGTTTAATCAAAAGGCAGACCCGAAGGGTTTGTTTGATATGTTGGTTGAACTAGAAGGATCTGAATGGTTAGGCTCGAGACTTTCTATCTCCTGATTAAAAACCCTTCGGGTCTTAAGGCGAACTAAGATTAGCTTTATTCAATTTGCCTGAATTGACTAATTGATTGTTGGCACCAGACCTAGTATGGCGCTCAAAAGCCTCGTAACTGGATTGATTTGCCTGCTGATCTTGAGCAGCTGTGTGGGTGGGCTCCAAACAGAGACTGGCGATTCTGGCAATACGAATCCCCTTCATAGCGAAGACGCAGAAGTTGGCTGGTACCAG
>JBFFIU010000418.1:0-2898 GCA_041556275.1 Anaerolineales bacterium | reverse complement strand
TGTCCAATGAAGCATTCCCATTTCTCACCATGCAGGAGATTGATATTGGATATGCTTTAGTGAAGGCTTTCCGCATTACGTATGTTGGCGAATTGGGCTGGGAACTGTATATACCCACGGAGTTTTCTCTGCACGTCTTCGATACTCTCCTAGAAGCAGGTACCGATTATGGGTTGAAAAATTTTGGACTACAAGCGTTGAACACGCTGCGCTTAGAGAAGGCTTATCGTGATTATGGTGGCGATATCGACAATACCGATACCCCACTGGAGGTCGGTTTGGGCTACTTTGTGAAATTCGATAAACCTGGCGGATTTATTGGCCGGGATGCGCTACTGCGCCTGAAAGAAAGCGGTTATCGCTATCGTATGCCGCAATTCCTGCTCGAAGACCCCGAACCGTTGCTGTATTATGGTGAAATCATTTACCGGAATGGGGTACCCGTTGGATATATAATGGCAGGTGGGTATGGCCATACCTTGGGAGCATCGGTGGGGGTCGGTCCGGTTGAGAATGAAGGGGGAATCGTCTCTGCTGATTTCGTCAACAGCGGAACATACGAGATTGATATCGCGGGCGTGCGCTATCCCGCCAAAGTATCGCTGCGACCTATGTATGATCCCCAATTGAAAAGAGTGCGTTGCTGACGTGGTGCCCAGACAAGAAATATAATCTGTCAATATATAATGAGGCTGTCCCAAAAGTAGACAGCCTCATTTTTTTCTCCCACTGGGGGTACTTTTTTTGGTCAAAATGACAACGCATCTCCACAAAGTGCTTTTAAGATGCCATCTTCTGCCATATTGGGCTGTCTAAAAAGTAATTTTCGGACTTTTGGGACAACCCCATGATGTTTGGGGAATACTTCTTGCCTAAATGCCTAACTTGTCTGCTACCCACCCCAAATCCAATTCATCCAGCTTGGTTCGGGTAGGATTGCCTGTTTTTACATCCCAACCACAAAACTCGAAATACTTATCCGTCGCGGATTTAATCTCATCGCGGTCGAGTACCCAGCCATCACTCACGCCGCCTTTTAAAGGTTTAAAGAGTTTACCTGGCAGGACATCATTCCCACGATCAAACCCCTCACGGGCGTTGAAAGCCCGCATCATGTTGAGACGCCGCTCTCCCACTCTCTGCAACTCAGCAAAGTTGACGTTCTGCCAACCGGTGACGGCTCGCACCATTTCAACCATGTCTTCTGGACCAAAAAGCTGCCATGCTGGACCAAATACAAACTGGCACAGGTTCAGGCTGTCCATGGCGCTGTACATGTGTTGGGAGGCCATCGCGAAACGGATCTTCTCATCGCTCAACGATCGTGTCTCCTGTTCCTCGTTGAAACCTAACACGGCCAGGCGTTCGGCGTAGAACTCAAAATCTCCTTCGATGGCGGGATCATGCTCGTGGGATTGGTGGTCTGCACCGAAGGGATTCGTGGCGTAGATGATCGCCAGAGAACGCTTGACGCGCGGCATGTGGGCTGGAGCTTCCTGGCCTTTGACTGTGATCAGGTATTCTTCGGTGCCGCGACCAATCTTTTTTGCCGCGCGCTCTGATCCCTCGGCTAGGATATCTCCGAAACCCTCACGCTTGGCGATTTTCTCCGTCAGAGATACCATCGACTCGGCATTTCCCCAGGTTAGATCGAGCCCGTCTGTGTCCTCCAGAGTTAGTTTCCCCTCGTTGAAGGCTTCATATGCCCAGCTTATTGTCGCCCCGCATGAGATTGAATCCATGCCGTATTTGTTGCATATCTCATTGGCTTTACTAATAGCTGGTAAATCATCGATGGCACAATAGTTACCAAAAGTTGAGGTTGTCTCGTATTCCGGCCCGCCGTAATGTGGGTCAACCTGATAAGGCCCCTCGGTAATCTCCACCACGCGCTTGCAGCGCACGGTGCAGGCATAGCATGTATCACGCCCTAATCGGTCCTGCTTTCCCTGATCTGCGCCTCTGAGGACAGTATCATACATTGTCGTGCCGTCAATAGCCTCCCACCCATCGAAAACCCCACTGTTGTAATTGTAACTAGGTAGCGTACCAGATGTTTGGTTCGAGCCAGTAGTCTCAGCTGTGCCGTACTTCGCCAACCCTGCGATATCAGAGTCTTCAAGATTGGCCACACCCCATTTAGCAAGTTTGTTGAGCCCAGTTTTATCGGCCACACTCGGGCGTTTTTTACCGCGCACAGCAACCGCTTTCAGATTCTTGGAACCCATCACGGCACCCATTCCCGTACGCCCATTAGCGCGGTTGGACATGCTGAAGATGCCGGCGAAGCGTACTGCGTTTTCTCCTGCAGGGCCAATCTGGAGAACTTCGATCTTATCATCCCCAAGCTCACCTTTAATAGCCGACTCCGCTTCACCAGTGATCTTCCCCCACAGATGGGAAGCGTCGCGCAACTCGTATTCGCCCTCGTTGATCCAAAGGTAGACCGGTTTATCCGCTTTGCCCTTGATCACGATTGCGTCGAATCCTGCAAATTTGAGTTCAGCAGGAAAAAATCCTCCGCTCTGCGAGTCACCAATGGCACCTGTTAACGGTGATTTGGCAGCTGCAGTCATCCGGCTCTGCCCGGAGATGGCTGTCCCGGTGAGCACACTGAGCGCCAGCACCAACATGTTATCCGGTCCAAGAGGATCGACACCAGGAGGCATGTCCCTGAGCAGATAGTACATTGCCAACGCGCTGCCGCCCATGTATTTGCGATAGAAAGCCTCCTCCGGTTCTTCGACGCTTAGTTGGCGACTGGTGAGGTCTACATGCAAGATCTTCCCATTATAGCCGTGTGACATTATGCTCTCTCCTCATGTATGGTCTTGTGAGCGGTGAAACAAACTAGCCACCGCTGATCGATGAAAATATTTTGATTTCGTCGCCATCCTG
>JBFFIU010000417.1:0-2914 GCA_041556275.1 Anaerolineales bacterium | reverse complement strand
TTTAGACCTTCCCAGATACAAAAACACCACTGACATATCGTCAGCGGATCTCAATGAAAGGGGAAATGCCTGGCAGGTTATGGTAATCGCCGGACTCGCACCAGCAATGGTTACAAAAGTTATGATCTTGTGAATGTATTCACATTATATCAGTTTCACATTGCAAATTCAATCAAGTAAAAAGCAATACCCTACGCCAAGCCGACATTAATACCACCTCCGCAGTGACGGAGCAGTGAATAGATTGCAGTTTGTATGTTTACAAGATGCAGGAGCCATTTAAGCTTGCCCTCCGCTCCTCTTCTATTCAGGCGGTATTCGACAGGATTACCAATTTGGCGGGTACAAGATATCAAATTGTAAGACCTCTTGTAGGTTCACTTTCGGTCCTACGTTATCCTTTGGTGATGAGTTTGCGCAAACAAATCGAGAAGAAAATTGAGAATTAGTTTTCTCATTTCGCTAATAAAATTCGAACATTAGCCAGTGCTTATCAATTCTTTACTGTTGGGGGATCTTTCCACTTGATAAAACCAGCCTTCTCTTAATCCTTCCTAAACGTGTCTAAGGCGACATTCGCAGGGTTTTCCAGTTATTGATTTAAATTGCATTCGTAGAAAACAGCTTGGGCATAGCTAGTCGAAGAGTCAGGTTACAATTGTTCTTACGACAGCTAGAATTACCCTGGTTTTCAGTTCGCCGGTTTCTTTACAAAGGAGTACATATGTCTCGCTTAATACCAGCTTCTGAGAGAATTATCCGCGCTCAAGCTCTAATTCAGGAAGCTCGCGATCTACCCGTCCCGGCCGAGGGTGGGAAGCACGATTTTTCATACATAGCCCAGGTTAAAGCTTTGTTGCAGGAAGCTCGCGACTTGGTCAAGTTTATCCCGTATTCCCCAAGCGCAACGCCCGAGATCAAAAGCGAAGTCAACAAAATATTTCAGGAAGCTGACCAGGCTAATAAGGAAATTCTACTTTGATAAGGGCTATTTAACCGAAATATGGCGTTTGTCGAATGCTTGTGTAATCCTGTAACGGACAGTAAATTTTCTCGATTGTCCCTGGTGATTACTTAGCTAAAGCGATGTTTGGAATGGCGAATGCAGATGCGGAGGGTGGTATCCAATACCCCATATTCCTCATTCCAGTGATAGTAGGTTTGCTCGCTGATTCCCAATTGACAGGCAAGTTCAATGATGATCATGCTCTGGTTTAAAAGTAATTCAGCTTCCCATAGTTATGTAATGATTTGTTCAGGAAAAAATCTCTATTTTTGCTCTCTGCTGCTGCCTTAGTGGTTTTCTCGATAAATAATCGAGATATCAACTCCCCACCCCTCAGTCCCCTCCCCCAAAATTGGGGGAGGGGAAGAGACTGGAAATCAGGGGATCGCCTCGGTTTACAACCTCGGCTCCCCCTGTTTTCCAGATATGTCCATATATATACGAATTTAGCGAGAGCACCACTTTGAAGCTAATATCCTAATTTATCCTATGGATCGGTTTTGGTAGCAAATCAAATAAGGTAAGCATAGGATCACAAAATTCTTCACACTATTTACCCCACTTTTTAAGGCTATATATATTTGAATGTATAATGAATCATGGCAAGAATTCGCTCCAAGAATTTCCTTTATCTACCCGTTTGGCGTCCTCGCCTTGGTTGCGATAGATATGAAGTAAGATGCGCATATGGAAGCAAAGTAATGGAAAGAAATACTTGGATTTCTCCCACCCTAGGGATTCTTGCGAATTGGCGACTGGGCCACGGAAAGCCATCCGTCTCTATTTATCATAGGAAAGAAAAACGATGAGCACAAGAGTCAAGGTGACGCTGACCCCCGAGCAGGAGACCTTACTGATCACACTCTACGCTAAAGCACAACCGGATAACCCGCTGTTCTTTGACCCGCAGGCTCAAGATATCCTCAACCAGGTAGATTACGATTTTGACCAGCTGCGGGTACCCTACAAGACCGTCATCCTGGTGTGCCAGAGAGCAAAGAAAATGGACATGGTCACGCAAGATTTCATGAATGATCACCCTGGCGGAACAGTGCTGCAACTTGGCTGCGGTCTGGATAGCCGCTTCCTGCGCGTGGACGACAGCCGGGTCAATTGGTATGACCTGGATATGCCGCCTGTGGTTGAACTCCGCCACCAGTTCTTTAGCGAGAGTGATCGCTACCACATGATCGCTTCCTCCGTGACAGATCTGGAATGGATGGACGAAGTCACATCCGACGGCAAACCAGTCCTGGTTATAGCGGAAGGATTACTGATGTACCTGGGCGAGGCTGATGTTCGGCGACTTGTGCTCCGGCTGCACGAGACCTTCCCGGGCTGCCGGCTGATCGCAGACGTCTTCAGCCGGCTGACGGCGCGCTCGGCCACCAGCCATCCCTCTCTTAAGAACACAGGTGCGACAATTGGGTGGGGCATTGACGATCCGCATGAAATGGAGTCCTGGGCAGCCGGCATCAAACTCCTTGAGGAGTGGCATTTCAATGACGATCCCGATCTGGCCCAAATTAGCTTTGGGTATCGCGTTGCTTACAAACTGGCTGGAGCCTTCAAGATGGTGCAGCGGGCTCACCGCATCCTGTACTACCAACTGTAAATGACATCCGCAAAAACTCTGTCTTTTCGATAAATCTAATTAATTAAATATAGCCAGAACTACCTAAACAAACCCAGTGCAATCATCTTTTATGATGGACATCGCATCAGCAGACCAAAATCTTCGGTGGGAACACCGTGTGGATTCGACCCCCACCTGCTCTACCAATTCCAGATAATCCGCTTTTGAATTTTTGTGCACAAGTTCTATGCTTAGCTCTTCAACCGCGCCGGCGAACTTATCCGGATCGTTTTTCAGTGACCATGTCGATTGTGGTTACTGTTGAGCGAAAC
>JBFFIU010000416.1:0-2919 GCA_041556275.1 Anaerolineales bacterium | reverse complement strand
TGATCCAGCCCAATCAGGTAAACGCAGCGCGGCGTATTGGTGAACAGCTTGATCGCTTCCAGCACTTCGGGCACTTTGTCCGGTGTACAGCGATCCAGATCATCGATGAAGATCACCAAGCGACCATCCTCTCCTACCAACTTCTCGACCAGCCGCTCGAATTGTTCCTGCAATCGCTGCAATTCTGAAACCTGGATCTCGTACGGGTTGTCCTTCAAGATCACCTCGAAGTCGATGCTGACCTTATCTTTTACCGCCTGCACCGCTGGCGCCACCACCAGCCACAAGCCTAAGATCAGGCTGGCTAACCCACCTGTGTACGGGTCGAGCGCGGATGCCAGCAGACCACTTCTTTCCTGTTCTTTGCTTTCAGGCCACAGAATAGCGAGCAGAAACGGGGTCACCGCGATCACGACCCGGTAGCTATTGACTAGCAAGGTGCGCAGAAGTGCACCCCATTTAACGCGCTCGCGGAACAGGCTCCAGTCGAATGCCCAGCGGCGGTACCAACGCAGCTTCCCGTGCACCTGGGTGAATAATGCCTGCAGGAAAGCGTTCCACAATTCCTCCCGGCTGCTGAGCTGCCAGACGTTGATCCAGATGCTTTCCAGCGGTTTTTTGCGCTTTCCGAGCGATTCTTCTGCCAGGCGCATCAAACTGGTCTTGCCGCTCCCCCAGCGCCCATAGATCCCGATCGTCAGGGGTGTGTCTGCGGTCGTGGCGCGCTTCGCCAGCACTTCCGCATAATCCTGGGCACCAAAACGATCCTGCTCCAGTTCAAAAATTTCACGATCAGACCACTTTCCCTGTTCTTGTTGATCAAGTTTTTCATTAGCCATGATACGCTTCCCTGCACTTGCTTCCGGCACACTTCACGACCGAACCTCGATCTTCAATACTCATTTTATCAAATATCACCATGAGGGTGATTAGCACTTTGAGGAGTATTGTTCCTAAGGAGGTAATCTTTTATTTAATTGATCTGTCTCACAAGAAACTATGATTAATGTCATTGCGAAACTCGGGTGTTTTTCCCGAGTTGTGGCAATCTCCATCTAGAATATTTATACAACCAATTATGAGACTGAGCACTAATGTACCAGGTGATGCTATTCAATTGTATAATGTCTTCAGTAGAGATTCTATTTTGCTGATCAACCCCATGATGTAGTTCTTTATCAATACCATTCAACCTGGCAGGATTCGATAAACCCCAATATGCGCAATGAGATAGCCAGGCCTAATCACTGAAGGAGGATACAGCCATGCCCGATCATTTCGTTGCTTTTTGGAATCTGGAAAACCTTTTCGCCCCAGAGGATTTCGTCGATCGAGAACCCTGGATCGCTAAGCAGTTGGCGTCTGAATTGGAAGGCTGGACAGAAGAGCTTTTCAACACCAAGATCGATCAGCTGTCGTCGATCATCCGCCAGATGAACAACGCTCAGGGCCCCGACATCCTCGGAGTCTGTGAAGTCGAGAATGCCTTCGTCTTGCAGCAGTTATCAGCGCGCTTGAATGCCCAGCTCCAAAACCGAAATTATGATGTCGCCCACGTCGATGCAGCTCAAGATCGAAGGGGTATCGACACGGCCTTCGTGTTTGACAGCTTGAAGTACACCCTCGACCCGAATACAATCTTCTCTCACTTCGTGATGCGGCGCACGGGGACTCGCGACATCACCCAGGTCACGTTTACCACAGCAGCTGGAAACGACTTGATCGCCATGTGCAACCACTGGCCATCTCGCAGCGGGGGGACTCATGAGAGCCGTGGCTTCCGCATGACCGCCGGTGAGACCCTCTCTTACTGGCACCAGCGCATTTGGGAGGAGAGAGGCAACGATATCCCGATCATCGCTATGGGCGACTTCAACGACGATCCGTTTGACGAGTCTCTCCAGATTCATGCCCGTGCAACCCGGGAGCGGGGGGATGTCGAGCGCGCCCAAACCGCAGTTAGATTTTACAACCTGGCCTGGCGGTATCTGGAGCAGCAGGGCCAGGACCACAAAGGAGACCCGAAGATCATTAACGGCACGCTCTATTACGACGGAAACGGGAATTTATTTGATCAGATCCTTGCTTCCAAGGGGCTCTTAATTGAAGCTAGCCCGATCCGGGTGCTCGAGGACACGGCCAGGATAGAATTATTCCCCGAGATGGTCGACCACAAGGTAGCTTTTGGACCCATTCGCTTCGGATTGCCCAAAGGGAACGCGGCCAAGAATGTAAATCCGGATGGCTTCAGCGACCACTTTCCTGTTTCGATCATCTTGCAAGAAGGATAAACTAGGTAGCCATATTACTCACAAAAAGTTGGTTTTCTGTGTAAGATCGATCACCCGTCGCGGGGTACTCTGTCACCTGATTCAGTCAGATTGCACAGAACTTGATTCGCCAGGCTGGTAGTTTTGTTTTCCTGCCACGCTGACCAATGCAGAATATTTACTTATCTCCTGCAGGGATGAATAAATCACTCTATCCCTGTCATCTATCTTGCCGTGTTATGGCAACCTGGCTATGTCGCTCCACTCCTGCCCCATACAGGTGCTTTCTCTTTTCTTTTTTGACGACCCGGCTGTTGACACGATGAATCCAACCGAGTCAGTATTCAAGCAAGCTTTGCAGACGGATTGGGATGCGTTAGCGCCTATCATCCAAGCGCATTACGGTTTGTCACCTTTCACCGATCGAAGCCTTAAGTTTAAGGGAAGCATGGAAAGTGTCTCGCATTCCATGTATGCCTACTTTTTAATTCCCTTCACGACTTTGGTCGGGGCGCTCGTGCCTTACCACGGAAAGAATGTCCCGGTCGAAGTCCTCAACCAGACTCACCGTGGTAAGGCCGGTCTTTACTGGCAGCGCACCTTCTTCTTTGAAAGAAGAAGACCGTTCATCTTTCGCTCAGTGATGCAC
>JBFFIU010000415.1:0-2940 GCA_041556275.1 Anaerolineales bacterium | reverse complement strand
TGAGGAGAAGAAAGAAGCCATCCGGCGCTCATTTGGCCTGGATAAACCTTTGCCGATTCAATATATCGTCTGGTTGGTCGGGAATGACTGGATGCCAATCGATACCGATGGCAACGGGATAACCGACAGCTATGGCACCCGCAAAGGTGTTTTACGTGGTGATTTTGGCTTCTCCTACAAAACTCGTGAGCCTGTGCTAGACCAAATTGCTGATCGATTACCAAATACGATTTATCTAATGACCGTCACGCTGATTGTTGTCGGTATTGTAGCAATTCCTATAGGCATTATCTCGGCGGTCAATCAATATTCTAAATTCGATCTCGCCGCTACCACACTTTCGTTTATGGGCCAGGCCATCCCCGAATTTTGGCTGGGACTACTCCTCATTCTAATTTTTTACGCTACATTGGAAAACCCCTTTACCGGTGAACCTCTGTTCCCCCCTGGTGGCATGTATACAATCGGGGAGGAATTTTCAATATGGGACAGGATTCATCACCTCATCTTACCGGTGACAATGGGCATGGTGAGTTGGGTGGCCTGGTATTCCCGCTTCTTGCGCTCCAGCATGCTTGATGTGATCAACCAGGATTACATCCGCACGGCACGGGCAAAGGGACAAATTGAAAGATTGGTACTCTATAAACATGGCTTAAAAAATGCACTTATTCCGCTAGTGACCATGTTTGCACTAGATTTTCCATATATTTTTGCGGGTGCACTATATGTTGAACTCATCTTTTCATGGCCGGGCATGGGGCGGCTGTTTTTTGATGCTGCAAATGCTCGCGATTACCCAATACTGTTAGCGATTCTGACAATTGGCGCGGCCATCGTTATTCTCAGCAATTTATTGGCTGACATTGCTTATGGAATTTTAGATCCCCGGGTTCGTTATGAATAGTCGAAGGAAACCAACCGGGTGAGCAACCCCACCGCAAGCATTACCGGTATCGGCTTGGAGAAAAGCAAGGAAATCCGCCGCCCAGAGACGATGACCGCTTTAGCCTGGCGACGTTTTCGTCGTCATCCAGGTGCTTTGATTGGCTCTGTGGTTTTATTGGTTATTATCTTGAGCGTAACTTTCGCGTTTTTATCCCCATACGATCCGTTGGAATCGGACATCAAGAACAGGTTTCAACCGCCATCGCTCGCACACCCTTTTGGCACCGATGGATTGGGCAGAGACCTATTGACCCGCTGCCTATATGGCGGGCGGGTTTCACTATTCGTGGGATTTATGGTGATGTCGATCACGCTGGTGATTGGCGTTCCGGTTGGCGCTATCGCTGGTTACTTTGGGGGATGGATAGATAATATCCTTATGAGGATCATTGATGCTGTACTCTCCTTGCCTTCGCTGCTGATCTTGATCTTGTTAAGTGCCATCCTGCGCAGCACCGAATTACCTTTCGTCGAGGGCAATAGTGTGATGACCATCTCAGTTGTGATAGGGATCCTATCCTGGCCGACTGTTGCCCGGTTGGTGCGGGCAGTTTTTCTTACCTTTCGGGAGATGGAGTATGTCACGGCTGCCCAAGCTTTGGGTGCAACCGATACGCGCATCATGGTGGGCGAAATCTTACCCAACGGTTTTGGCCCCATCATTGTTGAAGCCACATTGGAAGTTGGGTATGCGATTATGGAAGAATCAGGCCTTTCATTCTTAGGGTTTGGCATTATGCCGCCAACGCCAAGTTGGGGCAACCTGCTTAACGCTGCGCAGGGACACTTAATCGAATTTCCCTGGTTGGCGATCTTTCCGGGTATGATGATCTTCCTGACCATCATCTCGATCAACTATATCGGCGATGGTTTGCGGGATGCCTTAGATCCATATAAGATAATCGGCAAAGTGGAAGAATAAAAGAATTCTTTTCCGATATGGATCCTGACAATGCATATTCTGAACGGATTAATCGGTTATAAGACCAAAATGACCATACGCAAAGTACTGATGGGAGATATTGTTTGAAAGCTAACAATGATCAACCCCTGTTAGAGGTGTCCGGCCTCAAGACCCATTTTTTCACCGAGGATGGGGTGGTCAAGGCCGTGGATGGCGTTGATTTTCACATTAACCAAGGCGAGATCCTTGGATTGGTCGGCGAATCGGGTTGCGGCAAGAGTGTCACAGTTCTTTCCGTCATGCGCCTTGTTGGTGTCCCTGGAAGGATCGTTAGCGGTGAGGTGATCTTTGAAAATCGGAACCTGCTAAAGTTGTCGGAAAATGAAATCCAGGACATTCGCGGCAACCAAATCTCAATGATTTTTCAGCAGCCGCAGTCCAGTTTAAATCCTGTATTTTCAATTGGCGATCAGCTCACCGAAGTGTTCCAAATCCATACCAACATGGATAAAAAAGAAGCCTGGGAGCGCGCGGTAGAACTCCTGCACGTGGTCGGTATCCCAGATGCCGAACAAAAAGCACATGCATATCCTCATGAGATGTCTGGTGGCCAGGCGCAACGGGTGATGATCGCCATGGCGCTTGCCCTGAAACCAAAACTGCTCATCGCCGATGAACCCACCACCGCCTTGGACGTAACGATACAGGCCCAAATACTTGACCTGGTGCGCGACCTGCGCAACCAGATGGGAACCGCGGTGATCCTGATCACCCATGACCTCGGTGTGGTTGCTGAAATCGCCGACCGGGCAGCTGTAATGTATGCCGGACAAATTGTCGAAGGGGCTAGCGTAGTAAATCTTTTTGAGCAGCCTCTTCATCCATACACCCGGGGGCTGATTGATTCGATCCCGATTCTCGCTGAGCAAAAAGAACGCCTGGATGTCATCGAAGGGACAGTACCCGATCTGATCGACCTGCCCGAGGGTTGCCGTTTTGCCCCTCGCTGTAAAGCCCGTGAAGAGTACGAACTGACCATCTGTTCGCAGAAGGTACCGGACCATAAACCAGTGCAACCCGATCATTCA
>JBFFIU010000414.1:0-2941 GCA_041556275.1 Anaerolineales bacterium | reverse complement strand
CGCGTCTATTACCGCGGGCCATAATTGGGGATATTCTATATCAGGAGCAAGGAGTGAACTTATGAACGATAATGAGGGTTTCTACATCGGTCGCATCTTCGACCAGCAGAAAGGTGAGACGGCGCAAGAGAGATCGTTTTACGATCCTGATGATCTGACCACGCATGGTGTGGTGGTGGGCATGACCGGATCGGGGAAAACCGGTTTGTGCGTCGATTTGATGGAAGAGGCGGCTTTGAAGGGTTTGCCAGCCTTGATGATCGATCCCAAAGGAGATATCACCAACCTCCTTCTGAACTTCCCGGATTTAGCCCCACAGGATTTCCAGCCCTGGATAAACGTGGATCAGGCTCGACGCGAGGATAAGAGCATTGAGCAGGTAGCTGAAGAGACGGCTTCATTGTGGAGATCTGGACTGGCCAAGTGGGATATCGGGCCAGAACGGCTGCAGACCTTGAAAGATGCAGCTCAGTTCACCGTATTCAGCCCCGGTTCTGATGCTGGCGTCCCCATCTCTATCCTGGCCTCGCTCGAGGCGCCAAACATCCCATGGGAGGAGAACGAGGAGATGCTGCGTGAGAAGATCTCCGGAACGGTGACCGCCCTATTGGGTTTGGTTGGTATGCAGGATGTTGACCCGGTTCGCTCGCGGGAGCATATTCTGCTGTCAAATATCTTCGAACAAGCCTGGAGCCAGGGGAAGAATCTTGACCTGGGTGAGCTGATCCTGCAAACTCAAAACCCACCGTTCTCCAAATTGGGCGTGTTCGATGTGAACACTTTCTTCCCCGAGAAGGAGCGCTTCGAGTTAGCCATGCTGCTCAACAATATCCTCGCCTCGCCAGCATTCCAGGTATGGCTGGAAGGGCAACCGCTTGATATTCAAGGTTTGATGTATACCCCGGATGGCAGACCGCGCCACAGTATCTTCTACATTGCCCACCTGGCGGATGCTGAGCGAATGTTCTTCGTGACATTGCTCTTTTCCGCCGTGGAGGCCTGGATGCGGACGCAAGGCGGAACGAGGAGCTTGCGTTCGATCGTGTACTTCGATGAAATTTTCGGCTATATGCCGCCGACCCAAAATCCACCTTCGAAAGAACCCATGCTACGATTGCTCAAGCAAGCCCGCGCCTTTGGGGTTGGGCTTCTGCTGGTGACACAGAACCCGGTTGACCTTGACTATAAGGCGCTTTCCAACGCCGGCACCTGGTTCGTCGGCAGATTACAGACGGACCAGGATAAACAGCGCTTGCTGGATGGTTTGCAAGGGGCCAGCCCAGGTATTGACCGAGAAGATTATGACCAGATGATCTCTGCTTTGGGAAAGCGAGTCTTTTTACTGCACAACGTGCATGAGAAAAAGCCGCAGCTGTTCCAGACTCGCTGGGCGATGAACTACCTGGCAGGTCCACTCACGCGAGCCCAAATACCAGCCGTAAACCAGCTAGCCGGAGTTTCATCCACAGCGATGCCGACTGGGCCGGTCCAGGAGCTGGCCTTCAAACCCCCCTCACAGGAGCCGGCCGCGGCGGTCAAAAGTGATTTGAAAACAGAATTACCTGGATCCTCAACACAACCGGCCGTGCCGGGCGGGGTGATCGAGTACTTCCTGCCCAACAACCTGTCGTTTACGGAAGCTTTTGGAGTCGCCGGGATTTCAATGCCTGAACAGGCTGAGAACCCGGGATTGATCTACCGGCCGGCGTTATTGGCGCAGGCGAATGTGCGCTACCTGCAGCGTAAATACGACTTGGATTACGAGCAAAATCTTACTGCGTTGACCGCGAGTCCGGACCGGCGCGGGAACATACGCTGGGAGGAAGTGCTGACCAACATGATCGATCCCGATTCATTGGAGAGCAGACCAGACCCACGGGCGCGTTTTGGTTCCCTGGAGGCGCCCTTCACAGAAGCTAAAATCATGTCTGCCATGAAGAAGGACTTCCAGGATTGGGTTTACCACAGCAGCTCGGTGACCGTGCGCGCCAACGAGGAGCTGGACATCTACGCTGGACCGGAGGTATCCCAGGCCGATTTTCGGGGTGAGTGTGCAGATGCGGCGCAGGAGGGGCGGGATAAAGAACTGGACAAGGTCTCCGAGAAATTCGAAAGGAAAATGGACTCCATAGTGCAAAGATTGAAACGCGAGCAGCGCGAGCTGGAAGAGGATAGATCTGAGCTTTCCCAACGCAAAATGGAGGAGTACGGCACTCACGCGGAGACCGTCTTAAGTCTGTTTGGCCGCCGGAGGAAAAGCCTGTCCCGGTCGCTGTCAAAACGGCGCATGACCGAAAAGGCTGAGGCCGATGTCAAGGAATCCATCCAGGCGATCGAAGAATATGAAAAGCAGATCGCAGAATTGGAGCGGGATAGACAAGCGGCTTTGCAGGAGGTCAACGAGCGCTGGGAGGAGATCGCCAGCCAGATAACTGAGATCGAGGTGACCCCCTTCAAGAAGGATATTTTGTTGGATATTTTCGGGGTGGCCTGGTTCCCTTATTATGTCGCCAGGATAGGTGATCGGTTTGAAGAGATACCCGGGTATGGTAGTTAATTGCAAGTTTTGATGGAAACAGCTCCCTGGATCATCCTGCTGGCTGTACTGGTATATGGGGTGGTGCATTCAGCCCTGGCCACGATTGGATTCAAGTCGCGCCTGCGTAGTTGGCTAGGACCGGGAGTAGATCGCTGGTACCGGCTGGCTTATAACGCATTTGCCATTTTGACTTTGCTGCCGATCCTGGCCCTGACGGCTTTATTACCAGATCGGGAACTTTACGTGATCCCGGCACCCTGGTCGTACCTGGCCTTGGCAGGACAGCTGCTGGCTTTGGTGGCATTGGCGATCGGGTTGCTGCAAACCGGAGTATATTCTCTTCTGGGATTCGAGCAAATGTTGAACGCCTCCCCTGATTCGTCCCTTCAGATGGTGACGAGT
>JBFFIU010000413.1:0-2989 GCA_041556275.1 Anaerolineales bacterium | reverse complement strand
TGAAAATGCTGGTAAAGATGGCTCAGTAATCCTGCAGGAGGTTCGCCGAACACAGAAGTCGAAGAAAAATCTCAATATTGGCTTCAACATAATCAGTGAACAATACGTCGATATGGTCAAGGATGGTGTGATTGACCCGGCAAAAGTGACTCGTGGTGCACTGGAAAATGCAGCCTCTATCGCTGCCATGATCCTGACTACCGAGGCACTGATCACCGAGATCCCGGAGGATAATCCACCACCCGCTGCACCTCCAATGCCCGATTACTAAACCGACGATCACGACTTTAGAGGCGAGGTATGACCATGATCGACTTGGTCTACCTCGCTTTTTTCTTTGACAAACTCCAGCGCCCGTGCTAAAATGAGCCTCGTTGGTAAGATCGACAATCGGCCGGAATTCCGGCCTGCTTTTCAATGCCGCATTCCCTGTAGAACAATTGACTCTAGGATATCGGAAAGAGATTGCAAGCCCCGGTCGGTTTAAACCCTGGGGTTTTTTTCAATATTATTATCGATCTGTTATCAAACAATAAAATTTTTACAACTCCCCCATTTTTTCAGGATAAATATCCGAGAGGGGCGGTTGTTTCAGAGGTAAAAAAATAAATATGAGTAACAAAAAACTTCGCATTATCCCCCTAGGTGGACTAGGGGAAGTCGGGAAGAATATGATGCTCTACGAATATGGAGAAAATATCATCATCGTAGACACGGGCATCATGTTTCCTGAAAACGACATGTTGGGGATAGATTACATTATCCCGGATTTCAATTATTTACTGGACAAGCGCCATTTGGTACGCGGCATCATCATTACACATGGGCACGAAGACCATACCGGTGCGATCCGCCATATCATGGAGGAGATCGATGCGCCGATTTATGCCACCCAGCTGACTCGAGGTTTATTAGAAGTCAAACTCGCTCGCGGTGGTCTTCTTGATCGCAAGAAGCTCAATACAGTTGAGGCTGGCGATCAGATCACAATCGGACCTTTCACCATCGAATTCTTCCATGTTTGTCACTCTATCCCTGATGGAGTCGGATTGGGAATCACGACACCGGCGGGACTAGTCGTTCATTCTGGCGATTATAAATTCGACCACACACCGGTCGATAACTGGCCTACAGATTACGCCAAGTTAGGCGAGTTTTCCGGACGAGGGGTATTGGCTTTATTAGCTGATTCGACCAATGCAGACAAACCCGGATGGACACCATCAGAACGAGTGATCGATCCAGCATTCGATCAAGTCTTCAGCGAAGCTGAAGGCCGCATCATCATCGCCAGTTTTGCCTCCCTGATCTCGCGCATGCAGCAAGTTGCGAACGCAGCTCAGCGCCATAACAGGAAACTGGCTTTTGCTGGTACCAGCATGGTCGAAAACGCTAAAATGGCCCGCAAGCTTGGTTATCTGAGGATCCCCGAAGACTTGATGGTCAACATCGAGCAAGCTTTGAATATGAATCCCGCCAAAATCGTACTTATGTCAACGGGCACACAGGGGGAGCCGTCGTCAATCCTGGGACGCCTTTCCACGGGGACCAATCGGCATTTCGATATCATCCCAGGTGATACGGTCGTCTTCTCATCCCACCCCATTCCTGGCAATGAAGAAAGTATCTATCGCACGATTAACCGCTTGTTCAGACGCGGGGCGAATGTAATCTACGAACCGATTGCACCGGTTCATGTTTCTGGCCACGCCAGCCAAGAAGAGATGAAACTACTACTGCACCTGGTGAAACCGAAGTACTTCATCCCCATCCACGGCGAGCTCCGTCACCTGAAGCAACATGCCACATTGGCTCAAGAAGTAGGTCTCTCACGCGGCAAGATCGCTGTGATTGAAAACGGTCAGGTAGTTGAATTTGAAAATGGGAAAATGAGCTTGGGTAACCGCATTCCTGGTGGCTACGTGTTCGTGGATGGAGCCCGCGTTGGCGATGTGGGTCCCAGTGTCGTCCGAGAAAGAGAAGCCCTGGCCCGGGATGGCATTGTTGTCATCAGCTTGATCGTGGAGAAAAGAAGCGGCCGGTTAATGGAAGAACCGGAGATCATCACACGCGGATTCGTGTACAAACGAGACGCCGAAGATTTGTTAGCTGTAGCTCGCAACCGTATTTCTGAAACCATTAACCAGGGTAACGGCAACCTGCAGGACGACATTGAACAGACGATGAAA
Source organism: Anaerolineales bacterium (assembly GCA_041556275.1). Lineage (GTDB taxonomy): Bacteria > Chloroflexota > Anaerolineae > Anaerolineales > UBA4823 > PFL25. The sequence continues at coordinate 800 of JBFFIU010000413.1, read as the reverse complement.
ACATTCTTCTACAATGAAACGAAACGTCGACCGATGGTTTTCGTCACTATCAATCGATTATAGACAGCTGGTTCAAATTATGTATAAGAAATCAGGGCAGCAGAAGACCTGCTGCCCTGATTATGCCTTCCTACCAATTCCCTCCACCCCAGAAACGGATACAATATCTTCCCATATTCACAACCAATCCCAGGTATCATCCTTCCAACCAAAGTCACCCAATAATGGCACAAAAGCCACTGGTACGGTCTGTTCGCTTTTAAAATCATTCCCTCGGCGGTACCACCGCTCCAGGTATTGACCAATCCGGCCTCCCACTGGAATTACCAGGCGACCTCCATCAGCCAGCTGATCTAGCAATGGTTGTGGCACTTTGGGAGCCGCGGCCGTGGAGACGATTGCATCGTATGGAGCGTTCTCAGGCCAACCACGAGTTCCATCACCGACATGAACAATGGTGTTTTTTATGTCAAGACTATTAAGGGCTACTTGTGCCCTTTTGGCAAGAATTTCGTGACGCTCTATCGTGTGTACTTCCTCCGCCATCAGGGACAGTATGGCAGCCTGATACCCGGATCCGGTCCCTATTTCCAGCACAATCTCATGCCCCTCCAACTTCAACATCTGGGTCATTAAAGCAACAATATATGGCTGGGAAATCGTCTGACCCTCACCTATAGGCAACGGGCAATCATGATAGGACATGTGCCGGTGCTCTTCAGGAACAAAGTAATGGCGCGGCACTTTTCGCATGGCAGATAGGACGCGCTTATCAGTTATATCGCGCCTGATGAATTGTT
>JBFFIU010000412.1:0-3045 GCA_041556275.1 Anaerolineales bacterium | reverse complement strand
GCCACGGATCTCTATCGTTTTTCTAGGTACCCGACACTTTTACTCTGGGTGTCACTGCGATGGGTGCAAAGCACCCTGAAGCAGTCTCCTCCAAAGTGTTGAAATGTATAAAATCAGGGAGATTGCGTCGGTCGCTTTGCTCCCTAGCCTAGCAAAGAACGCTAGAGTAAACCAATGACAATTTCAAACTGTCAGGTAGCTAGTCGTTTTTTTCAAGCTCGATCATATGAGACAAATAGTTGTCCGATTCCATCCAACCCGTACGAATCCAAATAAATCGTGTTGAGAGTCATATCGACCGTTGGTGCCAGTAATTCCCCTTCCACGATGCTCGAAAAGGGTTGACCGCCCAGAAGACGATTTGCGTAGGTGAGATACAGCCGATCCAGGACATCGTCGACCAGAAGTAGATGCAGCACTTTAGGCCCGGCAGCTGAATAGATGGTCTGATAACCCAGTTCGCTCATACGCTGCACCAGCTGGCCTCCCTCTACACTATTCCCGCCGGCTACGATGACTCCTGCTGATTTAGCTTCAATTTCCTTGACGCGCTTGGGATCAGGATTGGCTGTGGTGAATACCCACACCTTCCGGCCACCTGCCGTCAAGACCTCGGGCATCGGGAAGCTTAAACTGCCGCTGATGATAGCCATATCTGGCTGGGGCGACAGACCTTGCGAAAGGCGCCATGCTTTCAAATCGGCAAATTCGGGATCATCCACACGCAGGATTTCCTGAGCCCGACCGTCAGCCCAATCACGCAAGTAGCGACCGCTGCTGATGATCAGATCCGCCTGGGCGGCCAGCTCCTGATAGAGACGCCAGTCGCGTGCGTTTGCAACATTGCTGGGCACCATCTGCCCGGATCTGGTGGGATGGGGGATGGAAATACGACCATCTAAACTGGTGACGAAATTGGCATATACAAATGCTTTACCATTTATTTGGCTGTATTTCCTGAGCTCCTGGTCTAGATAGGTACCAATCAGGGGACGCTCTTTGCTGGACAAGGGATATAGTTGTATGATGTTATTCATGATTCTTTTGCCTCTTGAGTCAATGCTGCAGAATGAAGTCACCTGTGGAGTATATAGATCTCACGACTATTCTCGCTTTGCATAGAGTTCGCGGAGTACACTGATTTGTGTCAGATATAATTCACCTACCTTCTCTATAGCGTTTGGAATGTACAACCCCTTTTGGGTGGGGTCAGGTAAGAAATTCTTCTGGTATTTAGTGCTGATTTCATAATTTTACTCTAATCAATTTATTCAACCTATATGCTAATCGCTTCACTTCATCAGCGTGCCTCTATTTCCTGGAATGGAGGTCACCTCAGCATAGTCCATATATTAACTACTGTGGCCAAAACGTTCAAAGTCGTGAAGCTCGGCTCTATCGCTGGCGAAACTTAATACGATATGTGATAAGATTATTTTAATTACTGTTGTCATCAGAGTTTTCCAGGCTTTTTTACACAAAGGAACCTTTGATGCTGATACCCCCATCACAATCAAATTCTGTATACGCTCTCCCCACCCGAACCTCGTCCCGCGTTTCCACCTGGGCGAACTTCTCAAGGGGATCACCTCAATGGGATTGATCCTGGTCGTCTCTGAGCCCGCTAATTTTGACAAGGCGTCGCTGGTCACAAACTCGTTCTGCCAGGAGTGGACTGAACAGAGTAAAACCCATGGCATCACAAATGAATGAAAACAGCGTGAAATTACGCCTAAAGTCACCCACTTCAGACAGACAGGCCAGACTGCTCCTTGTGTTCATGGTCATTGTCGGATACATTGTCACCTTCGCCTCTATCTTCGGCCAGGATGGAAGAACACTGACGTCGCTTGATCTTTTCTTGGGGGTCTCTTTTGGGGTTATCTACCTGCTGCTAGGACTGAACGATAGATTGATTTACGATCATATCCCAGCTGGTTGGGCGGATGTGCTGTTCTTTTCCTTGCAGTGCTCCCTGGTTTTTGGCATTGGGCTCATGCTGGGGACGAGTGGTAGCATTTTCATTGGAGTGCCGCTTGCAGCATTTGCCGTAGAGAAGCTCGCGCCCAGGCAGCGGTGGCTGGTGTATGTTGCCCTGGTCGCTGTTGTGATTCTGCCAAGGGGATTGCGTACAGGAGCCTGGATCAACGTGCTATTCGATGGTGTCATTGCCAGCGCTGCGGTTTTCTTCGTGGCCGTTTTCGCCCAAATGCGCTTGAATGAGCAGCAGGCCCGGGAGCGCGCCGAACAGTTGATGGCGGAACTAGAGCAGGCGAACGTTCAACTCGCCGACTATGCCACTCAGGCTGAGGAACTCGCTATGACTCAGGAAAGAAACCGCTTGGCGAGAGAGATTCACGATAACCTGGGTCATAGCCTTACGATCGTGAATGTACAGATCGAGGCCGCCAGGGTAGTGATGGAATCCGAACCCGGTCGCGCCTTGGATGCGCTGAACAAAGCCCAAGAATTTACTCGAAAGGGATTGACACAGGTCCGGGAGTCTGTGGCATCTTTGAGGGAATCCCCGGTCAGCAACCGCCCGTTAAGTGAAGCCATTGCATCTTTGGTCAATGATGCTCAGAGCACTGGCATCGTGACCGAATACAAGGTTTCTGGTGAACCGCAATCCTTGGAAAACAAGGTCGCCCTGGCTCTTTACCGGGCAGCGCAGGAAGGGTTGACCAATGTGCGCCGGCACGCACGCGCTTCCCGGGTTGATGTCCTGTTAGAATTTCAGCCCAGTCAGGTGCTCCTGGAAGTAAAAGATAATGGTGTAGGCGCCACCGAGACAACCGGAGGATTTGGATTGCTGGGTATCCGGGAACGGATGCAGTTGCTGGGTGGCAGAATGGAGATCTCTACTGGTGCGGGGGAAGGATTCCGTCTGACGGCTAGCGTGCCGCTGACATATGCAGCGGAGCCGTTACAGTCAAAGCAATGAGAAGAGGAAATGGCAATTCGCGTCTTGCTGGTGGATGATCAAGTTCTCTTTCGAGAGGGATTAGAGACATTGCTCTCAGTTCATAAAGACATCCAGGTCGT
>JBFFIU010000411.1:0-3058 GCA_041556275.1 Anaerolineales bacterium | reverse complement strand
TTAAGCAGCCGAGAGCTGGAGGTGCTGCAGCTGGTGGCTGAAGGAGCCAGCAACAAGGACATCGCCAGCCGGTTGCATATCAGTCAAGCGACGGTCAAATCGCACCTGATCCATGTCTTTGGCAAGCTGGGCGTTTCCGATCGCACTGCGGCGGTAACGGTGGCTCTGCAGCGCGGCATTATGCGGCTGGAGTGAATTCCTCGTTGACCTTTCTGAACTGTGACCGGTTGTAAACTGGGAGCTAAGATCCAAATTTTTCCGGTGTGATTCTTGGATCCTCAATCAAGCAGTGCGTATTGAACCGGTCTTCATCTTGGCCTTCCAGAATTGGAGCAATGTAACTTGTTTTGAGTTAGTTGGAGGGGCGAATCAACATGTTATTTAACCCGATGTGCAAGTAATTTAAATTATCGCAAAAAACCAATGAAAACTGTTATTCTGAACGAGCCCTTCGATGCTCTCAGGATAAACTTCGCGAGTGAAGAATCCCTTATGCTTTGGTAGGCTGTGATTATAGGGATACTTCATGCGAAGTTTATCGATTGCGTAGCGAAGGGTTTTACTTCGCCTCAATATGACAATTTTATGAGGAGTTCAAAACTTGCAGATGGCGTTATTTATTTAGATCAGATGAAAGGTTGACTCACTGGATGAATTTAGTATGATTTGGTTAGTCTGAAATCATGGATGTCATTGCTTATCTTAACCGAATTGATTATGCCGGTTCACTCGAACCGAGCGCAGATGTTTTGCAGGAATTACACCATGCGCACATCTTGACCGTGCCCTTCGAGAATCTGGATATCCATCTTGGACGCCCAATTGTGCTTAATGAAGAGCATCTCTTCGATAAAATCGTGAGACACCGCCGGGGTGGTTTCTGTTACGAGCTGAATGGACTGTTCGCAGCTTTACTGCAAGAATTGGGTTTCGAAGTCGATCTGCTCTCAGCTGGGGTTTATGATAATGGGATATTTGGACCCGAGTTCGATCATCTCATCTTGCGGGTTCGGCTTGAAGAAGATTGGTTGGCTGATGTAGGCTTTGGGGACTCCTTCCGTAAACCACTGCGGCTCTATGAAACTGGAAAACAGGTACAGGCTAGCGTCCCTTACCGGATCGAACATCAATCGCCTATGTGGAAATTGGCGAGCATGGATGGGCTCGGCGAATGGAGAAGCAGTTATCGTTTCAGCCTGAAATCGAGGACGCTGTCTGAATTCCGCGATATGTGCCATTACCACCAAACTTCATCTGATTCTTTATTTACCCAGAAGCGGTTGTGCACTCGCGCCACTCTTGATGGCCGGATCACACTGAGCGAGATGCGCTTGATCATCACGAAAGATGGCCAACGCACAGAACAAACGTTGGCGGACGAAGAAGAGTACCTTTCTGCGCTGGATCACCACTTTGGGATCAGAATGTCTTGACCAGGAAATTTCTTGCTGGAGAATGGCTCAAACGGTAAAGGACATACCAATGTGCCAGCAAATGGGGATGGGATGAAGTGGTTTTGAATGTGTGGGGTGGGTTAGAGCCAGTTTGAAAATTCAGTCATGATTAACCAAGAATTCCAGGATTCCTTGATGGATGTTATCCCCGCAAGATCCATAAAGCAAGTCTGAGCCGTGGGCTGCTGTAACACAGGGGTGCATCTTTTTCAGCCTTATGGAATCTAGTTAAGTATTTTCTATCATCCGTGGAAACCCCAATTTATCATATTCACTATAAAGTCAAAGATTGGGATCTGGTCAGAAGTTTAAGGAAATTTGCTTGACTCCCAATTAGAATTATGCTATTATATCGTATAACGATATACCGTATAGCGATATACCGACATTCGGTATACCGATACACGACATAAGGAATAGAGCCATGATGACTGAAAATGAAGCCAATAAATACCTTCCCCTGACGGAGGCTACCTATTACATCATGCTATCTTTGATTGAACCGCTGCACGGATACGGGGTCATGCAGAATGTGGAGCAGATCAGCCGGGGTACGGTTAAGGTTGGCCCAGGGACGCTGTATGGGGCCTTCTCGACCTTAGAAAAAGAGAAATTGATCCTCAAAATTAAGGAGGAAGACCGGCGTAAGAGTTATGTGCTGACTCCAAAAGGGAAACAGGTCTTGTTGGGCCAGATTGAACGGCTTGAGATCATGACTGGAAACGGAATGGGTGTCAAGCAGAGCTTGGGATGACACCAGTTGGAGGATATCGTGGAACAAAAAAGTATGCGCAAATTTAAATGGTTTTGGGCCTGGCAGGACGAGGCAGAGGAAGCCTGGCTGAGAGAAATGTCCAATCAGGGCTGGCACTTTTCCGGGATGAGTATGCCAACAATCTATAATTTCAAACATGGGGAAGCCAAGGATTACGTCTACCGCCTGGATTATCGATCCTACTGGAAAATCGACCAAGAGGAATACCTGCAGCTGTTCCAAGATGCTGGTTGGGAATGTGTCGATGAGACGATGGGTTGGCATTACTTCCGCATGCCGGCTCGACCAGGAGAAGAGCTCGAAATCTACACAGATGCCGAGTCCAAAATAGGAAAGTACCAGCGATTGTTGGCATTTCTGGGCGTATTAACGCTGCCTTTGTTTTTGGGCGTGATCAACCTGCGTGACGCGCCCTATGATTGGACGTCGATTGTACTTGTATTAATCTTCCTCTTGTTCCTGCTGTATGTGTACATGATCGTCAGGATCCTTCTCAGGATCAACCAACTGAAAAGGCTCTAAGCAGCTTCAATTACACAACCACATCTGAAGATCGGTTAATGGAGACCCACCCGCGAGTACTTGGTGCTCACGGGTGGAATGTTTTGGCGGGTTAAGACCACTCACCTGGTTCACCACATTTCCCCAGAAAATTCATAATTTTTTCACAACTCCTTGCGATACTAAAGTCATACGATTCAAAACTTAACCCAAGGAGGTTACAAATGCGTCGAAGAGGTTTTATTATCAGATTCATCCTGGCTCTCGTGCTGATCGCGGTATTAGCGCTGGGCAGCATGGCACTGTTCCGTGGTGGCTGGGCGCAGGG
>JBFFIU010000410.1:0-3063 GCA_041556275.1 Anaerolineales bacterium | reverse complement strand
TAGCAGACCGCCATAATGTCCCGATCCTAGAAGATGATTATGTTGGTGATCTTCGTTATGAAGGTCGCGCTCAGCCCGCTCTCAAAGCGTTGGACCCAGGCGGCAGGGTCATTTACATCAGCACTTTCTCCAAGATGTTGATGCCCGGGCTGCGGGTGGGATTTCTGGCGGCAGAAGGTCCAGTCTATGATAGTTTGGTCAATTTCAAATCTTTCAACGACCTGACAACCTCCAACTTGATCCAGCGCGCCCTTGAAGATTTCGTCACCGTCGGGCGCTATCAGGCTCACCTGCGCCGCTCCTGTCAGGTTTTTCGTAAGAGGCGTGATGCGATGATGTCCGCTATTCATGATTTTTTGCCCCGAGATACTCAGGTTTATACTCCCCAGGGAGGTTTGTTCGCCTGGTTGCGTCTTCCGGACAATATTTCCTGCGATAAACTGTTTGCGTATGCCGTCGAGGAAGGCGTGAGCTTCTCACCAGGTACTTTCTTTTTTCCGAATGGCTCCAGCAACGAGGATTGTATGCGCCTGAATTTCTCGAAGCAAACTCCAGAGAAAATCCAGGAAGGGATGATGAGGTTGCGGAAAGCAATCGATCGCATGGCTCCTTGGGCTGGCTAAAGTTTATGGGTCACTCCTTCCGTCCTTTTCATTTGAGATCATCATTAATTTATCTCCACTTTGACCAAAAGATCCTGCAAATGCCTTGCCGATCTTGACATGGCAGCACAATACTCTGTCTTACCACACCAGATGGAAGGCGATCAGGCCACCTGTTGCCCGGCGTTCGAGCTACAACCCAATGCAGGTCAAAATGGATCAGCGTAAGTGATATTTAATACAGTGGTCGCCAGTTGATAATTTATATTGACGATTATTATGAGTCTGGTTGGTATTTGTAAAGCTGAACGTTCTCGTTTCGGCGACTCAAGGACCTGAGAGTGTTATGGTCAAATTGTAGTTGATTGTACCTTCATAAGAGAAAACATCGATATACCAGAAGCCTCCCTCTGTTACTGTATATTGGATGTACTCGTTATTGTCTTCGTTTTGGGAGGTCTCTGTGTATGGGTCGGTGTCTACATCGGAAGTTCCTGGCGGAAAGAGGTAAAGATCAGCATCACCTCCTGAGCCGTTCATTGAAAGAGTAAGCTGTTGATTGGCCACAGTCAGGATTTTGTAGACATCATCCCAGTCGTTATCGCTGACTTGTCCCGAAACTGTTTGTCCACTACAAACAGTTAAAGCATCATTTATGTTGTCGGATTCTCCGGCTGGGTCAGGAGTGCATGAAGATGGTTTAGGTTGACCGTTGATCACCGGTAGGTAGATGTAGTAATCATCAACTGGTTCAGTGTTAAGCTCGCCACTGGCACGCACGCTGATGCGATCAATACTGAGAGTTAACACCATCGTTAAGCTGATTAATAAAACGAGAATGGCAAATCTCTGCCTGTTCATTTTTAGATTTCCTCCTTAGAAATGGGTATTGTTGTCGTGCGTTGGCTGCGTCTTGTACATGCTTTTGCCTGTAGGGCATTTCCATCTCCCGTCTCTGCTATTGGCACCTCCTAGTAGATCTTGTCGCATTAGTCTTCAATATGGGTAACGGGTTGATAAGCTATGTAATCGTTTGTTAAAGGTGGAGAGGTTGTATGAGAAAGAAAATCTAATGTCCTTTCTATAACAATAGGTAGACATTTAGTCAATTGGCTCAAGGCTTGTGCATCCCTTTCTTTGGTGATGAAAAAAATGATGATGCCTACATTAACAATACATAAATATGAAGACGAAATCAAGTATCAATTGACATGTTTTCCATCAACCTCCATGCAAACTCCTCAAACGAAAAGCGCCCAACACTCGGCGAGTGTCTGTATTTTGGTATTAATGGTGGTACAGCTCATAGTTTGATTTCGATCCTCGCAAGGCTGTTTGCCGGGCGGAGTTCTAGTGGGTGTGGGGGATAGTGAAAGAATCACTTGAATGAAGGGGAAAGAAAATCGTGCACCCTAACAAATCAACCGGATTCGGCTCAATCAGGGCGATATCGTCCGGGAAGCGCTGGAAGAGCACATCTAATGCAATTTCGCCCTCCAAGCGGGCAGACGGTGAGCCCAGGAAGTAATGGACGCCTTTGCCGACCACCATAATCATGTGATGTTCTCCGCATGCCTAACGAAGTTGTTAGAACGACTCTTTTATGCCCCTAATTCGTTTTAAATAGTATATAGCGAGTATATCCTGGTATGTGGAAGAAGAAACCAAGAACCTAAGGAGATTTTGAACCATGAAAAAATCTAGGAAAATCATCAGTCTGAGCCTGTCCGGCCTGTTCGTGATCGGGCTGCTGCTCTCGATGGCAGTAGGTACCATGGCGGCAGAACCTCTGACCGGACTGCTGAAAACAGGCAGCACATCCGAGTGGAAGGTCAACGGCGAAGTGGCAGAATTCACGCCTTCTCTGCTGATCTTGGCGGATACTAGCAAGTACATGATTGATAGCTACACCACATTGCCCGGTTTCGGGGTGTTAAAAGGCGATGATGTGAATGTCACTTATAAACCTTCCCTAGACCCTGCGACACCCGGAAACTTTGCTATTGAGGTTGAAGTCGTAAACAGCACATTTCCCCACACTTTCGAGGGGAGGATCACCGCTTTAACGAAGGGGGATACGATCTGGATCTGGACTGTTGAAGATGACCAGGGTAATTCGTACGATTTCAGCGTCAGTGAAGAACTGTGGCCTCCCCTCTTCGACGTGGGAGATCGCGTGGCGATAACCTTCATGATAGATGATGGCAGCATAGAAGATGGCATCTTTACTGCCTCAGCTGTGCAGGTGCTGGAAACTGCTGTTCCAGTCAAGACCGAATCTGAGCGCTGCACGAATGATAAGTCCAACCACCCGGCACTCGCCAAATTGGCGGCGAGAATTTTCGCCTCTCCACCTGGGGACTCTGGCTATGCGTCAGCAATAGAGCTGCAAGCAGACCTGGTCGATTACTTCTGCAAGGGCTTCGGTGTCGGTGAGATCAGGCTGGCTTTCAGGTACTCG
>JBFFIU010000409.1:0-3069 GCA_041556275.1 Anaerolineales bacterium | reverse complement strand
GGCGCAAGGAATCTTATCATCGCAACCGCAATTTCCCGTTCGATCCCCGCAAGATCGATGCGGTCCTGCTCTCGCACGCCCATATTGACCACAGCGGCAACCTGCCCCACCTGATCAAGAGAGGTTATCGTGGGCCGATCTTCACCACGGACGCAACCGCTCACCTGGCGAACCTGATGCTGCTCGATTCGGGGCATATCCACGAGTCAGATGCCGATTTTTATAACAAGAAACGCAGGCGGCCGGACGAAGCCCCCATCGAGCCGCTGTATACCATCGAAGACGCAGCCCAGGTGGCACAGTATTTTGCATGCAAACCATATGATCGCTCTTTTGAAGTCGTGCTGGGCGTGCAGGCGCAGCTGGTCGAGGCCGGACACATTCTCGGCTCTGCCGCGGTGGTCTTAGATATCGAGCAAGATGATCGGGAGTATCGCTTGTGGTTCTCGGGGGATGTCGGGCGGCGCGATCTGCCCCTGCTGCGCGACCCGGTGCTCCCTGCGGAAGCTGATTACTTGATCATGGAGTGCACCTACGGCGATAAGACGCACCAGACTCCAGAATCTTCTTACCAGGAGCTGCAGCAGGTCGTCAGCCGGACGATCAAACGGGGTGGCAAGGTGTTAATCCCGGCTTTCTCTGTCGGGCGAACTCAAGAGCTGGTCTACTGTCTGCACCGCATGATCGATGGCGGTGAGATCCCGAACATACCGGTTTATATTGACAGTCCGCTGGCAGTCAACGCATCGGATGTGTTCCGTGCTCACCCGGAGTGCTTCGATGAGCAGGCCAGGGATTTTGAGCGCAACGATGTGCACCATTCGGTGCTGGGTGAAGGCTTGTTGACTTATGTCCGTTCGGTAGAGCAGTCGAAGGCGATCAACGATGATCACCGACCGATGGTGATCATATCCGCCTCGGGGATGGTAGAAGCCGGTCGCATACTGCACCACCTGCGCAACAATATTGAAGACCGGCGCAACACGATCTTAATCGTCTCCTGGCAGGCTCCGCATACGTTGGGTCGCCGCCTAGCCGATCGGGCGAAAAAGGTGAAGATTTTCGGCGAGGAGTTCAAGCGCCGCGCTGAAGTGGTGACGATCGGCGGCTTCTCAGCCCATGCAGGACAACCTTTCCTGATGGAATATGCCCTGTCTTCTAGGGAGAGTTTGAAACGGATCTTCCTGGTACACGGAGAAGAGCGGGGCGCGCACCCATTGATGGAAAAACTAAACCAGGCCGGATTAAAACGCGTAGCATTCCCAAGCTTGCATTCCAGTGTGGAGATCTGATCTGAATGCAAAACGCCATAAGTATTCCTGTGCTATGACAAAAGTATTCACCCGCCAATTCAAGGTGCGCTGGTCGGAGGTTGATGCAACAAACCGTGTGCCAGCGGCAAAGATCATAGAGTACCTTGTCGAGACCGCCTATGATTGGGGAGCGGCGAATGGATTGGGTTTTGAAGAAAGCAAGATCAATGGATTGGTTTGGGTTATCCTTGAGACGGACATCCACTTTTTTCATCCTCTTCGTTATAACGATGAATTCGATTTCACGATCTGGATGGTTGAGTGGCGAAGATTCCGCGGCAGGCGAGCATTCGAAATTCGGCTCAAAGATAGCGACAAGGTTGTTGCCCAAGGGATGCAGCAAAATGCCAGCCTGGATGCAGATGATCTGCGCCCCAAAGTTGTCCCAGAAGAGCTGATCGACAATTTTCGACTGGATAACCCGCGCAGCTTCCACACGGAGCGCTTCCCAAAACTAAAAGGGGGTGCCAATAAGCGTTTCAGCATGCAGCGCAGTATTGAATGGAGCGAGTTAGATAGGCATGTTCACTTGAACAATGCTGAAGCTTTTCACTATGCCGATGAAGCCGTTATTCAATTTTTGAGTTCAATTGGCTGGCCACCCAAGCGGCTCTTTACCGCAGGGATGACGCCTGTCCCCAAACGTATCCATATCAAATACCAGGAACCGGGATTATGGGCGGATCGGCTGAAGATCGAAACATATCCCACACATGTCCAGGGAAATGAAGTGACCAACGCCATTCTCGTTGAGCGAGAGAGAGATTCAAAAGGAATTTTGCAGGCGATTTACCGTTGGCGTTTGGCTGATCTCAAGACAGACAAAGAACACAGCCTGCCTCCAGGATTGCAAGATTCGCTCTCTTCATTAATTGGAAAGATTACCCCATGATAAAACCGGAATCCTAACTTTTTGCTGACCTAATTCTTTCTGCTTATATTCTCAAAATAATCACTCATTAGAGGATCGAATATGTCAAAGTCATTGAAAGTTGGAATCATTGGAGGATCAATCGCTGGATGCTCGGCCGCCATCTTGATGTCCAGAGCCGGTCATGATGTGACTGTGTTCGAACGCTCAAGAGGAGCATTACAGGGACGCGGCGGGGGAATCGCAACACCAACGGCGACGTTCAGGTCATTGATTGAAGAAGACATTATTGATCAAGATTTTCCCCATACAATGGCCACTGAAATGCCTTTCATTGGCAGGACCTCGCCAAACGATCGATTGGGACATGTCGCCTGGTCTCTGCCTATTGATCTGGCCTGTTTTCATTGGGGCACACTTTGGGATAACCTGCGCAAGCGCGTGGCTGACCAAAAGTATTTAGGTGGTCAAAATGTCACTCAAGTCTTGATGCAGGATTCAGAGACTGTCGTCTTGCTATTAGATGATGGCTCACAGTACATCTTCGATCTGGTGCTTTCTGCAGATGGTTATCGTTCATTGGGGCGCAGCTTACAGTTCCCAAACGTTGAACTATCTTACCGGGGTTATGCATTGTGGCGAGGTTTATTGCCAGAGGCCAGGATGGATGATAGCCGCCCGCTTGGTACGACGCTGCCTCGGCTGTCCTACCCGAATTTAAGCGGGCACATGGTCATCTACTTTGTTCCTGGTTTCGACGGATCAATCAGGGAAGGAGAGCGCATCTACAATTGGGCGGCCTATATTCCGCTTGCTGAGGAAGAAGTGCCCGAGTTTATGATCGATCGCCAGGGGGTGAGGCGTACTGGATCTCTTCCACCGGAT
>JBFFIU010000408.1:0-3073 GCA_041556275.1 Anaerolineales bacterium | reverse complement strand
TCCAGGGTGCCGATGGATGTTTCGACTTCGTCTGGGGTTAGAATCTCGGGTGGAATGAAAGTATTATAGTTTGGTGTGGGTTTTGGTTTTGCCATCAATTTGTTCTCCTCAGGATTCTTTCAATTGGTCTTTGCTTCTTGAAGTCTAGATACGTCGATAGATTTTACTACACTGAGGATCTTCTCCCCTTGTTATAACTTTCGTGGGTTAGAAGCCAATTTTTCGATAATTTAGTATATCTGGAACTTGATTATTAAATTTATGCTTTCTAGTCAAAAGAACTAATTTCGACCTCCAATTGATCCAGGTTTCTCCTTTGTTCGAAGCGCAATGATGCGAAAAATCGCCCGACGTTCAAGTCAGGCGATTTTAATGAACGGTATTGGACCCAACCGCCAGTCCCCTCCACGGGGGCAACGACCTTTCAATTGTACACAAAATCCACTACTCAGATTATGTAGTGGATTCAACATATCAGTGGGCGGTATTGGACTCGAACCAACGACCTTTGCGATGTCAACGCAACGCTCTAACCAGCTGAGCTAACCGCCCATGCACGGCGAATTATACCATTGCATTCAGGTATAGCAAACCTTACCTCAGAAGAGGTCACCAGATTCCATTTCGGTCAGGAAATCTTTGATCAATTTTGCCACAATTTCAGGCTCTTCTAACATCACCATGTGCCCGGCACTTGGGATAATCTCTAATCGCGAATTGGGGATCTTATCCGCCAGATATTGCGAAAAACGGACTGGCGTCATCCGGTCATCTTCGCCGCACATGATCAGCGTTGGCAGCATAATCTGCCCCACCTGGTCGCGCACATCGAACACATTACAAGCTGTTAGGTCATCTAGCAAAACGCTGGCTGGCAGTTCCTGCAGGCGCTTACCTGCCAATTCCACTTGGCGCCGGTCAGCCTGAGGGCTGAAAGCCCACTCCATGATCATCGATGCTGCTTCCGGGTAAGTGCTCTCATTGCTGCAGAGTTGGATCAGTTTCGAGTGCACCCGTAATTTGGCACCAGCCCCGATCAGGATCAAAGCCTGTACTCGCTCCGGGTAATCCAGACTCAGCTGCTGCGCAATGGCACCACCCATCGAGTGACCGGCGATCGCAGCCTGAACAATACTTAAATCATCCATAAATCCAATCACATCACTTGCATAAGCATCGATCGACTTTTTCCCCTCTCCTGCAGAAGCCCCATGACCGGGCAAATCGATCGCCAGGATATCTTCTCCACTTAGGTGACGGACTTCTGGCGGCCAGTATAAATAGGAACCGCCCGCTCCATGAAGTAAGATTAATGGGACTTTTCCCTCATCGTTCTGGTCTCTCCTGCGGTAATGAATATCACCTGCAAACGGCATACCTTCTTAGACCCTTTCTTGGGATGAATCAATTCTCGCCAGGCGCCAAAACCCGCTTCCCAGGCCGAGCAGGAATCCGCTTAGCGCGAAGATTGGCGTCCTTGATAGCACAGACTGGATCTGCTCGACCGTGAAGTCTGGGGTTCCATGCCCATGAATTCCCGTCTTGAGGGCCATTAAGAATATCGCTAATGGGGCGAGAATTAATCCCACCCCGCTTCCAATCAATGTGTGTCGCAAAAGCAGTTGTTTTCTAGTTGCAGGAGGGATGAACAATATCCTGGCTGCCAACCAGATGCATACCGCCCCAGAAAAGACGATTACACCGAACGTGTTTTGATCCTCGAAGGCTAGCCAAACCAGTAAACCAAAACCCAGCAGCAATGCTGTCATGCGAAACCATATTTTTCCCCCTGAGCCTTGAACATTATCCATACTAAATAGGAAACCTTTATCAGACAAGATCTGAGTGCGGGATATAAAACTTGATCAAGAGACCGTTCTCCTGGTTTGTATCAACCTGAACTGTAGCCTTGATAAGGCTGGCGGTTACCAGCATACTTTCGTATTCCCCGTTCATTTGATCTTTTTCTTCTATGGATTCCCTTTGGACCTGCTCCTCGATCTCCAGGAGGAGAAATTCATTCTCAATATTGCTCAATCGCACCTCGACCTGCTTTGTTCCACCTTTCTTACGGATGATATTGATCGATTCTTCGATCAGGGAATAGATCACCCTCTGCCTGTTGATCGGGATCATGCTTTCCAAATCTCGATTGAAATGAATTGCTACTTCCAAGCTGAATAGGTCTCCAAATTTACCTGCCATAGACTCAACCGCGGTTTTTAATCCCAAAGAATCGATCTCTGACGGCTTGAGCGAGAATATCATCTGCCGGATTTCCTTAGTAGTCACTCTAGCGAGCTCTTCAACTTTGATGAGTTCTTGCTCTGTAGCTTCGGGGTCTACTTCCATCATTCGGCGGGCGAAATTCGCCCGCATAGCCAATGCAGCCACGACCTGGGTCAACCCATCGTGCAGCTCGCGAGCGGTCTTACGACGCAATTCTTTGTGCAGCTGCATTTGGAATTCAATATCCTGGTAATTGTAAAAATTCTTAATGGAGTGCGATACTTGTTCGCCTATCAAGTTAAGCAAATCTTGTCGAGGCTTTGCAAAGTAATCCTCATCTTGAGCGCCAAACAACAACACGCCAAGCTTATCCTTATGATTTTGCAATGGCACGCAGTAAGCGCTGTTGAATTTTCTCAGCTCTTCAAACTTTCCCAGATCGGGGTCAGTGTGTAAATCCTTCGAAACATTCCCCTTGTTGGAATCGATTGTTCGTCCAATTAAACTATGAGCATCCGATAGTTCAATATCTTGGAACGCTTGAGATAGCCCTCGTGTGGCCGCCACCTGAAAGGATCTATTCGATCTTGTCTGCTGAGCAGACAGCAGTACTGCACAAAATAACGACTCTTGGGTTGGATCGAAACTCTTTAAGCTTAAATCACACAGTTCCAGGAAGCGATCTAATAATGACTTTAAATTCGCGTTTCGGTTGGCATTGGATTCTTTGTCGATCATCGGCGCGTGAGGTTGATCTACCATCACTCTTTTTGGTTTCTCTCCTTTCGGCGAACGAATTTTCGATCACCAAAATTTCCACCGATTGGGTATTCGCTCTTACACT
>JBFFIU010000407.1:0-3098 GCA_041556275.1 Anaerolineales bacterium | reverse complement strand
TTGGACTTGGGATGACCGCGCGCAGCAATTCTACTGGCACCGTTTTTACTCCCACCAGCCCGATTTGAACTTTGATAATCCCAAAGTACGAGAGGAGATTATCAAGGTGGCGAATTTCTGGCTGGCCCTGGGTGTGGATGGCTTTCGGGCTGATGCAGTTCCCTATCTTTTCGAGCGTGAGGGCACGAACTGTGAGAACCTGCCTGAAACGCATGCATATCTGCAAGAACTACGCAGCTTCATCGATCAGCAATATCCTGACCGGATACTGCTCAGCGAAGCCAATCAATGGCCTGCTGAGGTGCGCGAATATTTCGGCGATGGTGATGAGTTTCATATGGCTTTTCACTTCCCGCTCATGCCGCGCATATTTATGGCCATCCGCAAAGGTGACGTATCTCCAATAACTTGGGTGTTGGAAAAGACGCCACCAATTCCAGACAGCGCGCAGTGGTGCACTTTTCTACGCAATCATGATGAGCTGACCCTGGAGATGGTCACCGAAGAAGAACGCCAATGGATGTGGGAGCAGTATGCCCCAGATCCAAGAATGCGATTAAACCTGGGTATCCGCCGCAGACTAGCCCCACTCTTGGATAACGACCGGCGAAAGATAGAATTAGCATTTTCTCTGCTATTCACCCTTCCAGGTTCACCGGTCATTTATTACGGGGATGAAATCGGGATGGGCGATGACATCTGGCTCCATGACCGCAACGGCGTACGCACCCCCATACAGTGGGATTCGGGGGTGAATGCCGGTTTTTCTACTGCACCGACCGAGAGATTATATGCACCGATAATTAATGAGGGTGAATTTAGTTATCAAAAGCTGAATGTAACCATGCAAGAAGATGATCCAGAGTCATTTCTAAATTGGCTCCGCCGACAGATACGATTGCGCAAACAGTACACTGCTTTTGGTCGGGGAAATCTACAAATATTGTCCACCAACAATAAATCCGTTTTGGCTTACCTTAGACAATATCAGGAACAAAATTTACTCGTCATCAACAACCTATCCTCACAGACAAAACAAATTCATCTAGATCTAGAAGGATTTATTCAGCTGTTAGATCTATTCAACGGTGAAACATCGCCAATCAGCGCCAACGAGGCGAACTCTTTTGAATTGCCAGCATTTGGATACCGTTGGTATAGACTTGAATGATTAAGACAGGTGATCATGAAAGATTATTCCTTTCCGCAAGATTTTCTTTGGGGCGCTGCCACGTCCGCCTATCAAATTGAAGGCGCCTGGAACGAGGATGGCAAGGGGGAAAGCATTTGGGACCGCTACACCCATCGTCCTGGAAATATACGTAATGGTGACACGGGGGATGTCGCAGGTGACCATTATCATCGCATGCCTGAAGATGTTGCCTTAATGAAAGAAATGGGTTTGAAATCATACCATTTTTCGATATCCTGGTCTCGTGTGCTGCCGGAAGGACGTACCAAGGTAAATCCAAAAGGATTGAATTTCTATGATCGACTTGTTGACCTGCTCCTGGAGGCTGAGATAATACCATTTGTATGTTTAAATCACTGGGACCTTCCCCAAGCCCTTTATGAAGCTGGTGGCTGGCCAAATCGTGAAACCACTGATTGGTTCGCTGAATATGCCACGTTGATGTTCGATCGTTTAGGTGATCGCGTGGAACTGTGGGCGACACACAATGAACCACGTGTGGTTGCCTTCCTTGGTTATGGAGATGCAGTCATGGCTCCGGGTATAGCCGATTTTTCGCTTGCATATCAGACTGCTCATAACCTGTTGCTGGCACATGGCAAGGCTGTCGATGTATTCCGCCAGGGTGGTTTTCAAGGGGAGATCGGTATCATCCTGGATAGCGAAAATTCTATGCCAGCCAGCGATTCTAGCGAGGATATTGCAGCACATCGACGATACTATGAACAGGATACAGCGCTCTTCACCGACCCACTATTTAAAGGACAATATCCCAAGGGACTGATGGACTGGATTGGTCCGATGAAACCTGATATTGGGCAAGAAGATATGAACCTGATCAATCAGCCCATCGATTATCTTGGCGTGAATTACTATCGCACAAATCAGATATCCTTCGATCCACAAGGAGGTCATCTCAAATGCCGGATGATCAACCATACCATGCCGATGTGGGGATACACCGAGACGGGCTGGGGTGTCTACCCCTCTGGATTAACGGCTGTATTGGAGAAACTATCTGAAAATTACCAGTTACCCCCGGTGATTTTATCTGAAAATGGTTGTGCGACCCTGGATCTACCAGACGAAAATGGCTTTGTTAATGATGCAGAACGAATCGAGTATTTACGATCTCATTTCGCGGCAGCAAAAAATGCTATTCAATCAGGAGTCAATCTGAAAGGATACTATGTATGGAGTCTCCTGGATAATTTTGAGTGGTCTGAAGGATATACACCTCGATTCGGACTCGTGCGAGTCGATTACGATAATCAAGCCCGTATCCCCAAGGCGAGCTATTACTGGTACAAAGAGGTCATCGCCAGAAATGGTCTTGACCTTTAATTCCTGAGAGATGTTGATGGATGCACCATGGCTTAAGCGCCAGACGGATATCTCCCTTTCCAGATTAGAATCCCGTCTAGCAGTTCGGTTTTTAGAATTTGCAGAAACCAATCCGCACGAATGGAGCGTATACAAAACCCGATTAAAGGAAAACTTTCCACAACTATTCCGCTTGTATCTGCGGCTGTACGAAAACCAATACGATTTCTTTTACCACCTCGAAGATCTATTAATCAGAATCACCCGGTCCTGGATAGAGCGATCACAGGAGCTCAAAGTTTTCGATGAGGCTCGCCAGGCTGATTCTTTCTGGTATCTATCCAACCAGATGCTGGGAGGCGTGTGTTACGTGGACCTGTTCGCAGGAAACCTGAAAAACCTGCGGGAAAAGATCCCATACTTCAAAGAACTTGGATTAACGTACTTACACTTAATGCCCTTTTATCGGGTCCCTGATACAGAAAATGATGGTGGATATGCCGTCAGCAGTTATCGAGAGCTCAATCCAGCTACAGGAAATATCCAGGAATTAGCTGAACTTGCCAGCGAGTTGCGCAATGAA
>JBFFIU010000406.1:0-3112 GCA_041556275.1 Anaerolineales bacterium | reverse complement strand
CTGAGTCGAGCCCCTTGAATTATCTCCCTTGGTCAGCTGGGGCTGGTCTGCGCACAGGCCGCGTGGCCTCATTTCGGAAGCGATGATCTCGTTCCATGGTCAGGCGCAGACCATCGGGCAAAGAAATGCGCGGTTTGTAACCCAAGCGCTCCCGGGCCAGACTCAGATCAGCGCACATGCGGGACACACCAGGATCGTTGCGTGGATTAAACATCATTTCGGCTTTACTTTTGGTCACATCTAGCACCATCCTGGCCAGCTCGCGCACACTTGTCTCCACGCCACTGCCAACATTGATCACCAGGCGGTTAATTTCATCAGCCGTGGCTGCAGCCACCATTGCATTAACCACATCATCCACGAATACGTAATCCCGTGTCTGGCGTCCATCACTGTGCACAACCAGAGTTCCACCGCGCACCGCCTGACGGATGAAATTGGGGATCACCGAAGGATGAGAAGGAGGCAGGTGCTGTCCTGGACCGTAGGCATTAAAAACGCGTAAACTGACTGTCTCAATGGCCCACAAATTGCCGATTGTGCGCACATAATGCTCTGCGCTGAGTTTGGAGACAGCATAGGGAGAGTGAGGGTTTGGAAAAGCCTGTTCATCCAACGGTTGTTCATCCTGGTCACCGTATACCGCCCCTGAGGAGACAAAGACGACCCGCCGAACGCCTACATCCCTCATCGCCTCCATCAGACTAACAGTTCCGCCCACATTGACTGCATTGTATTCCCGCGGATAGAGGACTGACTCAGATACCAACACTCGCGCCGCCAGGTGATAGACACAGTCCACATCTTGCAGCAGCGTCCATAATTTGGGCCGGTCGTTAACATCCCCACGGGTGAAAAGTACGTCAGGTGAAAGGCCCTGGGGATCACCTGTAGAAAGGTCATCCAAGCCCCGCACCTGGTGGCCTTCACGGGCTAAGCGGTTAGCCAACGCGGAACCCAAGAAGCCCGCTGCGCCGGTGATTAAGAAGTTCATGGTTCGGCGATTATAGCACGAGAATAACCCACACGGCCGAGCAGCGTTTGACAGCCTGGCTTTTAGGCAGTATCATCTGCGCCATGCGCCTGAGACGATGGCTGAAGATCACATTAATATTGTCAGCGGTCAGCCTCTTGCTGGCTTTCAGCAACTTCCAACCTGGAGAACAGCTGGAAAGGATTCGCGCTTATTCACGCGACTTGGAATTCGATTATGTCGGCTGGATTCTTGATGCTTTTGGATCAAAGATCAGCCAGGCAGCGCTGGAAGTACCTGGCTTCATCACCAGTGAGCATCAGCGCCAGCTGGTGCTCGACTATCTGGAATTGATCGCCCGTATTCAGCAGCTTGAACGACGTCTGAACGAAATTTACGCTGATCCCGACACAGTAAATCCGGAGGTTGCTTCGGTATTGGTCCGCACACAATTGGCTGATTTAGAAGCTGAACGGGATCGGCTGGGTCCCTTAGCCGAATCGATTCTACAAGGACAGATCAGCGAAATCGTTGCTGATCTCGGCCTGACATTGGGCGGGCAGCCCCTTCCACCAGTCTTGTATCGCTCATCGCAGCTGCCAACTGCCTTGATCGTTTCACCACGTCAGGTGATCAGCCGTGATCACCACCTATCCTTGGAACCCAACATCAGCATCGATGAGCGAGCGGCTCTGGAGGACAGAATAGATAGCGAACTCGATGTCTCCTCTTTAGTTGTAGATGTAGGTGGCATAGGGGTCTATCCAACTATGGTGATAGAAACCAGCAGCATAAACCAATTGAGCGAGATCGTTGCTCACGAATGGGTGCATAATTACCTGACCCTGCGTCCATTAGGGATCAATGTCTTTGCCAGCCCGGAACTGCTCACCATGAATGAGACAGTCGCTAACTTGGCAGGTATTGAGATCGGCCGCGCCCTAATGGAACGCTACTACCCCGAATTATTGCCTCCCCCGCCTCCACCTCTGAATGAGAACGATGCAAGTGAACCTCCGCCACCGCCGGTCTTCGATTTCCGAGAGGAGATGCGTGAGACGCGCGTAACCGTTGACCAGCTGCTCTCCGAGGGGAAAATCGAGCAGGCAGAAGAATATATGGAAGCCCGTCGAAAGATATTCTGGGATAATGGCTACCGGTTGCGCAAAATAAACCAGGCTTACTTCGCATTTTATGGATCTTATGCCGACCAGCCTGGGGGACCAGCAGGTGAAGACCCGGTTGGCGCAGCGGTGCGCGCCCTGTACGATGAAAGCCCAACCCTGGCTGATTTCCTCAAGCGCATTTCCTGGATGACCTCCTTCGAAGACCTGCAGCGCGAAGTCAGTACGAATGCTAATTAAACTGGCTTATCGATTATCACGTTTTTACTGGTTCCTGATCAGACCAGTCACGCTGGGTACGCGGATCATGCTGGTAAAAGATGATAAAATTGTGCTGGTAAAGCACAGCTATCAAGATGCCTGGTACCTTCCGGGTGGTGGGGTAAAGCGAGGCGAAACTTTAGAACAATCCATCCGGCGCGAAGCTGCCGAGGAATGCGGAGCCACCCTCAACCAGATCCAGTTTTTAGGCATCTACACCAATTTCGTTGAATTCAAGAGCGATCACATCGCCCTCTTTCTTTCGCGAGATTTCACATTAACCAATCTGCACGACAGGGAGATTGAAAAGGTAGCGACGTTTTCCCTCCACCAGCTGCCTGGCAAGTTATCGCCGGGCAGCCGCCAAAAAATTAGAGCTTTCATTAATGAGAACCTGGATAATACAGGAATGTGGTGAAATTGAGAAGGCTAATACTCACTTAATCGAGAATTCCTATTTCATTGGTAAAATTGAGTGATTTTAACCACAATATTGAAATGAGATTATTTATGACAAGGAAATTATTGATATTAGCAGTATTTTCAGTGGCAATCCTGACGGCTTGCCAGAGCGCGGCAGGCAGTCCAACAACCCCACCACCTGCGGACACGGATGTGGAATTGGACACTCCCCGCGCAGCAGCTTCTCCTACCGTGGAGATTGCGCCCACAGCAACCCAGGAAGCGTCAGATGATCAGAAGAGTAACCCTGATGAAGCCAACTGCACTGTAGTCAGTCGCCAGCCAACTCCTG
>JBFFIU010000405.1:0-3113 GCA_041556275.1 Anaerolineales bacterium | reverse complement strand
GCTGAGATCTCGACGTTATTTTGTTCGAAAAATTCGCGCAAATTTCTAGCGATGGCGATCTGCTTTTGGGGATCTTCCTCCCAGGTTTGAATCCAAACTGACTGACTTCGACCCACAAAACCCAGGTCATGAAGTAACAAATCCCTGGGAGCGCTGGCAGTGTTGGGGATGAAGGGCAAAAACGATAAACCAACGATCTGCCAATCCCTTTCTTCATGCTCCGCGTATTGCAGGGTAACCCAATCCCCCACGCCCACACCGATTTCCTCCGCCAGCTGATCATCTATGACGATGGCATAGCTATCACTCGGATCCAACCAGCGTCCTGCAAGAATCTGGGAACCGAAAAGCTGGGTAGGCAGCGGTACTCCAAACAGGATACTAAGGGTCTCGTCGTCTTCTGATTCCTGTTGTCCAGCCGGGCGAATCGTAGGCGCCGCAAAACCCCACATTTCCATTGCCTTCACATCTGGATGGGACGAAGTCAGATCTTCAATGTAGCTGAAACGCTGAGGATTTTCGAAAATTAGGGTTATATCTGCGTTTATTATCGAGAAAAAGACATCCTGCGTTGTATACTCAACTGCATCGCGTACCGCCACGACCGCCATGAACATCAGGCCGCTGAGCACCAGTCCAACCTCTAAAAGAACCACGCGACGTTTATGGCGGAAGGTATTGCTGATGGTGATCAGGACCAATCGTGAGATAAAGCGCATCTTGGCAAGGGCACGCTCGAGCAGGCCGGTGTTGGTGCTCAAACCATAGGTGCTGATCGCCTCACGCACAGTGATCCGCGCTCCAGAGATAATTGGGATCAAGGAAGCAAGCACCGGTGCCAGCAGGCAGAGCAAAACAACCAGAATGATGATGGGCTGCGAAACTTCAAATGCTCCCAGATCAGCGCCAAAGCTGTTGGACAACCAGGTTGAGATCGCCCAGGCACCATATATGGCGAGGGGTAGAGCCAACAATAAGGCCAAGAGACCATAAATAAAAACGGAAATGAAATATAGACGCAGAATGTGCCATGTTTTCGCACCAACCGCTTTCATCACCCCAATCTGGTCTACCTGCTGGGCGATGAGCACATTGATAGTATTATAGACCAGGAGAAGACCCAAGCCCAGAGACAGAAACCCCAGAATAGTCAGGACCATGAAAATCCCATCCATCTGGGATTGAAAAATGTGCTCATTGGGATCGAAGATGGCGCGACCAGAATCGTAACCCTGCTTCTCTAATTTATCTTGCAAGCGGTCAGCCAGATCGGTTACCGCTGCTTCTTCGTATTCGGGTGCCGATACCAGAATCTGATTGAATCCATCAATTCCAACGAGCTTCTCAAAATAATCATTGGTCGCGTATAACTGGAGCATACCGCCAAAATATGCTGGCTGGATGAGCTGGTCGTATAACGCGCCGGAGAGCTGAACTTTGGTTTCCCGATCATTAACCCGAAGATAAATCTCCTTATCAAGTGAGAGACCGAAATAATCTTCCGCATCCTGACCAACCGCAAATATTTCTTCCTGAGGCCAATCTCCTTTGATCAGCTCAAGTCTGTTCAATTTTTGATTTTCGTATTCGAACCGCGAAGAAAGTGTAGCTTGCTGCCATTCCTCGTCTGGGTTCGCACGCCACTCAATAATGGCGCTGGTCTTTCCCTCGAGAACATCCACACCCTCAACATCTTCCAAAACCTGCAGCTCATCTTCGCCCAGGTATGGGGTGTACAAATTGATCATGGCTGGAACCTGGGATTTCCAGAGATCCTCCATACCCGGGATCATCAGATTGCGCGTGCCCATGATCATGCCGATTGAGCCTGCGCTCAGGCCGATGATGAGAATCACCTGGATGGTACGGCCTTTGTTATTCCACAGATCACGAAATATTTTAGAACCAAGAACACCCATAGCACCTCAACGAGCCAAATCGCTAATAACCAGTCCAGCCCACCACACCGACGAATTCATCGCGGGTGATCTTGCCATCAATGATCTCTACCGTACGCGGAACCCGGCGAGCCAGTTCCTTATCATGCGTGACCACCAAGAGGGTTTTCCCCTGGTCTATCAAGCGAGTAAACAGATCAAAAACATCATTAGCATTTCGAGTATCCAGGTTGCCGGTGGGCTCATCTGCAACCACCAGCTCCGGGTCATTGGCCAAGGCGCGAGCGATGGCCGCTCGCTGCTGCTGCCCACCGGAGACCATGCCGGGTAGTTTATGAGCTTGATCGGTCAGCCCCACGATCTCCAAAAGTTGCATCGCCCGCTCGAATTTTTCCCGTCGAGAGTACTTCTTGGTGAAGTCCATCGGCAGGATAATGTTTTGCAGCAGACTTAAGGATGGTAGCATTTGGAAGAATTGAAAGACAATGCCGACGTGTTGGCCGCGCCAGGCAGCCAGCTTGTTCTCGCTCATCTTCTGGATCTCACGACCGGTAACGATCACCTGACCATCCGTTGGGTGATCAATACCAGTGACCATATTGAGAAGGGTTGATTTACCATTTCCCGAGGGTCCAACAATGGAGACAAATTCTTCTTTTTGGACATCAAAAGATATCCCTTTGAGCACCGTTACTTCGCCATCCCCAACTGGAAAGCTCTTGAAAACATCGACTACCTGGACCAGTGGATCCTTGCCATTGTCACTATTCATGTGCCTTACTCCATTCCGCCAGCCAAACGCTATCCCTCCTTAAACTGACCAGATCAAAGACAACTGCGGTTTGTAATTATCCTTGTCGTACCATACCCCTACATCAACAGTTTTGACGCCCTCGGCAGCTAATTTCAAATCGATGTCTGTCCACATCTCATTTTGGACGAACGCTGCCATACGACCGTACTTCTCTTCTTTGAGTAAGCGGGCAGCTGTGAGAGCGAAATTTGCTGCTCCTAGAAGGTCTTGCCCATCCGGTGAACCAGTGCGCAGTAGATATGTTAGCGGCTGAAGGAATACATCCTCACCAACAATATTCTCCAGCAATCTGGCAGCGACCATGCCGCTGCCCACCAGATTCCCTTCTGCCGAGGACCGTTCTTTACTACTACCGGCAAGCAATCCATTTCCATTGCCAGAGGGGAATAGATGAGTGTACT
>JBFFIU010000404.1:0-3121 GCA_041556275.1 Anaerolineales bacterium | reverse complement strand
TTTCATGATTTCAATTGGGTTCAAGTTGATTCAACCCAGGAGATCAAATTTGCTGGCATAATGAATGATATTAGTTTATAATTATGATAACTTCTATCCCAATCATTGACATGAATGGTCAAATTTGTTCCATTCAGTTTGTACTTGTAGTCAATCATCAAGAATAATTGTGGAGGGAATTTAATGAGAATCAGAAGAATTACATTATCTTCAGCTGATGCCTTCTTTCATTCCGGCAAATTGGTGGGGTTGCACCTGCATTAGCGTTCAAAGAAACAGTTATCCATAGCATTTTTGTGGGTGTAGCGGATCTCAACCTCTGCATGGCAGAAGGAGTAGGAGAAGGTGAACCGTTGGTTGAACAGTTCCAATTGCATATTGATGGAGCTTTATTCTCATATTAAAAGGATATCACTATTTACAGCATCATTTGGAAAGTTGTACGGGCATTTCCTTAGTAACGGAAAACCCGATGGAACGTTAAGTTAATGTTGGCCTTGGACGAATCACAGGTCAAATCGTTATGCATTTAATCTAAATATGACCTGATTTGATCAGGTCGTGGATAATCCTAATTGGGGGCAGTTATGATTGCACAATCATCCCGAATTTATCATTTCTATAATCCAAGTAAATTCTTGCACTGGTTCATTGCAGTTGCACTCCTGACCAGTCTGGTCATAAACAGCCTGACGCCCGCGCTTTCGATGCTGGAGGCGGTGCCAAGCTGGTTTGACAAACCCTTATCCAGACCGGAAAAGATCTCTCGCGGAGAGGATTCAACGCCGACAGGCCTCACAGCAGATGAATGGAGATCCATCTCAGGGGTTATCCAGGAGGCGGAATATCAGTTCAGCTGGCATGCTCCCACCTCCGAGCAGGCGAAATCCTTTTATTGGGCGCCTAATCGATCCAACGGTTGGGTATCCTATTTTGATGCGCAAGGCCTGGAAATTACACCTAATGCGCAAAAAGAGAGGGATGCCTGGCGTTGGGGGCTAACCCTAACAGGATACGGCTACGCGGGGAGCGTTCAGCCGCTTATGGATACTCCCGCCATGAGCCAAGATAAAGATCGTCTGGTCTACCAGTGGAACGCTGATCTGACCGAGTGGTACCTGAACGACCCCGATGGGCTGGAACAGGGGTTCACTATTCAAAACCCGCCCCTCACGGATCCCACAAAGCAAGAAAAGACCGCACCTCTCTTCATTGAAATGAGTCTCAAGGGGGATCTGAAACCTGTATTGACAGAGCAAGGCCAGGCTATCCGGTTCATGGGTCCGGAGGGGGAAACGATCTTGCGTTACGAAAAACTGCTGGTGACGGATAAAAACGGGCAAGAAGTTCCTGCCAAGCTCGACATTCACCAGGAAGGGGTGGCTTCATCTCCCGTATTGCGAATCGTTGTAGATGATTCAGAGGCGAGGTACCCGCTGGTCATTGACCCGCTGGTGTTCTCAGAGCGAAAAATTCTGACCGCCAGTGATGGTGCCGCGAACGATCAATTTGGTATTTCAGTCGCCATCAGCGGGGACACCATCGTCGTTGGAGCTCCTTTCCATGGAGGAGGCTCCGGTGCGGCTTATATATTCAACCGGGACCAGGGTGGAGCAGATAACTGGGGCGAATTCAAGAAGCTGACCGCCAGCGATGGGGCGGCAAACGATCTATTTGGCGTTTCAGTCGCCATCAGTGGAAGCACGGTCATCGTCGGGGCACAAAGCGATGATGACCTGGGAACGGACTCTGGCTCAGCCTACGTGTTCGATCGGGATCAAGGGGGGGTTAATAATTGGGGTGAAATTGCCAAGCTGACCGCCAGCGATGGGGCTGCAAGCGACCTGTTCGGCATTACAGTCGCCATCAGTGGGGACACCGCCATCGTGGGGGCATCTTTACACGACGACATGGGGACTAACTCCGGTTCGGCCTACGTTTATTACCGCGACCAGGGTGGGCTGGACAATTGGGGCGAAGTCACCGAGTTGGTTGCCAGCGATGAGGTTGCCGGAGACGATTTTGGCTCTTCAGTCGCCATCAGCGGGGATACCATCGTCGTCGGGGCAGAATTCGACGATGATGCAGGGACCAACTCTGGATCGGCTTACATCTTCGAGCGCAATCAGGGTGGGGTTGATAATTGGGGTGAATTGACCAAGTTGACCGCCAGCGACGCCGCTGCAGATGATTTGTTTGGCGTTTCAGTCGCCATCAATGGGGATACGCTCATCATCGGGGCACAAACAGATGACGACCTGGGAACGGACTCCGGATCGGCCTATGTCTTTGACCGGGACCAGGGTGGGTTGAATAATTGGGGCGAAGTGAAAAAGCTGACCGCTGGGGATGGGGCAGCAGACGATCGTTTTGGTCGCTCGGTTGGCATCAGTGGGGATACAATCGTGGTTGGTGCATTTTTTGATGATGACAAAGGGAGCAGCTCCGGCTCGGCCTATACATTCGACCGGGATCAAGGCGGGGTAGATAATTGGGGACAAACCACCAAGTTGACCGCCAGCGATGGCGCCACGGGTGATCAATTTGGCCGTGCGGTTTCCATCTCAGGGGGCACCTTCCTCGCCGGGGCGCGCTTCCACGATAGCGGCGGCAACAGCAACCAGGGTTCAGCCTACGTATTTAATGGTTCTCAAAGCACAAACAATCCGCCGGTAGCTGTCGATGATAGCGCTTCTGTGTTCGAGGATAGTGTCGATTTTCCTCTCGATGTGCTGGCGAACGATACAGACGCCGATAATGACAGCCTGATCATCAGTACAGTGGGCACACCCGACCAGGGTGGCACGGTGGTCAACGGCACTTCCGTCATATACTACACTCCTGCGGCAGACTTCTTCGGCAGCGAATTCTTCGTGTACACCATATCCGACGGCAAAGGAGGCTTCGATACCGCAACAGTCACCGTCGATGTCACCAACGTCGATGACCCGCCGGTGGCGCAGGACGACAGCTTCAGCGGGAATGAGAACACCACCCTCATTGGGGATGTGCTGGCTGACAACGGCAACGGACCTGACAGCGATGTGGACGGCAACCTGGACACAAACTCCGTGACACAGGTCAGCGGTCCCGGCAGCGGCAGCCTGACCTTGAACAGCGA
>JBFFIU010000403.1:0-3126 GCA_041556275.1 Anaerolineales bacterium | reverse complement strand
ATCAAGAAAGGGGGAAAAATTTACCCACTGGCCTGGGATTTAGCACGAGAATTGGAGAGAACGTATACCTTAAAAGATGAGCGCATCTGGTGTCAGGACGATATCCGCCTGGCGCCTTACGGATTGGGAAATGCCTGGGTGAGCAATACTTTTCATCATTATTGTCTCCAATTTCGCAATGAATAGGTGAAAATTCAGCTTGAAATGTTCAATTATTTAGTGTACAATTGTTCTATATTATCGGTGAGTGTTTTATTGTCATCTCCCGGGCGGTGGTCGTCCGGAACCTAAATCAACCCGCTCACTGTTACGAAAGGAGTTCCCCATGTACCACACCATTATTATCGTCGGCAATCTTGGCCGTGACCCCGAGATGCGCTACACGCCTTCCGGTCAGGCGGTGACCAATTTCAACGTCGCTACGAATCGCCAGTACACCACTTCGGATGGTAACCAGGTCAAGGAAACCGTATGGTTTCGAATTTCAACCTGGGGAAAAACAGCAGAAACAACAAATCAATTTCTGAAAAAAGGAAGCAAGGTCCTCGTCGAGGGTCGACTTAATCCAGATCCCGACACAGGCGGTCCCAGACTTTGGGAACGGCAGGATGGTACTTCCGCCGCTAGTTACGAAGTCACCGCAAATGTAGTGCGGTTTCTCTCCTCTCGTGCCGAAGATGAAGCTGCCTATACGGTTAGCGAAGGAGAGGGCGCGGCAAATGACGAGGACATACCATTCTAGGTTTTGCTGTCACCAATAACTATCGGTTGCTGCTATCCTAGCAATAAGCGCAATTCGGGATGCTACGCATCCCATTTCACGCGCCATTAAGGGCGAAGGTTGACCCAAGAGGATGTTGGCCTTCGCCCTTAAAAATTCACTCACCATCAATTAATATCAGAGGTGCATTTATGTCAGAAAAACCTCAGAAACCAACTCCTCCAAAATCACCACCGATGCTTGTTTCGGACGATATTGAGGCCATCTATATAAATTTGGTGCGCATAGCACATTCACCATCCGAGATGGTGTTCGACTTTGCCCACTTATTGCCGGGAACTCGACCAGCCAAGGTCCGAACGCGGATAGTAATGTCTCCTTTGGGTGCAAAGCTTTTAGAACGCGCCCTCGCCGAAAACATAAAGCGTTATGAATCTGCCTTCGGTGAAATTCGAGTCCCTGGATCCAGTTCACTGGCAGATTATCTTTTCCGGGGATCTCCGTCCCCTGAAGAACCACCGGAGGAATAACCTCGTGGAAAGATTAGAGACAATTGCCGAACAAATCCGCCAGGAATTCGAAACCCAGACAAGCGCTCGCGATCATGCCCTTTCACAGGCACGGACTTTGACCCGATATTGTGCCAGTGCGATTCGTGCTGTTCACCGCGATGAATTCGATCGCGCTCAGGAACAACTCGAGCTGGCCTCCAGCCTTGCTAATTCTCTCCGCACTGACCTGGAGAATTATGCTGACCTGTATTATGCCGGTTACACCCAGGATGCTCTCAAAGAATATGCCGAAGCTAATATTTTTTATGCCTTAGTTATGGATGGCAACCTGCCAACTCCCCAAGAACTGGGGATTGAAAATGCCGCATATCTAAATGGCTTGGCAGAAACTGTTGGAGAATTTCGCAGACGTTGTTTGGATATTCTCCGTCAAGGTTATTCTCAAGATGCAGAGCGATTATTAGACCATATGGATGATATCTACGCCGTGTTAATCACTATGGATTACCCGAATGCGATCACCGGAGGCCTGCGCCGTCAAACAGACATCGTGCGAGGTATCACCGAACGTACACGCGGTGACCTTACTTTAAGCCTGCGTCAGGAGCACTTGGAACAGACCATGCAGCTCCTGGAGAAGAGACTAGACGAAGAATGAGAACCATCCGCGCCTCGGAAATCGGGACTTATCTCTATTGTCATCGAGCCTGGGGGTATCAAAAACAAGGTCACTTACCGAATAATCATCGCGAACTCTCTGCGGGCACCGATCTTCACTTTCAGCACTCAAAACAGGTGATGGTTAGTGGTCTTCTGCGTGTACTTGGCTATTTACTATTGATCGTATCCATCGTTCTTCTGGCGATTTACACAACAATTCAGCTGATTTAAAATAACTTTGTTCATATTAATTGGAATTTTGACCCTGATAGGGATATTATTGCTTTGGATTTCTGGTCAGCAGCGCCGATCTGCTGGCCTGCCAGCTGGACGCGTAGTTTATTCAGACCACGATCAATGGGGAAAACTTGAGCACCCTCTTTACGATCCAGTTATGAATATCACCGGGAAACCTGACTACCTGGTCGATCAAGGTGACAGTATCATCCCTGTGGAGGTCAAATCAAGTTCGATCAGGCAAGCCCCATATGATTCCCACATCTATCAGTTGGCAGCTTATTGCCTCCTCGTTTCACGCTCGCTTGGGAAAAGACCCCCTTACGGCATTCTTCATTACCCGCATCAGGATATTGCAGTCGATTACACCACTGACCTGGAACTCAGCACTGTTGACCTGATCCGGGAAATCCGCTCACGAGAGAATCGCAAAATTATCGATCGTTCACATCAATCGCTAAATCGTTGTCGGCGCTGTGGATACAAAGATATCTGCGACCAGGCACTTCGATAATACGTAAAAATTTCGATTCAGGTTACATCATTATTTGTATCAACAAAGAATAATGGGTAACTAAGTGAGAATATAAACTCGTTTATAATAATTGCATGACTGAAGGGGTACCGACTTTCCAGCATATTGCTGTCGCCCCTCACCCTCAGATACCTGTTGCCATTGAGGAGACAGAGCATGTCGTTTCCTTTTTACGGGCACTGGGTGTGAGAGTTGACTCAGGATTGTTAGATGATGAGACTCTTCGCCAGCGGATTGTCGCTGGCGAATTTGACCTCTTGATTGCCCTGGGCGGCGATGGTACTATGTTACGCGCCAGCCACCTTTGTGGCCCTCAGGGGTTCCCTGTTCTGGGGATCAATTTAGGACGCTTTGGTTTTCTGATGGAAATCAGGCAGGATGGTTGGCAGGAGGCCATAAATCGCCTCATGGAAGGCGATTACTGGATAGAGAACCGGATGATGATCTGCGCAGAACAGGTT
>JBFFIU010000402.1:0-3127 GCA_041556275.1 Anaerolineales bacterium | reverse complement strand
TTGAGTTGAAATGTGGGAGTTTCACTCCCACATTTCAATACCTCCATGTCATTATTGGATAGGTAGTTATTCGATCTATCCTTAATGGGGATCAGGATGGATGTATGGATTCAATCGGACTACTCGCTATAGTTATCTGTATCTTGCTGGCAGCATCCATATCACGCCGTGTCCAGAATACAATCATCACACTTCCAATGCTCTATACCTTCTTCGGTATCTTGCTGGGCGGATTGGTGCTTGATATTATTCCCCTTACTCCGGAATCCAACCTTGTTGAGGTGATCGCTGAGCTGACCCTGGTGATTGTGTTGGCCACGGACGCTTCGAGGATCGATCTACGCAGTCTGTTCCGCGATCACAACCTGCCCACACGTTTGCTGGGCATCGGTCTGCCGCTGACCATGATCTTTGGGACCATCGCTGTGGTGCTGATCTTCACCGATTTAAGCTTTTGGGAGGCAGCCATTCTAGGCGTGATCTTATCGCCGACCGATGCAAGTCTGGGGCAAAGCGTGGTCAGCAACCTCAAGGTTCCGGTGCGTATCCGCCAAACGCTCAATATCGAGAGCGGCCTTAACGACGGCATCGCTATGCCGTTTTTGTTGTTGGCTATCGCCATAGCAGAATCTGAGGTCATGTTCGCCAAACCGGCCGCTTTTTTGATCTCCGTCCTGGTGCAGATCGGGCTCGGGATCGCAGCAGGGCTGGTGGTTGGTTATCTAGGAACTAAGTTTATTCTATGGGGTCAGCGCAGCGGCTGGATGTCCCGCAACTACCAGAAAATCAGCTCCCTAGCTTTGATCTTATTGGTTTATGGTTTGGCAGAGCTGATCGGTGGCAATGGATTTATCGCTGCATTTTGTTTTGGCCTGACTTCCAGTAACGTCGCTGGCAAGGAAGAAAGCGAAGACCTGTATGAATTTGCAGAGAGAGAAGTCACCATATTGATGCTGCTTACTTTCTTACTATTCGGCGCGGTAATGCTGCCTCCTGCGATAGCAGCTCTCAACCCTGAAATCGTGCTGTACGCGGTGTTAAGTTTGACCCTGGTGCGCATGGTATCGGTAGGCTTCAGTATGGTGGGTGAGAAAGTACGCTCGATCACGACTCTGTTCGTGGGGTGGTTTGGGCCGCGCGGTATCGCATCGATCTTATATATCTTTATTGTGCTGGAGTCGGAAAGCCTGCCGGGTTTGGAGCTGATTTACTCTGTGGTGATGATCACTGTGTTATTCAGCATTTATGCCCACGGGATTACCGCCGCGCCTGCAGCCGACCGATATGGGAGAAGGATGTCAGAATTAGATCGGGCAGAAAATGCGGCTCCTGAGAACCAGGAGGTGACCGAGATGCCGCTGCGTGCTAGGGAATAATGCAAAAGCCGAATTTTTATCCACCCAACAAATGACGAACATAAACGGCTTCTCGCTGAATAGCTGCAATGGATAATACAAATCAAAATCCCATCTCCAATAATTCCGATCAGAGTGAGTACACAACCTACGATCTCTTCATCCTGGTAGTTTCAATCATATCCCTGATCATTATGGCATTGTTTATCTTGCCTGGAGTTGATGAAACAGGAACCGAGATCGCATTTGCCTTGGATATTGTCTTCAGCCTGATATTTCTATACGACTTTTTTCGCAGTCTCTCCAGGGCTGCAGATCGAAGAGAATATTTTATTAAAGGCGGATGGCTTGATTTGTTAGGCAGTCTTCCTGCCATTCCGATCTTGCGCTTATTCCGCATCGCCCGCCTGTTGCGTATCTTTCGCACGATACGCAGGATGAGTGCGGAGGATATATGGCGCGTCTACAAGGATAATCGAGCCGATAGCGCCTTCTGGACAACGCTGCTGCTCACGCTTGGCTTGCTGACAATAACCAGCCTGTTGATCGTCCCGGTCGAAGGAGAGTCTCCCAATGCCCAGATCATAAATTCTTCTGACGCCATATGGTGGTCCATAGTGACAATAACAACTGTTGGATATGGGGACCTGGTGCCTGTCACGGATACCGGGCGCCTCCTGGCCTCATCTCTCATGACTTTGGGTGTTGCCTTAGTCAGCGTGATAACCAGTTATGTAACAACCAGCTTGATACTGCGGGGGGACAAAGAGGAAAACGAGCGCAGAGAGAGACTGGAGAATGGCATCAAACGATTGAACGCTCGTTTCGACCGATTGGAAAAGATGCTCGAAGAGGCTACGAATGGCCAACAATAATTTCATTGGAAACAGTTGATCCAACTATTAGACGGCAAAGCAGTTGTAGGTAAAGCAGCTGGAATGAACATCGGAATCACTCTCTTTAGAAAAAACGGTCATCGTCTTGTCATTGCGATTAGCCTCGCATTGATCGTCCTGCTCTCTGCGTGCACCACGCAGCCACAATCTGTGGGAGATGTCCTGCAAGCTGAAGGAACCAGTGACATTGATTCAGCGGGAAGTCTGTCCGAACCCACTTCTGAGGGTTTGGTGGAAGAGCCGCCAGCAAGGACACCGGTACCGACCCCCACGCCGGGTCCAGTCGACCGGGTGATCACCACAGCACTTGAAGAAACAGAGCTGGCTGGCACAGTTTTCCTGGGTTTGACGATTGAATCCTGGATCAGCATCGGGATATCTATACTTGCCTTCATCTTGTTATACCTGCTGGGATTATGGTTGATCCGGCGACCATTGACCTCGTTGGTCAGGAGAACACCAACGGAGATTGACGATGCCTTCCTACCGACCATTCAATCGCCATTGAAAGCCCTTGTGGCGGTGTTCAGCTTAGATTTTTCGGTCAACCGGCTGGATTTTTGGAGCACAAATTTCAGGCAAACGCTGGGGGATATCTTCTTCATCCTTTACCTGTTGATCATCGCCGTTATTATCTGGCAATTGGTCTTATTTATGAAAGAATGGTACCGTGAAGACATGGTCATCAAAATGGGCGAAGAAAGGTACGAGGCGGTTTCGCCCTTAATCCTGCGCATGGTTACTGTCACCTTACTGGTCTTCGGTCTAGCAATTCTTCTCGACCACTTCGGTTTCGATTTGTCTGCAATTACGATTATTGCAGTGTTGATTTTCCTGATCTACATCGCTGCCCGGGATGTGTTATCAGACGCGATG
>JBFFIU010000401.1:0-3143 GCA_041556275.1 Anaerolineales bacterium | reverse complement strand
GGTGGATGTGCTGGTCGGCGTTGCAGTATCCGTCGGTATCGGTGTATTTGTGGCGGTGTTGGTAGGCGTTGGTGTGTTGGTTTCCGTGGGCACTACCCCAGCGTAAAACTCTACATGAGAAATGTCCTGGCATTCAGGTGAATCAGGTCCAATCTTGAACACTGTCACAAAACTTGTGCCGAGTCCGTTGACCTGGTAGCATCCATTATCCTGCTTTGAAGGAGGATAAGTAAAGGGGATACAATTATCACCTGACTTGATGAATACCTTGATGATGGTCTCTTGACCGTTGTAAACAAATACCCCTTCCGGATTAGGCGATTCATCTTTAAAAACCGCTCCAGCATCGCAGTTGCCTTGCCCTTGGGCGGATGCATATTCTCCTGGGGGCTGCAAAGATACCAAAAGTATCCCAACCAGCAGTAATGCGCTGCCCAGAAATAAGGTCACCCTGACAATGTATTTTGAGATTGTGTAAATTGATGAATTCATTTTCCCTTCCCGTCTCCAACACCCGAGTTATTAAGCAAAAAACCGGCCGTGTGGGCCGGTTTCGCTATTCGCTCCCCAATGACCTTACCATCCTGAAGGATAGATAAGCGACCAAGTTGAGTCATTGGATCATCGCCATTCCCGAAGCAATTATTCTATTGGTAATTTCCTGATCTTAATAACGCTGCTGGTTAATTCGTGTTACATAATCCCTGAATCCCTATCTGAATTTTATCACATAGTTTGGGATGAATTCCATTACTCCTGTTTATAGCGGATCGAGATCCCGTAGAAGGCCAGCCCTAAGCCGAATAATCCAATGCCTGTGGCGATGAGGATCCAACCGTTTACTCCGGACTCCCGATTTGAAATGCCAGTTACTGGGATCAGCACCTGCGGAGAGGGCGAACCCGAAATTGCTGTTGGGGGCGGCAGAGTCGCCGGGGGTTTGCGGGTGGGTGTCGCCGTAGGGAGCTCTTTCGGAGGGGGTGTCTTGGTCTCCGGACCGGGAGCATCGGTAGGTGTTGGTGTCACAGTGGCGGTATTGGTGGGTGTATCCGTCGGTGTGACTTCAGTCGTGGTGGGGGTAAATGTGGGTGTATCAGTAGGAGGTACTTCGGTTTCTGTCGGTGTGATTACAGTTGGAGTGGGTGTATCTGTGGCGATTAGAGTAGGGGGTGGTAGAGGATTTGAACGTACGTTCAAACCAACATTGATCGATCCTGGATGACCGGAGGCGGTAAAAGTGACTTTGTAAGTGCCTTTGGTCAGGCGACCTTCTAGTTTTTTTGTGCCCCTGTTTGCACCCTCTTTCCCATCGACCACGTAGAAGATTCCCAGTGGAGTTTCACCTTGTCCACCTTCATCCGTCTGGCATTCCCCTGTGCTGCAATCAAAAGGACAGCCAGATTGATCGTAATCCTGGTAGTAAAAGAACCCCAAGGTGACATCAGCCATTGGTTCATCGATCGTGAATGTCCATTCCTTGGTTGGATTTTGGGGGTTTTTAACCCGGGTAGTTTGACCCCAGTCACTTGGCTTGTCGCAGGTAGATAGAAGCGCTGACGATTCAGACTTAACGTTGTCACTTTCCTTTTCTGCAGCCTGAGCCGGCAATGGGACACCGGCAAGAATGAGTCCAACCAATAAGCAAGCGCAGCTGACCAGGTAAATCACACCACTAACTTTCCGCAAGCAGAAATCCAATGCAATATTCATACTTTTACCCCAACCCCACTAATAATATATTTATTAAAAAAACCGGCCTCGTGGGCCGGTTTCGCTATTCGCTCCCTAATGACCTCTCTATCCTGGCGGATAGATAAGCGACCAGATTAGGTCATCAGATCGTCGCTTCTCACAGTTACGGCATTCTTCTATTGATTTCCAGTCGAGTTGACTGAAAATCCCCCCGCAAAGATCAATGCCGAGGTTGGACTCTGGTTTTCTCTGCTACTAATAACGTTTTACACTAATATTTGTTACAGATTTCTAACCAGGGAAAACTGGCTTCTTGCATGGGTAATGGGATGTAGTTAAGCAGAGTTGCCTGGAAGTAGGCGATGCTTTCAATCTGGTTTTGTCAAGGCGATTTATGTTATTGTATTTAGATCGTTGAGCAGCTGTTTCTTATCGTCTGCTTCTTGGATTTTTTCTGCTATACTCTTTGCCTGGTCGATATATTCCTGCGCTTGCTTCCTGTTCCCTGCGGTGGATTCGGCACGCGCCAG
Organism: Anaerolineales bacterium; assembly: GCA_041556275.1. Taxonomy (GTDB): domain Bacteria; phylum Chloroflexota; class Anaerolineae; order Anaerolineales; family UBA4823; genus PFL25. Next base: position 921 of record JBFFIU010000401.1, on the reverse strand, counting down.
CGCTTCATAGGCGTACCCGAGGAAGAAAGGAGGGATTTCCTCCGCCTGGCTGACATTCAGGCACAACTGTCCATAGCGCCTGGCGTTGTCCGCCTGGCTGAGCAGGGCATAGATGTGGGAGGTCTGCCAGTAGGCGATCGAAGCGCCGGTATCGCTATAATCCTCGCGCTGTGTCCAATGGTAGTGCGAAGCCAGGCTAAGCCTGATCATGTCTTCATCTTCCGCGGGGGTTCGATCAGTTTTATCGATCAAATCCCAGGCCTGGTTGAAACAATTTGTAGCAAAGTATTTATGCGCCGCACCGTGGTCGAAATCCATTTTTTTCGTCATTTTTTTCCTCTTTATGGGAATGCTTGTGTGGGCAATCGATATTCCACAGTGATTTTGTGGGTCTCGGATATTATATCAATTGAGGGTTCGGGATGGAGTTAAAACTCGAGTTGCAGTTGCAGGCTTTTAGACATCCAGGAGGAAACAAATTTCGGGTTTTCAACGTCCATTTTAAGAGCGGAGAAGCTTATAATTGCGAAAGTTCCCAAGTGGATCTACTGACTGATTTATGATCACAAAAGCTGTACTGCGTAAATGGGCAATTTTGATCACCCTGGCATATCTCATCTCTGCACTGGCATGTAATTTCCCTTTTCCAACAGAAAGCCCTGATTCCCAAGGGGAACTGCAGGCAACCCTCACGGCTCTTTCCAATACCGCTGAAGCTGAACAAACACCAGAACCGATCGGAGGAACCCTATCAACAGGAGATGAGAGCGCGGCGACCGCACCTGTTCAGACGGTACCTCCATTGCAGACACCAGGTCTGGTTGGCTCCGGATCTCACTTCATTTACTTCACCCAAAGCGGTGATACTTTGCCCGCGGTCGCAAAACGCTTTGGGGTAGAACCTGAGCAGATCAGCTCCTC
>JBFFIU010000400.1:0-3147 GCA_041556275.1 Anaerolineales bacterium | reverse complement strand
TGCTGTATTGTGCTAAATCGCGGGTGGTTTCACTGCATACAGCTCCCGCCCCACCTAAAACCAATACTTTCATATCAATCTCCTTCTTTCTATCCTGGTTCTGATTCCCTTGTCCTTATCACTCGGCACCATCAAACCTCACTTTCTTCTGCATTTTTTAAGAGTGTGGCCAGCTCCTTCTCTTTATCATTTCCGAGCGGAAGTGATTGATGCGTTCTTATCAGTTGATCGACTCTTTCGCGCGCATCCTCCAAGATGTCTTTCCGACCTGAGTTTTCCCAGGCTTGATGGGTCTCGTGAATCCCCAGGCGTGGGATCAACCACTCTCCAGAACGCATATTGGCAGCTGTAGTTTTTTCACCCAGAAAGTTGCCGCCCGGACCGACTCGCTGGATATCTTCATCCAGCCACTTTTCTTCATTGGTCAAAATCCCCCGGTGAGACTGTTTGGCCATCCGAAATACTTCCACATCGATCAGCAGCTGCTCCAGGCTTAGAATCATCGAACCACCTAATAAGCCGCATCCGACCATTAAATCAGGCCAGGACAACATCGGTATCAAGAGATTCATCGCACGTTCATAACTGGCTTGGATTCCGGGAGCATAAGTATCTGTTCCACCACCCGTACCTTCCACGGGAAGTCCATAGAATCGAGCCATCTCAATCGCCGCCGAACTGAGTAAGGCATTTTCAATCGCTCCTGCGCTATACATCCCGGTGCGCGGGTTCATAACGGCCAGAGCGGGCGCATAAATAACGGGAGTTCCTGGGTCTGCAGCCTGGACGAGACATAGCGTAGAGATAACTTCACAATTGCCCTGTATTGTCATCGAGATCATATTCCCAGGTCCCGTTCCGCCCATTAAGGGCATCGGCATGACGGCAACCGGGATATCCCAACCCTTGAGCGCGAGATATGCATCGGTATGTTGAGATTCGATAGTCATAGGGGACTGGGGGCAAATTAAAAATGAAAATGGGTGCAGCTGCCGTATGGTTTTCTTATCACCAAACACGATTTGCAACACTTCCAAAAGCCAGGGACTGTATTCGGCTCTTGGTGAAGAGTCTTGAACATGTTTGGAGAAATTCTTGAATATCTGACTCCAATATTTAACCGGTTCAGAGATCGACTCCACATCCTTTCCAGTCTCAACCATCGCCCAGTACACACCAACCTCATCCAAGGCATCACATAGCCGGGTGGAATCAAGCCAATCCTGGTGAGTAGATGGCCTGTGTTCTCCAGTTTTTCGATCGATTACAGTTATGCCTTCTCCATCGCCCATAAAAGTGCAATCACCCTGATTCATGGATAAGTCCCAACCAGGTCTTCGGGCGCCCAATGTAAACTTTTTAGGAGCTAAATTAAGCGACTCTTCCACCAAAGCGCGGGGCAATCTTACAATATGGGTGTTTTCATTTACATCGGCACCAGCTTCTTTGAGGTATTGGCGTCCAAGCTCGGTATCAACCTTTACACCAGTGTCAGCCAGTATCTTAAGTGTGCGCTCGTGTATTTGGATTTTCTCGTCTTCCGAAAGAACCCGCAAATAAGTCTCCAACAGTTACTCCTTCCTGTTCAATTCACCTTCAGCGGCTTCAATAATTCGGGTCAACTCGGTTTGCTGAACCTCACTCAACGGCTCTGGGTGGTGGTTCTCCAGGATCCAATCCGTTTTCTCTCGAGCCACTTCGAGGGGGTCCCGATAGCCACCGTCTCGTTCAGGGATGTAAACCACCTCTGAAAAATCTAACTTGTGCATAAAGTCGCGTGTATGGCGCTGACTGAGATAATGGCCACGTGGCCCGACAGCCTGGATTACTTCCAATGCCATCTCGTCGGAACTGGTGTCCAGGCCGGCTGCTTCCGTTCGGACATTGTGATAAAGCTCAGCGTCGAGGACCAGAGCTTCGGGGTAGAGAAGTGTGCTACCTCGCAGTAATCCCATGCCGCTGCCGGTCTCCGCGCCGCATAACGCGCATAACAATGAAGGTGAGCCGCCCGACATGCTGAATTCCCAACCCAGGTATGAGGCGCCTGAACCGAATGTGCCAGCTAAAGTGGGTACACCCCACATATGCGCCAGCTCTACCCCCATGGCATAGATTTCGGATCCATGACCAAAGTAGGCTCCTGTGCGTGGGTGGGTCATACCTGGCATGAAGGAATGGTAGATTGGCGCGCCGGGATAAGCCATCTGGATAAGGACCATTGCTGACACGATCTCGGCATCGCCCACAGCCAGGGTCCCGGCGATCGTGGCCGGTGCTGTCGAACCGGTATTGGGCATCGACATAAAGCCGACCGGGATACCTGCCTCGGCCGCCAGCAGGGCAGCATCCATACTTTCGGCATCTTGGGCCAGGGGAGCGATGGTACAGATCAGCAAAGAGAGCGGCGGTCGTTTACGCATTACTTCCTCATCCCCGGCGATGACTTTGGCCATTTCTATCGCATAGCGGGTGGTGATCTTCTCGACGACCGTTGGCGTCTGAACATGTTTTAGTGTGTTGTTGAAGGAAGCATCTAACTCGTGTAGGGAAGGCGCAATAGGGTGATCCTGGGCACTGACCATGGGCCAGTAGAAGCTGATCGAGGTTAGATAATCAGCCACACGGGCTGACTTGGCTACATCCTCTTTGACCGAAGAGCGTAGTTCACGGGTAACATAGTCGATTGTCTTGGTGCCTGTGCCATCAGTAGCCTCGTAAGTAGCATTTTTTGAGAGATCCAAGTCGAAGGCTTCGTTGCGACCTCCCATTGTATAGTATCGGGGTGCATGGGAAAGTGCTTGGAGCACTATATCTGGTGAAAGCTTAACAATCTGGGTCTCAAAATCGACCTTGGCGCCATGTTCTGCATAAATTTTTTGCGCCCACTCTGAGGGGCAGTGGATTCCGGTGTTTTCCAGAATTTCAAATGTGGAGGATTTGAATTGCTCCAGTTGGTCATCGCTCAGGATACGAATATGGTATGCTGGTACGTTTGGTTCTAGTGGGGGAGTTTGACTGGACATTTTCTCTCCTAAAGTATATCAATCCGAATATAATTCGAGCAGATCGCTGTAGCTATCTATCCTGCGATCTCGATAAGGGAACGAAAATCGCTTTTTTGTCTCGTCGATTTTGGATAAATCAACT
>JBFFIU010000399.1:0-3162 GCA_041556275.1 Anaerolineales bacterium | reverse complement strand
GCCCCAGCAAATATAGCCGCTTCTTTGTAGTAATCTGAATTTTGGAAACTGAGTACGATGATGCCCGCCCCAGGTAAAATCTGCCGCAAGCGCGGAGTGATTTCAATTCCACTCGACCCAGGCATGTTGACATCCAGCAAAACAATATCAGGTAGAAGGTCAGCAGCCCGTGTGAGAGCTTCCACTCCATTTTGGGCAGTACCGACGACTGTCAGATGCTCATGATCCGAAAGAAAACTGACTGCCATCTTCAGAAAAGATGGATGATCATCGACCAGGAGAATGCGTATTTTATCCATCATATTTTCTAACTGAATTCTAAACAATTATTGTGGTCCTAGACACCACAACTGTTACCACTACCAGAAGAACCGGCCAACACGCCATTCTCGGTCAGCCACTGGTGAACTGCCTGGAAGCCTGACCCCGAAGAGAAGTTTGGACCTACAACCTCTCGGGAGTTCAACTCCGAGAAATTCAGACCTTGGGTACTCTTATGTAAAAGGGCAATTTCCAGGGTTTGTTGTGGGAACCAATAGGCATTGGCATATTTTGCTGCTTCAAACATCTCATCTTCACTGGCGCCATTGAATGCCAATAGTTCTAACATCCCTAGCATGGCCATTCCGTGGTTGCAATCCGGAAAATTGGTTGGATTATTACAGCAAGGTCGGTAGACTCCCTGTGCGACCTCATCTACGCGTTTTTGTTGTTCAACTGATAGGGGGAGGATCTTAGCACTCGCATAAAGCTCAGTGATTGGCTTAGCAGCTATACTCCAACCGCCTGTTGAGGCAAAGCGTTCGATTTGCCCTTCACTATACTCAACCATGGGACCACCCGTGAGGATTGGATTCTCATTTGTTAAGCCCAAGGCCCAGAAGAAATTGAGCAAGAAGTATGCATTCTCTCGATCAAACACAATTTCCGCATCACTGCCCTCGGTAAGTATGGCCAGATACTCCTCGCTTAGAGGTTGGCCCGCATTTTTATATACCTCAATAAATGCATCATAGTCCAGTGCACCGACTGCCAATAATTGGGGTCCGATGTTGCCAAACTTTACATCGAGCGGGTAGCCTTCTGGAGGATTGATTTGTTCGGTCAATTGTTCAGTTAAGGTTGCCTCTTGTAGATTTGACCTCTCCCCCTCCACCTGATTTCCATACCAGGTAGAAAAGTCACGGTTTCCAATGAAATAACCACCTCCCAAGCCAATCAGGAAGAAAAGCAATATAAAAAAATCCCAATAATTGCGGACTTCCTTGAGCAATCGAGCCCAGAGAAAAGATGTTGAGGTGTTTTCAGAGGATGAAACTTGCTGGACTTGTTCATTGGGACTGCCTTCTAGCTCTTCAAATTGCATAATAACTCCTGTTGGGGCTTAACCTCAATCACGAAATTGAGAAATAACACTTGGTGTTCATTCAGGGTTGAAGAAGGCTCCGAAGGGGAGCCTTCCTTGATTTTGTGGAAACTAGGTAGACAACTATTTTGTTACCTAACCGTGGCTACTCATGTTTTTCTTTTGAGCCAAGAATTTTTCTGGGTCTTTTTCAAACATGTCCTTGTGAATAGGATTCATGAAATAATACTTTTTACCCCTATATTCCAGGCTGGGTGCTGTGCTTTCATTTACCATCATGCCGCAAACTGGACATTGAGTCATTGGAACCTCCTCAAAAATCATCCAAAAAAAGGTGTCTCTCGATGGGCAGTTTTCGGTCGTGCCCAGGACCAGGCAGTTTTACGTCATGCCCAGGACGGGACTAAACAACCCTCATTACAGTGAGCGATTCTGGGTATCATGAAGCGTTTCACAATGAACCTCCTTTCTAAGTGAAATTGACGGTTGAAGGTCGATACCAACCCTCATTTACGCCGTTTTGACTACGCATGTACAATCATTTCCGCAGCCACAACTACACAACTGCTCTATTTTCTGTCCTAATAAACGAAAAACCTTGGTTCCAGCCAATTCGTAATGGTAATACCACCCAAGCATAATAGCTGTCACCAGGGTGTAGAAACCGTGTAAAAACCAGATCGGACCAAACGGCAAGCTGGCGACATATACCCAATGGATCAGATTTCCTAGATTGCTCAAAACAAGATGACCCAAGCTATAGGATTTTAAATCCCGAGTCTTAATTGCTTTAAATAGCATTGGCAAATTACTTGAAACGAATATCGCAGTAGATGTCGCTCCAGCAATAAGTTGCAGTTGAGTGGTTTCCATTATGCGCCTCCACTAGAAGTGGAAAGTGTAATCTCACTCATGACCCAGGGGAAAATCTCAACCGGATTTTCCGATTTCAAACTTGTAACTGTGCAGGTTGCCGAACAGTTTCTTGGGTTATTCCGGCTTCTTCTTCCTCTATTCGCGCATAATCCGGGCGAATATCCAGCTTGCGAAGCCGATTAGCGTTGCCGACCACTGTGATAGAAGAAGTCGCCATAGCGATCTCTGCCAATACGGGGTGCATCCAACCGATCACCGCCAGTGGGATCATGACCACGTTGTAAAAGAAAGCCCAGAACAGGTTCTGTTTGATTTTCTTGAACGTCTCCCGGCTCAAGGTGATCGCCTCGACAACGCCAGTTAGTTCACCTCGCACCAGGGTCACATCGCTGGCCTCGATGGCAATGTCAGTGCCAGTCCCGATAGCAATGCCAACATTGGCTTGGGTCAGCGCAGGGGCATCATTAATGCCGTCACCCACAAAAGCAACCAACCCGAATTCTTGCTGGAGTTTCTGCACTTCCTCCACCTTTCCATCCGGAAGTACCTCAGCCAGTACATAGTCAATCCCAACCTCTTTTGCAATGGCTTCTGCAGTACGCTGGTTATCGCCGGTGATCATCGCTGTCTTAATATCCATTTGGTGCAAAGCATTGATGGCGTTGGCTGAATCATCTTTCAGTGTATCGGCGACTGCGACAACACCTGCCAAACGATTGTCAGCAGAAACCAACATAGCCGTCTTTGCTTCATTTTCTAGACGCACCATATCGTCCTCCAAAGGTGAGGGATCGATACCGTTTTCCCTCATCAGGCGGCGTGAGCCAACCAAAACCCTCTGGCTACCGACAACAGCGCTGACGCCCTTCCCTCGCAGAGCTTTAAAATTCTTGGGTTCAAACAATCTAAGACCTTTGATT
>JBFFIU010000398.1:0-3165 GCA_041556275.1 Anaerolineales bacterium | reverse complement strand
GCTGAGCGCGTGTGATTCCCTGCCGTTTGGAGGCAATGAAACCATCCAGGCTTCCGGCGTGGTCGAAATGATCGAGGTGATTATCTCCCCCGAGATTGGCGGGCGCATCGCGCAGGTATGGGTCGGCGAAGGGGACCAGGTCGCCCAAGGTGATCCCCTTTTTCGCATCGAAAACAGACTGCTTGAAGCCCAACTGCGCCAGGCCGAGAGCGCCCTGGCTATCGCTCAGGCAAATTATGATATGGTCGCAGCCGGAATGACCAATGAAGAACGGCAGGCTTCTATTGCGATCGCACAGCTAGAACTCGTCAGCGCGCAGTACGCCCTGGACCAACTCTATGAAAATCACAATCTGGTGGCGGCCGAGACTCTGCAGGCCAAAAAGGACGCCGAAGAAGCCCTGGAAGATTTACTCAACCCCGACCTGCAACAAGCGCTGGCGGCGAAAGCCGTTGCTGATGCGAATAAGGCCGTTAAAGATGCCGATAAGCGACTGAATATTATCCAATCAGTAGGCAGCCAGAAGGATATTGACTCCGCCTGGGCCCAGGTTGTCCTGGCTAAGAAGGCTCTCGAAGATGCCCAGAAAGAATTCAAAAATTGGGCCAACAGATCCGAATTCAGCGTAAATCGGGCTACTTATCAGGCCAAACTATCAGAGGCTCAATATAATTATGACGCGGCTGTACGGCGCTATAACGGTGTCTCGAGCACCGGCTCCGAAACCGATATCAACGTCGCCGAGGCTGAACTAGCCACTGCCCAGGCCCAATTACTGGAAGCCGAACGCGACTGGGAGGATGTCAAGGATGGCCCCAAATCCGAAGATGTAGCCTATTATGAGGCACTGATCGCTCATAACCAGGGAAAATTGGAAGACCTGGAACTAGGCCCCGATCCAGATGACGTGGCTCTGGCTGAAGAGCGCGTCGCCAACGCCCAAGCCCAACTAGACCTGGCCAAATCCCAAAGCCCCACCCAGGAACAGCTGGCCGTTGCCCAAGCCCAGTTAGATACCGCTCACGCTGATCTGGAAGCCACCCAGGTGCAAGTGGATTTGTTGATGGTCACAACCCCAATAGACGGCGTGGTGATGACACGTAATATCGAAGTCGGTGAGATCATCCCTCCGGGTGTCGCTGCGCTGTCTGTTGGACAACTGGATAACCTGACCGTAACAGTCTTCATCCCCGAGAATAAATACGGCCAGATTAACCTGGGTGACCTGGCTCAGCTTAATTCCGATTCATTCCCCGGCCAAACTTTCGAAGCCACCGTCGTCCGTATCGCCGACCGGGCCGAATACACACCTCGTAATGTCCAGACCCAGGAAGAGCGCGTTACCACCGTGTATGCCATCGAAATCTCGGTGAGCAACCCTCAAGACCAGCTCAAACCCGGTATGCCGGTCGATGTGAGATTCCAATAAAAACCGAAAAAGATTGGGAACTCAAGGAAAGGCAATTCTATTTTTCAGAACGAGATCAATTCAAATTGACACCTATTTGCCCTCACCCCCTACCCCTCTCCCAAAATTGGGAGAGGGGTGATTTCTATGGTGCCTTTGAGTTAAAAAAACTCGCATGCATGATTTCAAGTTGTGTAATAGAACGTTACAAATACTTGAACTGCGCGCAGCAAACCAACAAGAAGCGAGAAGAAATGAGGGTTGAATAGAGATTAAGGAGAAAGCAGCATCTCGGTGTTACTAAACCAATAGGACGATATCGAAAATCTGCCAACCTGATCAATTATTTTATTATCAAATCATTCTACATCGGAGAAGAATTCAATCTGTTTAATCAGGATTCTGAATCGGTTCATTTCTGGGAAGGAGTATTCACACATCGAAAACTGATTTAGATAATAGTTGTTATGAGTATAATTTGCCAAAGGAGAAATGTTTAGGCTAAATATTTGCGTGTCGATCGGTGAGGCAGTTGATCAGGTCAATCGGAGAATGACCTTTTCATAAAACAAGGCGAGATCGCAGCATAATAATGGAGCATTAAAATGGAACCCGAAACACAATATGCTCAGGCTGGCCCAGTAAGCATTGCTTACCAGGTCTTTGGTGATGGTCCCGTCGATCTCGTGATCGTCCCGGGATGGGTATCAAATCTCGACACTTTTTGGGAAGAGCCATCTGTCGCCAGGTTCTTTGATAGGTTAGGTACTTTCGCCAGGGTGATCCTTTTCGACAAGCGTGGAACTGGATTATCTGACAGAGTAACTCAGAGCCCGACACTAGAAGAACGGATGGATGATGTTCGAGCCGTACTCGATGCGGTCGGTTCTGAACGAGCTGCACTCCTTGGTTTCTCGGAAGGTGGACCCATGTGTGCCTTGTTCTCAGTGACCTACCCTGCTCGAACAGAGGCTTTAATAATGATCGGTTCTTATCCAACAAACCGAAATACGGATGACTATCCATATGGTCGATCCAAAGATAGATGGGAGCAATTTAATCGCTATGTCATGGAAGAGTGGGGTGGTCCAGTTGGCTTGGAATTGCGCGCCCCAAGCAGGATTAATGATCAACGATTCCGGGGTTGGTGGGCGAAATTGTTGCGAACAGGCGCTAGCCCTTCTACTGCAATGGCCTTAAACCAGATGAATGCAGAAATTGATATTCGACATGTACTGCCTTCCATCAGGGTGCCTACACTACTTCTCCACGCTAAGGGCGATAGGACTATTACTGTTGAAGCTAGCCGCTACATGGCCACGCGAATACCAGGTGCCAAGCTTGTTGAGTTTGATTCGGATGACCATCTGCCATTCACCGAGCCGGCCAGGATAATTCTAGATGAGGTTGAGGAGTTTCTTACGGGCAGGAAGCATTCCGCCATTGTCGATCGGGTGGTATCAACCGTTATGTTCACAGATATCGTTGGCTCAACAGATATAGCGTCAAAGCTCGGGGATGTCCAGTGGCAGGATTTACTGGGATCCCACCATGCTGCTATTCGATACGAACTCGACGTATATCGTGGCCGCGAGATAAAGACCACAGGAGATGGCTTTCACGCCACTTTTGACGGGCCGGCGCGAGCGATCCGTTGCGCCCTGTCAATTCATGATGCCATCGAGTCGCTTGGGCTCTCGGTTCGGATAGGTCTTCACACTGGGGAGCTCATCCAGAGCGAGAAAGGGTTCGAAGGC
>JBFFIU010000397.1:0-3185 GCA_041556275.1 Anaerolineales bacterium | reverse complement strand
TACAGACCGAACATTAAATTCGGGATGAGTCATGTTATTCTGTCTGTCATCCCTAAGGTCTATGACCTTACCACTGCCAGCACGACGGTCGTCAGGGTCGCCAGGGTGGTCGCTGTGGTGGACCCAAAAAGTTGGACAAAAAATTGGGTTTGCTTAGGGGGTACCTGCCTGCGGTGATGATGCTAACCAGGTGGCTTCGAACTCTGCCGGTGTCAGGTAACCCAACGATGAATGGATGCGCTTGTGATTATACACATCCTCGATAAATCGGCCAATCTGGGACAAAGCCTCGGCAAAGTCGCAGTAGTCCGACAGGTCCACCTCCTCTTCTTTGATCGTGCGCATGAAGCGCTCAGCATAACCGTTTTCTTCGGCCTTGCCCACGGCCGCCATGCTGATCTGGATCTGGTGCACTTTCAGCAAGTCGACATAGGCATGGGCGGCGTAATGCACACCCTGATCGCTGTGATGGATTTCGGGGAGGTGATCGGTCAGCGCCATACGCAGGGCCGCCAGGGTCAGTTCCTGGTCGAGCAGCTTGCTCAGGCGCCAGCCGCGGATGGCACGGGTGAAGACATCCATCACAATGGCCAGGTACACGAAACCCTGACCCAGACGGATGTAGGTGATATCACACACCCAAACCTGTTCGGGGTGGGTGATTCCCAGCCCTTTGACCAAGTTGGGATAGCGTGGATAGGGGTGATCGCTGTCCGTTGTTCGCCTTTTCCGGCGTTTTGCCGGTCGGAGCAGCCCTTTCTGACGCATGATGCGCTGCACCCGCTTCCGATTGATCCGGTAGGCGTAGGGTGGACGCCTGAGTTGGCTGCGTATCCGCCGTGTGCCATAGGTCACATACTGACCAGAGACCTCTTCCAGGTCAGCCACCAGTTGGCTTTCATCCGCCTTGTGGCTGCGGTAGTAGTAGCTACTGCGCGGCAACTCTACCAACTCGCATGCCTGGCCGATCTGGCAGCCATACCAGTCGTGCAGGCTGCGCACCATCACTCGCTTTCCTTGCGTGGGTAGCTCGAGCGCTCGAAGACTTTTTTTGCCATGTCCAACTGCAATGCCAGCCGCCCTACCATCCGCTCCAGCTCGGCGATCCGCTCCGCCTCCGGATTGAGGCTTTTCGCCTGCTCAAAGACCCGCGGCGCTCGCTCCAGAAACTCCTGCTTCCAGCGCGATAACACGCTGTCTTTGATCCCATACTCTCGGCTGGCCTGCATCAAGCCTTTTTCGCCTGAGATCAGTTCCAGCACCACCTTGGCCTTGAATTCCGCTGTGAATTTCCTTCGTCCGGTCATCGTGAACCTCTTTCCTGGATATTACCCTACCCCTATGGGGTCTGTCCAGTTTTTGGGGTCCACTACACTACCTGGGATTGTGAAGAAGAATTACTTTAACCGCTTTGACTATGGCTAATATTAGTGCATTATAGCGGATCGCTTCATATTTTGTGCCGCTGGAGCCAGTCCAGGGCATCCCTGACTGTCTCTTCAAATGGACGAGGCGAAAGAGCGAGCTCACTTTGTGCTTTAGAAATATCGTAACCATGCCAGAAACGGATTGCTCGTAAATGGTTGCCGCTCAGGTTTAACATAGGGATTACGTCATCCAGCCAGATTATGGTATCGATAAGCCAGAGGGGTATCTCAAAGCGAGGAGGATGGACATTGGCGATATTTGCCACAAGGTCTAGTGCTTCTTTTAGGAACAGGTTATGACCTCCGATAATGTACCGCTGACCAACTTTTCCATGCATGGCAGCTTGAATGTGCGCCTGTGCTACATCTCGGACATCCACAACATTGATCGTGACCGGCAACCAAGCAATCGCCCAGCCGCGCCCTATAGCAACCAGCAAGCGTCCTAGTGTTAAGTGGACGTCTCCAGGCCCAAATACAGCCGTAGGATTTAGAACAACGGCAGGTAAACCTTCCAATGAAGCCTGCAATACAGCTTGTTCCATCGCGTATTTCGCCTCGTAATAGGTGCTTTTTGGCATTACTCCTGGCTGATAACTATCTCTTTCGGTTGCAAGGTTGTTATTAGCAGATCGTGATCGGGTGATTGTACTAAGAGAAGAAGTATAGATGAATCGCTCAATGTTTGCTTCCCGAGTAGCAGTAAGCATGTGATTGGTTTGCGCGAGCGCGTACGCTACCTGTGTCGATAATGCCCGATGATCTTTTCGGGATGGATAAAATCCAGCGGCGTGGAATACTATGTCTACCCCTTGCATGGCCTGTCGAAGTGAATCGGGCTCGTCCAAATTACCATTTACCCATTCCACGCTTGTATTAGCCAGGTTGCCTGTTGCCAATGGATCGCGTCTGAACCCACGTACCTGCCATCCACGCTCTAGAGCAGCAAGGGCGATATGGCCTCCGATAAATCCGGTAGCGCCTAAAACGAGGGTCTTTTTGGGAGAACGGTTCATGGCTGGTTATTGATCATGTTGGCAGCCCAAGTTTTTCCGCTACCTTGATATTTGAAGGTTCGACTAAAATTGATCCATCAGGGAAGACAATCGTTGGTACACTACGCATGCCTTGATTGATGGTAAACACAAATTCCTCACCATCTTTATCTTGATCGATATCGATCCAATGGTATGATACCTTGTGGTAATCGAGGAATCGCCTTGTGCGTCGACAATCGCCGCACCAGGTGGTACCGTAAATGGTGATTTTTGATTCGGTCATGAAACGGTCTCTTTGTTTTTTGGTTGCATTATTATAATAAAAGCAATGACAAATTTGTATCTTGGCACGATGGGATTTGGATATTCGGATTGGGGTGGCGTATTCTATTCGCCCGGCACTCCAGCGCGAAATTATCTGAATCATTATAGCCGTTATTTCAATTCTGTAGAAATGGACACAACATTCTATGGTACGCCGTGGCGAGGTGTTATTCAGGCTTGGGCGTCTTCGACCCCGGAGACTTTTCGCATTAGTGCAAAAACACCCCAAACTATCACTCACGAACGTGGTTTGGTAGGGGGCATTGACCTAATGCTTGAATTTCTGAACGCCATAACTGGCTTGGGTGAGAAGCTCGGCGTGGTGCTGCTCCAATTTCCACCATCGTTTACCATAGCTCAATTTAAAAATTTGCAATCATTCCTGTCGGAGTTGAGATCATTTCGGCAGGCTAAGGATTTTCGGCTGGCAGTTGAG
>JBFFIU010000396.1:0-3187 GCA_041556275.1 Anaerolineales bacterium | reverse complement strand
ATGGCTTTGCGCTTCATCCTCAATAATCCAGTTGTCAGTACGATCATTCCAGGCATGCGCAAATTGCACCACGCAGAAAGCAATATTGCGACCAGCGATGCAGGACCACTTCCTGAGGATTTACACACCGCGCTTAAAGATCATCGCTGGGATCGCACACCAACCGATTGGTCACAGTAAGTGAAGAGAATTGTCAGTAATAAATTGGCAGAAAACTAGATAACTTCGCCTGGATCGATCCACTCTTCCTGACCTTGAGACGCCAGCACCATGATGTGGTCTATCGCTTGCAGGGAGAACCCCAATTGTCTCAGCCAGTAATGCCAGCTGCCAGATGGAATGCGCCCATCAGATAGACGATTTTCCAAAATGTAATTCTGGCGGTAAACTACGTTATCTGGAAAGGTTTTAAGGACCAACCGACAGGCATTGCGGGGATCATCACCGGCAAGGGTAGCCAACCGATTCCGCAGGATTGTGAGCACACGCTGGTTTCTTGCTCGCTCCCCTGGTGTTTGAACATCGGATTCAAGCATTGCAGCAGTGAAATCATACTCAATAGTCCATCCCACCAGATAGGCAAGCACTTCCATATAATTCGTAGAATCTCCGATCCAGCGTCGAGAAAACGAAGGGCGCAGCCACCCACTGGGCCAGAAGTACTGCGGCTCTAGATCCCGCTGCAGAAGATGAGTGAGCTCATGTGCAACCAAGCCATTCTTTGCAGGTGAGCCGACCTGCCCAGCTCCCCGATAATCTGAGTCCAATATGATCAATTCCCGCCAAGGAGTGATTCCACTGCCTGCGGTGTGGATATAGACAACGCGGGTATGCCGCTGAGCAAACAATCGTGCTACATCCATTCCAACGGGCGAGATAGGCTTAAACCCTGAATTAATAGTACCGATTTCAGTCGTCGAGAAGTCATCTGAGACCGAACGCGACATAGACTTGAGGTAACCAGTGATAGGACCATCCTCAGGCAGCCCTGGTCTTTGTTTCTGGATTTTGACTCCATTATTAATAAATACCTTCATATTCATGATGAGTTCATCCAATCACTCCAATCAATCGATCACCAATATATGAAATAATAATGGATTTTAAACCCTTTTAGCGAAAAAAATTATGAGAAAACAGGTAATTTTACTCCTTTCCCTCGCAAGAATCTAATTTTCGATTGTAACTTGATTGCTTCACTGCTAAAATATGCCATCAGTTAGCGTAAAAATATCGATCGAACCGCTCTGCAGGAAGAAAATTCATCCTGAATGAATCCACTTCTACAGGTGATATCCACGTGCGTGAAAAGATCATCGAACGCGTTGACCACACAATTCCTTCACCAAGATCAGAGCTGATATCAGGTATCAAAGCTGAACTGCCGCTGATGATCGCTGTGATACCATTTGGGATGATCTACGGTATCCTGGCAATTGGTGTCGGTATTCCAGCCAGTAGTGCACAGGCAATGTCCGTAATCATATTTGCCGGATCTGCCCAGTTTGTATCAGCTCAATTATTCGGTTTGGGTGTTCCAGCAGGAATAATCGTAGCCACCATTGTTGTGGTCAATCTCCGCCATGTACTCTACAGCGCCTCCATTGCCCCATATCTCCAGAAGTTGCCGAATCGATGGAAGTGGTCCCTGGCCTATTTACTGACCGATGAGGCCTATGCAGTCACCATCCTCCATTACCGTCAAAGAAGCTCAACAGGCAACAAGCATTGGTTCTTTCTGGGAGCTGGGTTGACATTGTGGACAACCTGGCAGTTGAGCACCGCGGCCGGGATTTTTCTCGGCGCATCAATCCCTACCAGCTGGTCGCTTGACTTCACCCTCGCGCTGACCTTCATCGCCCTGGTTGTGCCAACGCTAAAAGATCGCGCCAGTTTCGGAGCCGCCCTAACAGCGGGTGTGATCGCCGTCCTTGCTTTCGCTCTACCACTAAAATTAGGATTGTTAGCAGCTTCGCTGATAGGTATTCTGATCGGTTATTCGATCGAGGTCAGATCATGAGTATTTGGTTGACGATCATCATCGCCGGCTTACTCACTTACGCGACGCGGCTTTCATTCATTTATCTACACGGCAAGGTGAGCATGCCAGATACGCTGAAGCGCGCACTCAGGTTCGTGCCTCCTGCCGTTTTCACCGCCATCTTCCTCCCAGAGCTGCTCGTTACCGATGGGATGCTCAATGTTTCTCTGGGTAACGGACGTTTAATCGCCGGTTTTATGGCGATAATAGTTGCCTGGCGGACAAAGAACGTCATCCTGACGATCGTAGTGGGTATGCTCACCTTGTGGGTTATCCAGGCGATGGTCAATTAACCCGCATCATCAGATATTATGACCGGAATTTATCCAAATGGAAGCAAATCGAAGTCCTGAAACAGGATTACCCGAACCGTTAAGCGGATCAGCGATCGGATCCTTTGCCTATTACACCATCCGTGACCGCTTACCGAAAATCGGTCGTCAAATTTTGAAGGATAACGATTTCACGCAAGAAGTGAGGGAAAAACTCTTAAACCTTATCAGGGAGATTCCTGCCGAGACCATTCGGCAGATCGAAGACCACGCTGCGCCAGACGTCCAGGATTGGAAAAATTTCACTTTACCACATCAAGGAAAGAACTGGTTTCAGATTCCATGGTTCTTCGCAGAAACGTATTTCTACCGCCGAATCTTGGAAGCTACTGGTTATTTTCAATCCGGTCATTACCAGGGATACGATCTGTATCTCAAACAGAAACAGCAAATCATGGAAACTGCAGGGCCTTCGATCAATTATTTGGGGAAACTATTAGATGAATCTTTGCGCGAGCGCCACAAAAAATTTGTAAACCAAAAGAATGACTTCTACCAGCTTCTGGTGCAAAATGTGTGGGGTAATCAGGCTGACCTGAGCATGTGGTCTGTAGGGGAATTGCCTCCAGATCATCAAAGTATAAAAGATCAAATTGCTCATCTCCTGGTCGATGATGCCAAAGCAGTGTTTGATTATCTCGTTGACCCGGAGAATCCTCCCGCCCGAGTAGATTTTGTCCTCGACAATTATGGACCGGAGCTGGTGCACGACATCGCCTTGGCTGATTTCTTGCTGAGTACAGGTCTGGTCCCTTACGTTCGGTTTCACGCCAAGCCCTATCCTTTCTTTGTCTCGGATGTGATGATCAAAGAT
>JBFFIU010000395.1:0-3221 GCA_041556275.1 Anaerolineales bacterium | reverse complement strand
CCGCCCAATGCAGCCGCCTGGTCTCCTCCTGGTCCTTTCGGGTTCGAGAAGAAACCCACCTTGTCGTAGTAATCGGGGTTGGTGGCTTCGTTGACCAGCGACGGGAAGAAGGCGAAGTAGTTCATGCCCATGACGGACGTGCCGTTAATCATTTGGTCGTTGACTTCGTTAAAGAAGGCGGCGGACATGCCGGGTGGCTGGCAGCAGTCCCACAGATCTTTGTACATCTGCACGCCGGCGATGCTCTCGGGTGAATTGGTATACCCCATCACTTCGTTGGTGTCTGGGTTCTGCCAGCGCCCACCGTAGGTGAACATTGTATTCTGAACACCCATGGTCAGAGAGTCGTATTCGTTCGAGCCGTAGATCGCCACACCATACAGACCCTCATCCGGTCGGGTGAAGAAGTTGGCGATGTCGTAGAACTGGTCGTAGTTCTCCGGTATATCCAATGGATACCCGTACTCTGCCTCAAAGGCGGCCATCTCATCCGGATCCTCGAACAGGTCTTTGCGGTATACCCAACCGTTGGCGTCGCCCTCGGTGGGGAAGGCCCAGTACTGGCCGCTGGCGCCGGGGTACTCGCCGTAGTATGTCAGGGTGGCTTCGGTGACCGTGTCGGCGATGCCCTCTCCAACCAGGAAATCGGTCATGTTGACATACCAACCTTCCGTTGAGCCCTGGCCCAGCCACTGGCTGTCGCCGACCACCATGTCCCAGGTATCGCCCTTAGCCGCCATCTCGGTCGAGAAGCGAGTTAGAAACGAATCCCAGGGTTCCTGGATCACGTTGACCTTGATGCCGGTCTCCTCTTCGTACATGTTGCCGATCTGCTGCAGGTAGTCGGCCGGGTCCCACTGCGCCCACATGATGTTTATTTCTTCCACGGCGGGCATTTCCTCCGGTGGCGCTTCTTCGGGGGGAGCTTCCTCAGGGGGAGCTTCAGTTGCAGCCGGTGCACAGGCTGCTAAGACCAGCACCAGGATCAACGTCAACCCAAGTAATGTTTTTTTCAACATAATGTTCTTCTCCTTCAGTAAAGATTAAGATTTATTTGGTACTTGCATTGGATTTGGAGTTTTTTTATTGTATGCCTTTGCCTCACCTCCTTTCTTTTGAACTTCGCATTTAAATTCATGTTCAGGCGTTGACCATCGCCAATGCGCCGGATGGCTGACTGTGTACTATACCTGGTTCAACCAATACCGACTGGAAGACTCTGGCTACTCCGCCCATCACACATGCCTGCTGGCCGTGGCTGGTCACGACCACTCGGGTAGCATCCCGATTCCAGCGCAGTGAACGAAGCCGAACTTCGTTCTCAACCACCGGCAAGATAAAATTGCTGGCCATGCTCAAAATCCCACCGAATACGACTAACTCAGGGTTTAAAGCGTTGACCAGCGAAGCGATCCCAATTCCAAGATGATGACCGATCACCTCTAATGACTGGAGTGCCAGGCGATCACCCTTTTCGGCAGCCTCGATCACCATTGGTACTGTTAGGGCACTGAGATTGCCCCCGCTCATCCCGGTCAGCATTGTCTCATTTCCTTGACCCGCGCATCTGCGCAAGTAACGGAATAACGCTCGCTGGCTGACCTGGGTTTCCCAGCAGCCGCGATTTCCGCAGTTGCAGATCTCACCCTCTGGATCCATAGTCATATGTCCAAATTCAGAGCCGAAACCAGTCACCCCGCTGAACACCTGACCACCGTGGACGATGCCTCCTCCCAGACCCACGCCTGCGCTGATGTACAAGATTTCATTGTAACCGCGCGCCGCCCCAAAATAATGTTCCCCCAAGGCAGCCAATTTGGCTTCATTATCTACGATCAGCGGCGCATCGATGAAACCTTGTAAACGGGAACGAATAGGAACGCTCTCCCAGCGCAGATTTGGGGCGAACAACAATGTCCCGCTGACCTGGTCGACCAGTCCAGGTACCCCGACCGCCGCGCCAAGCAGGGTCTCGCAGGATTCACCCCCAACACTGAGCGCCTGATATAAAAGGGCCAGCAATCGGTCAAAAATGACCTGCTGGCCCATATCTGGATCAATACTTTCCGTGTGCTGCCAGATGATCTGGGGGGCAAAGTTAGTGCAGATAACCATCAGGAAATCAACGCCAATTTCGATCGAAACGATATACCCTGCGGCTGGGTTGAGTGAAAGGAGCATCGCCAGGCGACCGGCGCCCCGCCCTCCTCCCGGCGATTCATAACCCACCTCCCGCACAAACTGGCGCTCGATCAGCTCCCGCACCAGGCTCGAAACAGTTGTTTTGTTCAACCCGGTGATCTCGGCTAACCCGGCCCGCGAGATGGGGGCATTCTCCCGCAGGTGATGCATGATCACGGTTAAATTAATCTGTCGAACGAGCGCTTGGTCGCCAGTACGAAATCGATATTGACTTGTTCGGGACCCGCCTGCCACGTAGTCCATTTGACTCCGTTAGGTCGCTATGATGATGGGGTAGCGGTCAATTAACTACCAGACGATGACAACCTATCATAAACAGGACGAACTAAACTATATTTCAATACCACTAAATCGGAGTATCCCACACGTATTAATTTGTTGTACCAACAAACTAAATTATAGCAATAATTAAACACCTGTCAATCAGCTGATTGACATAAAAATTCTTGACAAATATCATTCCCCCAATTAATATTAGAATGTTAGTATATTAGTATAATGATACACTATCGTCAAGCTCAGAATTTTCTTTCAATCCACATGTTTCCCGAAACGATCGATCGCCAAAGCAAACTCCCCTACTACCAGCAGCTTTATGATATCCTGCGCGGTAAGATCGCCCGTGACGATTGGGAACCTGGCGACATGATCCCACCTGAATCCGAGCTGATCAAGCGATACCAGGTCAGCCGCAGCACGGTGCGCCAGGTACTCGATATGCTGGTCCAGGAGGGTTTGATCTACCGCCAGCGTGGACGTGGCAGCTTTGTTGCCCATCCAACCCTCGAACAGAGTATGACGCGCATCATCAGCTTTACCGAAGACATGCGGCAGCGCAATTTCACCCCGGGTACGCAAATCTTATCTTCAGTTCTTTTTCCTGCGCCAGAAGACATCGCACACAATCTGCAGGTCCCTCCTGGTGAGGAACTTGCCAGTCTGCGCAGGTTGCGCTTAGCGGACGGTGAGCCGATGAGCGTTGAGGAATCCTATCTTGTTCACCGCTACTGCCAGAATGT
>JBFFIU010000394.1:0-3243 GCA_041556275.1 Anaerolineales bacterium | reverse complement strand
TGGTGGTTCGTGTATTGATGTGGAAGCGATACAAACAACCCGCAATGGTGTTGAACCAAGCTTCCAGGACCGGTTTGTCAAGTTCTCGATAATTTTCGCGGTCGTGCTTGTGCCGCTCTCATTTTGGTATGTAAGTCCAGATTTCGGGAAATTAATATCTGAGCGAACGTTCCAAAACATGGTCTCTGTAGGCGAAAGCGCAATCCCTCCAACCTTCGAGATCTTTTCTTTCGCAGAGTGGATTGATCTCTCAAAAATCACCATAGCGATGAGTGTCCTGGCACTTGCATTCGCGGGTGCGGCCGGATTGATTCTCTCTTTCCCAGCGGCAAACAATTTACTCCTGCCGGGTGGGATATTTGCGTATGGGCGAGATAAAAGGGTTCCGCGTTTCATGGCAACCGCGTTATTCGGCCTGACCAGAATATTCTTGTTAATCCTCAGATCTATACCAGCGCCGATTTGGGCACTGCTTTTGTTGTATGTCTTTTTTCCTGGCATTTTACCTGGTGCATTGGCATTGGGGATCTATACTGTAGGGGTTTTAGGACGGCTCGTGGCCGAGGTGATCGAAAATCTCGATGGACGACCGCTATCAGCGCTCAAAGCGCAAGGCGCTGGTAGGAGCGGTGTCTTCCTGTATGGTGCGTTGCCCCCAACTGTGCCTCGCTTCGTCAGCTATCTTCTATATCGATGGGAAGAAATCATCCGTGCAACTGTGATCGTAGGGCTCGTCGGAGCTGGAGGGTTGGGTCGTTCGCTCACAGAACACCTCACCAGCTTTGACTACCAATCTGTTCTTGCGATACTCATTGTTTTTATGGTGATTACTTTCATGGTAGATTTAATAAGCGCCAATGCAAGAAAAACCTTACGTGAAGCATAATCAGATTTGATCAGAAAGGAAACCCAATATGGAAAATTTTTTAGCAATGAAGACTCAACGCGTGCCGTTAGTATGGATTTCATTATTACGTATCTTGCTGGGAGTATTGTTTCTCACTACCTGGTACAGTAATCTCTCGAAAGGCTTCTACACCCCAGAGGGGTTAGTTGATTTCTTCACCAATGTATTTCCCCAATCGGAAAATCCATTGGCTTGGTACGCAGCTTTTATCGATGGTGTCATCATCCCCATTCGCGGATTCTTTGCACCATTTCAATTGGTGACAGAATTTCTGATCGGATTATTCTTGTTAATAGGTTTTCTCACCCCACTGACCAGCTTCGCAGGCATTTTTTTTATTGTCAACACTTTTCTAGCAACATTTGGTCACGATTGGCCCTGGAGTTATGGCCTGATGTTGGGTATTTTGGGAGTCGTAATGGTAACTAGGGCGGGGAGGAGCATTGGAATTGACAACCTGTTACTCAACCGGAGAGGAGAACCCAGGATACCATTTCTCTGGTAAGAATGGTTCTCGATCAAATGGGCACTCAATTATCCATCCTTGAATTTCTTTACCTGACCAATATTGGATTATTGGCCATTTATGGAATTAACGCGCTGATATTAGCTGTTTTGCGGATATGGCGTCATAAGCCCATTCAAATCATCGATCCTGACATTGATTATGATTGGCCGCAAGTCACCGTGCAGTTGCCCATCTATAACGAGCGGTATGTTGTCGAACGCTTAATTGAATCGGTATCCAAATTAGATTATCCGCGCGAGCGATTGCAGATTCAGGTTTTGGACGACTCAACAGATATAACTAGTGACATCATTTCCTCATTGGTAGCTGCTCAGCAGCGTAAAGGATTTGATATCGAACACATCCAGCGGGATAATCGTCTGGGATATAAGGGGGGAGCTTTGGCAAACGGTATGCAGACAGCCAAGGGTGATTTCATCGCCATCTTTGACGCTGACTTTCTACCGCCCCCTGACTTTCTCAAGCGTACGCTTCCCTATTTCGATCGAGATGAAAATACAGGCTGCGTACAAACCCGTTGGGGACACCTGAACAGGGAAAATTCTCTGTTGACCCGCACACAGGCTAATGGAATCGACGGGCACTTCATCATCGAGCAAGAGACGAAGAGCCAAGCGGGATTATTCCTTAATTTCAATGGAACAGCAGGGATATGGCGCCGTAAATGTGTTGAGGATGCTGGGGGCTGGCAGCATGATACGTTGACAGAAGATCTAGATCTCAGCTACCGGGCTCAATTGCGTGGTTGGAGAATCCGTTACCTGCCCCATATCACCACACCTGCGGAATTGCCTGAACATATCAACGCTTTTAAAGGCCAGCAATTTCGTTGGGCGAAAGGAAGCATCCAAACAGCAAAAAAACTGCTCAGCACTTTATGGCGGTCATCACAGCCTCTATTGGTGAAAATTGAAGGAACGATCCATCTCACTCATTATGCTGTTCATCCGTTAATGATAATTAATTTGGTGCTCATGCTGCCGCTGCTGTTAAGGGGAAATTATTTGCTCAAAACTACCCGGTTTTCGCGCTGGCAGCGATCGGCCCAATGTTCATGTATCTGACGGCTATGAGGAAGCAAGATTTACCCTTAATAAGACGCTTATTTAATCTGCTCATGCTGGTACTGCTCGGTATGGGGTTGTCCTGGAATAATACACGCGCCGTCGGGGAAGCGCTTCTAGGTATTCAAACTCCCTTTAAGCGGACTCCAAAATTTAACTTACACGACCGGCAAAATGCGGTGAAATACCTTGATTATCTCCTGCCCAAGGATGGGGGAATGTGGCTCGAAGCTTTGATCGGAATCTACGCACTTGGTTTAATGCTTGTCGCAATAAGTCATGGGAATTGGGGATTGGTTTTCTGGTTGTCGCTGATCTCCGGTGGGTATGCTTATGTCACGATCATCAGCATCAGGCAATCCCTTGAAGGTAGACAACGTCAGACAGGCACATCAGTCAGTGAGACGATCAGGATTTCCGCCCGGGCGAGCTCTTCCAATACGGGGCAAGATTGATCTCAGATCTCCTCCCAACAGGAATTCATACCTTCTCTGGGAGGAGGTTTGGTAGCAGGATCTTCATATCTCGTCATTAGCGCTTGAACCCAGCATGTCAGCTACATAGCTGGCGCTCATCATAATAATCTCCCGAAGCATCTCATCATCCTGAATGATCGAATCGGAAAGTGCAACGTACTCGCGCTTGATCGGTCCATTGGGGAAGAATCGAAACTCTTGACCTTTGCCTTCATTGATCAGGCGCGATCGTACTTCTGCCGGGAGCTTAACCGCGAAGCCGGTCGG
>JBFFIU010000393.1:0-3267 GCA_041556275.1 Anaerolineales bacterium | reverse complement strand
CTCTGTCAAGATCTCATCAAAGCCTGACATCAGCGTATTGCCACGCTCCTTAATGGTTTCGATGATTGGCTCTGTTTCGAGGATTTCGAGAGTAGCGACGGCAGCCGCGGTGCCGATTACGTTTCCAGAATAAGTGCCGCCGTGCGCCATTTCACCAGGTTGAATCGTCATCATGACCTCTTCTTTGCCCGCGATAGCAGCAATCGGAAACCCATTTCCCAATGCTTTTGCATAGGTTACTAAGTCAGCCTGGATGTTGAAAAACTCCTGCGCTCCACCATTTGCGATCCTGAAGCCTGTTTTTACTTCGTCGAATATCAACACAATACCGTACTGATCACATAGCTCCCTTATCTTCTCCAGGAAGCCTGGTAGAGGCATTATACCGGCAGCGTTTCCAAGTATGGGCTCGACGATGATAGCGGCGATGTCTCCCCATTTTGCCTGGACCGTAAACTCCAGGCGCTCAAAGTCGTTATAGGGCAGATTGATGACGTATTCATTAATTCCTTTTGGTATCCCCGAGGTGACTGGGGAATTGATCGGGCTGCGTTTGGAGCCCAGAGAACGCGGATTGGATGAGGCTGTGCTGAACATGAAGTAATCAGCCATACCGTGATATTGCCCTTCGAACTTGATGAACTTTTCTCGTCCAGTGTGTGCCCTGGCGATCCGTAAGGCGTGCATGGTGGCCTCTGTACCACTGTTCGTTAAACGCACTTTATCCACTTTACACATCCGCGTGATGCGCTCACAGAGGTCGATTTCCAATGGCGTTGTCCATGCGAACACAGTCCCATTTTGAATGGCCTCCTGCACTCGTTTTACTATTCTGGGGTAGGAATGTCCCAGGATTATGGGACCAAATCCCAGTCGGTAATCAATGTAGCGCTTGCCATCCGCATCCCAAACATAGGCGCCTTCGCCGCGGGTAATAACCAATGTGTCATCATCACCCCAATAGCGGAAATTCGAATTAACGCCATGCGGTATTACCTTCAGGGCTTTTTGGAAGAGCGATTTGGTTTTTGTCCCTTGCATACTCATTCTGACCTCCTAAAAAATAATTTGCTTCTGCCGATTTCATAATTGAGATATCCAACAAAATTTTCAGTAGAATTACCAATAAATCACAGCTAATTATTATCAGTCATATCCAAATTTTGCTTCCCTTCCAGATAACCAGACCAGGTGTACACTTCCTTGGCGATGCGCATGCAGATAAATGTTTCGGTGTCTTTGATTCCCTCAACCGAATGCAGCTTATTGGTGAGAAAATCCAATAGGTGGGTTTGATCTCGGCAAACGACCTCAATATGTAAATCATAGCTGCCGGTTAAAAACACTAGATAAATAACCTCTTCGAAGGAAGCGATTTGATCGGCGATCTCCTGTAGACGACTCACTTCTGCTTTGACCCCAATGTGCGCCATTGTGGTGAATCCCATCAGCAAAGGATTTGTCACTGCCACAACTTGCAGGATGCCCTCTTGAACCAGGCGATGGTAGCGCTGCCGAATCATTCCGGTAGAAACGCCTAATCGTTGTGCGATCTGAGAGAATGGCGTTCTCCCGTCTTCGTTTAGATATTTGATAATTTGGATATCTACTTCGTCGATCTTTGTGGTAAGACCGCTATTTTTTTGCTTCATAGTGCTTGCTACCTTTTCAAATCATCACATCAGCAATATATCACAAATTATCATACCAGACAATAATTTAGTAACAATTAGTCATAATTTCTTGCTATTTATTGCTGAATCATTACAATTATCAAGATATCCTTGCTCGAGTTATGTAGATTGTAAGACAAAAGATCAATCTTGAGGTGTAATTGCTCATTTCTTTATGATCAGTTTGTTTGCTGATTCATTGAGCGTTGGCGCTAAAGGTCAGCACTTTTACCAGGATATGCTTGTGTAACTTCATCTTTTTTTGTAATAATGCGAGTGTCCCCCATTGTGACAGTCCAAGGATTAAGTGATCTAAATCGCTTCATGAGTTCGCTAGGGCCTCGGAGGTTACCTTGAAACAGGCAACCCAATGCTCAGGACTATGCTCGACAAATTCAGGCTCCTCTTCCGAACAATGTTCCATTGCGACCGGACAGCGTGGATGGAAGCGACATCCTGATGGGGGGTTTTGTGGACTGGGGACTTCCCCCTGTAAAATGATCCGCTCGCGTTCCAGATTGGGCACAGGAATCGGGATGGCAGACATCAGTGCTTGCGTATAAGGGTGAAGAGGATTAAGGAAGAGCTCTTTCTTGGGAGCGAGTTCCACGATTTTTCCCAGGTACATCACGGCAACGCGGTCTGAAAAATGTTCCACGACCGATAGATTATGGGCGATAAACAGATAAGTCAACCCAAATTCCTCTTGCAAGTCTTGGAGGAGGTTAAGAACCTGGGATTGGATCGAGACATCCAATGCGGAGACTGGTTCGTCGCAGACAATGAACTTGGGATGCAGGGCGATCGCCCGGGCGATGCCAATCCTCTGTCGCTGGCCGCCTGAGAACTCGTGTGGGTAACGTTGAGCGTGGTATTCATCCATACCGACCTTTTGCAAAGTTTCTCTCAGGATGTCGTAACGGTCTTGTTTGCTGCCAATTTTGTGTATATTGAGGCCATCCATGATCGAATCACCCACCGGCTTGCGGGGATTGAGAGATGAATAAGGATCTTGGAAGATGACCTGCATATCTTTGCGGATCGGTTTTAAATCCCGTTTGTTGATCCCAAAGATATTCGTGCCGTCAAATTCCACGTATCCTTCGGTTGGTTCGATTAAGCGCAAAATGGTGTTTCCTACAGTCGATTTTCCACAGCCAGATTCTCCGACCAAACCTAAAGTCTCTCCTTCTCTGATTGTAAAACTCACGCCATCTACCGCTTGTACCCAATCAACAACCCTCTGCATAATCCCTGCTCGAACAGGGAAGTATTTCACCAGGTTTTCCACCCGCAGGAGGTCTTTACCACTCCCATTTTGATTATCTTTGGTCAGATTATTCTCTTGCTCACTCTTTATGCCAGTATCTATGCTAGTCACATTCATAGTTGGTGAGGGCACAGTTAAAGGCGCTTTATGATCATCCTGATCCTGGTAAAGCCAGCAGCGAACTGAATGATCGGGTTGCACTGGTTTATGGTCCGGTACCTTCTGCGAACAGATGGTCAGTTCGTACTCTTCACGGGCTTTACAGCGAGGGGCAAAACGGCAACCCTCGGGCAGGTCGATCAGATCGGGTACTGTCCCTTCGAT
>JBFFIU010000392.1:0-3268 GCA_041556275.1 Anaerolineales bacterium | reverse complement strand
TCCCTAATGGTTATTTGGCAGTGTTTGCAGCGATGGGTGTGACCTTTGTCGCCTTCGAAGGGTATGAGATCATCGTTCAATCCGGCGAAGAGGTGATCAATCCCAAGCGCAACATCCCCCTGGCGATATTTATCGCTATCGCAGTGGCGGTCACTATCTACCTGCTGGTCTCGATCGTCGTCATCGGGGCGACTGACCCACCGGTGGGGATGAACGTATGGGATTATCTCGGACTGCAGAAAGAAGTGGCGGTCGTGGAAACAGCCCAACAGACCTTCCCCGGTGGTATCGGGGCGATCGTGCTGTTGTTCAGCGGTCTGGTTTCGACCATGTCGGCTTTAAATGCGACCACGTATTCATCTTCGCGAGTCTCATTTGCCATGGGACGCGATCATAACCTACCTGCAATACTTTCCAAGGTCCACCCAAAGCGTTTGACCCCATTTTGGGCGGTGATATTCTCTGGCGCATTTATGCTGATCATCGCCTGGTTCCTACCGATCGAGGATGTGGCGGCCGCGGCAGGCATTCTATTTCTTTTATTGTTCCTGCAGGTCAACGTAGTTGTGATGCGTTTAAGGCTGAAATTGCCCGATATGGAACGTGGCTTTCGTGTGCCACTATTTCCTTTGTTCCCTATACTGGGGATCGTGTTGAACGCCTTGCTGGCGATATATCTATTCACCTTTAGTCCGCTTGCCTGGTATGTTGCCATAGGATGGATTGTCGTCGGGTTGCTGGCATATTACACTTACTTCTCCAGGATCGAAGAGATGGAAAAGCCAAAAGAGATCCTAATGGAAGAGGTGCTTGTCAGCCGGGATTATTCAGTGTTGATCCCGGTGGCAACTCGAGAGCAGGCACGCATATTAGGGCAAATTGGCAGCATTCTGGCTCGTTCAAACCAGGGCGAAGTATTCGCGTTAAACGTTGTGCGCGTTCCCTACCAGCTGACTTTGGGTGAAGGGCGCACAATGCTTAAAGGAGGTCGTCCCTATCTGGAAACAGTAATTGAAGAAGCGAAAAAGCTGGATGTACCCGTGCACACCATGATTCGTCTCGGAAGGCAGGTCGCAGATGCGGTGCGGAAAACCGCGGAAGAAAACGCTTCAGATTTGATCGTGTTGGGCTGGCCAGGATATACGAATACGGCTGGTCGATTATATGGTTCCGTGATCGATCCGATTGTGGATGATCCGCCATGCGACATTGCTGTAGTACGTTATCGGGAACAGCGACCGCTCAAATCAATTTTTGTACCGGTTTCCGGAGGAGTCAACAGCCGCAGGGCTGTGCGCACCGCGATCAATATGGCCATGTTGGCTGATGAAGGTCCAGCCAAAGTGAACTTGATGCATATCGTCGCCCCTGGATCAGGAAGTCGCGGTCGAATTCGATCCAATCAAATTTTCGATTACACGCTGGAGGGGATCGATTACGAAAATGTTTCCCGTAATATCGTGGAAGGAACCAATGTGCTGGATTTGATCTTAGAAAACGCCGATAGTTGTGAATGTGACTTGATCGTCATCGGCGCAACCGACGAGCCCTTATTCAGAAATCTACTCTTCGGGAACATCGCCGAACAGGTGGCTAAACGAGCGAAGGTCACCGTTGTAGTGGTCAAGCGCCGACAGAG
Source organism: Anaerolineales bacterium (assembly GCA_041556275.1). GTDB lineage: Bacteria > Chloroflexota > Anaerolineae > Anaerolineales > UBA4823 > PFL25. The sequence continues at coordinate 1,629 of JBFFIU010000392.1, read as the reverse complement.
TGCTTTTCACTCATTCCTCAGGCAGACTGTCCTCGAGCCTTCCTCAAACCCCAATAACAACAAATAAGCCTCTGGGCGCGCTAATTCGAAATAACTATCCGATCGAAGCGGTTGATCTTGAAAAATCCCTTTTTTGTTTTGTCAGAAGGGATTTTCTTATCATCGAGAATTGTCAGGAAAACTAGGGGGAATCACCTGTTGAGATCGGTCTATCTGGGTCAGTGATCCATTCACTCCATGAGCCAGCATATAGTCGCGCATCTCCCATTCCAGCATATTTCATGGCGAGCACATTCTGCACCGCAGTGACTCCAGACCCACAATAGAATGCAGTCTCTTTAGCAGATGCATCACCTAGCAAAGATTTAAAATGTTGGTTCAACTCATCGGCGGGGAGGAAATTCCCTTCACTATCCAGTACATTGGGATGGGGTGAGAGAAGAGCGCCAGGAATATGCCCGGCGATAGGATCTATGGGTTCAATTTCACCACGATACCGTTCTGCCGCGCGGGAGTCAATTATTTTCAATGCTGGATCATGTAAACGGTCGCGGATTTCTCTTGTCTCGATCAATCGCATGGATTGCACTTGGGGCGTAAACTGACGAGCAGCCCGTGACTCAGCTCCGCTAGTAACAGAATACTTCCATTTAAGCCACTTTGACCAGCCACCGTTCAGTACTGCCACCGCCTCGTGCCCCAGCCACTGTAATAACCACCATAAGCGGGAAGCTGCCATTGCGCCACCAGCGTCATCATATACCACGACCTGCACAGAACCGTCGATCCCCCAATCACTTAAGCGCATATCCATATTCTCAACTGTAGGTAGCGGATGTCTTCCTGTGACGCCCTTGATGATGGGAGAACAGAGATCCTCATCCAGGTGGGCGTAAACTGCACCAGGGATGTGTGCTTCCAGGTAATTTTTTCGTCCTAAGCCGGGTTCTTCGAGAGAGAAACGACAATCAATGATAGCCCAATCTGGATCATTGACATGGGCGGCAAGCTGCTCGACGGAAATTAAAGTAGAATATTTCACTCAGGTCTCCTTTGTGATATTGATTCTTTATTCCCAGGTTTTAAATCGAATTCCATAACTTACCTCACGAGTAGCACGGCACAATCGGCTTCGTCGAGCATGCTCAATAGTGCATCTGGGTCAAACGAATCGCTCACCGCAGGCAACACGACCACGTCACATCCAGAGATCATCGCCATCTGAGAAACGCGGTTACCCTTGATGTTGGCTGCCCAGCGAAATTCTACGGAGTGTGTTTCATCCGCTAAAAAAATTTCTACTTCAGCTTTTAATCGGTTTGCATCTTCTTTGGTCTCCGCAAGGAGCAAAACGTAGAGTGGAATTTCTGGATCCCTGATCAAGCGCGCAGCCTCCAGTGCTCTTATGCTGGCAGGTGAACCATCAAATGCCACCATGACGGGGGTGCCAGGACGCACCTTGTGCAGAAGGATCAAGGATTGGATGGGAGATTGAACGGCGATTTCCCGGGCGGTGGAACCCATCTGGCGCCTGCGCGACCAGCCTGATTTACCAAGAATTATCAAATCAGTTCCTTCAGCTGCTGTTAATAACTCACCGTGGATCACCCCGCGGGTGCTGCGGAATGA
>JBFFIU010000391.1:0-3273 GCA_041556275.1 Anaerolineales bacterium | reverse complement strand
GGGATTCGAATTACCCGCCAGCACGCTTTGTGCAGCGAACATGATCAAGACCATCGCTAAAAACAATTTGAGCGCGTAGCTCAGTTTCTTCCTATTCATTATGTCCTCCATCCAACTCGATAGGATTTTCTCTAGACAGACGAGACAACTGCGCGAAGTAGGGCCTTACAGCAAAACACACGCATCGTAGCAGGCGCGGGATTCGCCTCTGATGATGACTACCTTCCCACTGCTGACCAGTGTCTGGCCCAGAGTTTCGGCAAACAGTGAATCGCATACAATAAAAACCTGACACATGTCCACCACCAATAAGGTTTACCATCTCTATCTAATTCACCTTTCATCACCTCCCTTCAAAAAGATGTCATTAAATAAACACCAAGTTAGCGTCAACAATTGCTGTTCACCATTCCCATCGTAAAATGCCGATTGTACTGAATTAAATTGTATTATTCTCAATATTGCCAACCAAATAAAGGAAGTTCGTTAACACCCCCGAAACAAAATATTCCCCCGACTGTGAGTAAAGATCTGCAGTAATGTATTCGACGCTGAAGGTGTGAGTTCACCCGATGATGAAAGTGGAGAGATATTGAGGAGGTATATTCTAATATTATATAATTAACATCAAATAAATCAAATTAATGATTTTCTTCACAAGCATTCGAATGATTTAGCATATAAGGATATTATTGTAGTGGACCCCTGAAACTGGACACCACCCTAAGGGTGGTTTTGACTCCAGTCCATTACATCCCCCCGCTCTCATGGCGTCTCCCTCGCTCTGACAGAGTCATCTCACTCTCATCAATCGTAGGTCAGGCGAGTCCTCGACCTTTAGGGAGAGGATTTCCATACCTGACATCCACCGTAGGTCAGGCGAATCCTTAACCTTCAGGGAGGGGATTTCATACCTGACGATCACACCTGCGTCCGGCCGATCCCCGCCTCCCAGACCAGCCCGCTATTTATTACGGGGGGCTCTCAGGGGATCTGCGATCCCCTGACCCAGACTTCCTTTCCCCTTCAATTCGCCTGCTTTGTAAAACCTCCCGCAGGGCAATGCTTAACATTAACACTCTATCATCTAATCTTTTAACGTTTAAGCGATTGTGTTACAATATAAATACCTCTCGCAGCTTGTTGGGCCTGGTAAAGTGCGAGATTTACATCTAAATACTCGCAGAATTGGTCTGAATAAATCGACCAAAAGGGGGGTATGAGTCTTACTTCGCTAGATTTCTTTGTTTGTACACAGGATCCCGCGAGCTTCTCATAAGATTGCCTTTTAGATAACTTAGTTGCGTGTTGGATGTGAACGCAACACAGCCAGGCTGATGAAAATCTGGTAACTTTGGGATTCCCATCTATTCCTCGACGCGACTGGGAATTTTAAAACCTACCTGTCCCTGAGTTTTGCTCCGGGATTTTTACCGCCTAAATCATATATCGAAAGGAAAATAATCAATTGACAAAAGTCGAACTACGAAATAACGAATCCCAGCAACAACTGCTCAGCCGATTTCGCAAGAAGGTTTCAAAGAGTGGAAGACTCACAGCTTTACGTCGCAAGCGGTGGTTCGTTTCTAAGAGTGAAGCGCGCCGCATTGCGAAAAAGAAAGCCATTCGAAGACATAAGCGCAATCAAAGAATCAAGAGAGGCCGCCGCCGGTATTAAGTGAGGAATTCATATGGCCAAAACAGAAGAGAAAATAGAAACTAGAGGAACTGTCATCGAAGCCTTACCAAACACACAATTTAGGGTACGGCTTGATAACGGCCATGAGATTATTGCTTATCTATCCGGCAAAATGCGCAAATACTATATCCGCATTATTTTGGGTGATATGGTCACTGTCCAAATATCACCCTATGATCTCACCCGCGGGCGGATCACCTTCCGTCATAAGAAATGAGTTCCTACCCGGGCTAAACAGGTGGCTCGAACTGAAATAATTACGCCAGTTCCTTATCCAACGTGAGCAACTCGGTTATCCGCACCAAGATTCATAAAGTAGGAAGGAGAGGACTATGGATTCAGTGATTACCTATTCAACCGGTGATTGGGTTGTCCACTCACTTTATGGTGTCGGCCAGATCAAAGGGATTGAAGTCAAACCTATTCAAGGTGAGGATACCAATTGTTTCCAAGTTAAAACCAGGGATTGCACATACTGGTTTCCTACCAGCAGCATGGACAACCCTCGCATCCGGCCGGTCGCTTCGCAAGCCATCATCACTAAAGTCATCCACAACTTGAGAAGCAAAGCCCACATACTGGACACCGATAGAGATATCTGGAAGAAGAAGATCAGTGAAGTGCAGGCCGATGCTGACCTGTTAGCGATCAGCATCCTGGTTCGCGATCTATACGCCCAACAGGCATTAAGAACGCTCAATCAAACTGAGAAAGCAGCCCTGAAACGTCTTGAAGATCGACTGTTGGGAGAGTGGGCTTCGATTATGCAGGTCGAGGTTGAAAAAATCCGGCCCGCATTTCAGGAATACATTCGCGAGAGCCAGGCGAAGATCGAAGTAAATTAAATCTGCCGTGTTAATTGAACGGCATCTCATGGGGAAATCTCGTCAATTTAATCCCAGGTTGAGATCGCTGCTGCTTAACCAGCGCCGATTCTAATAAAAGGTTTACACATCATACGCACGTAGTGTGATACACTAAAGTGCTTGAGTAACAGAAGTTCTGAAATTAGAGATTTATTTTTTGATTTGGAACCCATGTTGTACCTCGCAAAAATCTGTGAAAGGAGTTCCAAATCATGTCTGAAAAACAGCAAGGCATCGTAAAGTGGTTCAATGGTAGCAAAGGCTACGGTTTTATTGAGCGCGAAGAGGGCGAAGATCTATTTGTCCATTTCAACGCCATCATTGGCGAAGGATACCGCAACCTTGAAGAAGGCCAACGTGTAGAATTTACCGTTGTCCAGGGCCAAAAAGGCCTGCAGGCGCAGGACGTACTGGCTATCTAAGGTACCACCACGAAAAACAAACAGGGCAGCCATATAAAAGCTGCCCTGTTTTATTTCACCTATTCCTTCTTCTGCCTTTCCTCTTGGCGCATTTTTCGCTCCTCTTCCTGCTCTAAATCAAGCTCCCGCTGGTCCTGGCGTCGCACTTTTCGTTCCTCTTCCTGCTCCAAATCAAGCTCCCGCTGGTCCTGGCGTCGCACTTTTCGTTCCTGTTCCTGCTCCAAATCAAGCTCCCGCTGGTCCTGGCGTCGCACTTTTCGTTCCTGTTCCTGCTCCAAATCAAGCT
>JBFFIU010000390.1:0-3290 GCA_041556275.1 Anaerolineales bacterium | reverse complement strand
TGCTAAAGAAATCAATTGGCGACGGCGCTGTCCACTCATACAGGTCCCACTTGGGTTCTGAAAATTGGGAATTGTATAGATCAACTTTGGATGATGTTGGAGGAGCAATTTTTCCAGCTGTTCCACTTGCATCCCATCTTCATCGACTGGAATACCAATAATCTTTAACCCAAGATCCGCGAATAATCCTAACGCATCGGAATAGGTTGGGCTCTCAACCAGGATGACATCCCCTTGATTGAGGAGAAGTTGGGTAACAAGTGCCAATGCTTGCTGCGATCCTGCTGTGATCAGAATATTATCGGGGGAGATTTGAACACCTTGGCTGGCTAATATATGGGCGATAGTGCTGCGCAGAGGCGCGTAGCCCCTAATCTCGCCATACTCCAGGGCGGTGATGCCATCCCTTCGCATCACATTCTGGATGACCTTGCGGAATCCATCGACGGGAAACCGTTGGGGGTCGCTAACTCCCCCAGCGAATGAGATCGGGTCAGGATGCTGGGATTCATTCAGCAGCTTCAAGATCAAATCCCTTTTTGAAGTATCACCTCTTCTCCTTAAATCCTGCTGCCAGAGCGGCCAGGGACCAACAGCTTCTGCTCCTGGAGCAGGCTGGATCTGCCAGGGCGGCAGGACATAGGTGCCGCTGCCAACTTGTGAATAGATCAACCCATCTGCCTCCAGCTCGGCATAGGCATTTCCGACCGTGATGCGGTTGATGCCCAGGTCTCGGGCGAGCTCGCGGGTGGCAGGGAGACGGGTATCTGGCGCCAGGTTGCCCGAAAGTATCCCATCACGCAAAAATTTTTCGATCTGTCTGTAGAGAGGGGTATCACTCTGGCGGTCTATTGGGATTCGCATCGCACTATTCCTTGATTATTGGTCTACAAATTATATCTTATTATTTGCCATTACTTATAACCATTTAATGATTCTGCTCATTTATTCAATTAATTGGACTATATATAATTAGTAATTATTGGCTCTAACAATCATACCATTAATTCCTTATAATAAATCTATGGATTATGAAAAGGTGGCAAATTCAACCTTCCTAAATGCCCTGTCTCACAAGAAACTATGATTAATGTCATTGCGAAATTCGGGTGTTTTTCCCGAGTTGTGGCAATCTCCATCAAGAAAGTTTCTATCGCCAATTATGAGACAGAGCACTAATCTTAGAAATTTAATTAACAAGGAGAAAGTAAAATGCACCCGATTATTTTAGCGGAATTAACAAAACTGCGGCAGCAGGATCTATTGAAAGAAGCCGAGTCTCGGCAATTAGCATCACTGGTTGCGGGAAAGAAAACTGGCAAAATGAACATAGTCCGGCGGATAATGATTGATGTTATTCAGCGCATAATAAATTTCCGCTTATTTCAAGACCTCAATTTCAGACACCCCGAAACATTGTTACCTCGTAGTTGAAAAACGCTTACCACAAGCGCTCGTACTCCCTTCCCAGGTTGCTTTTAGCTTGGGCTTCATCGAACACACCTTTCACCAGCACACCCTCTTCAGCGCGTTCCAGCATGGCTTGCGATTAGTCATCATCGGTGAAGGAATAGGCCAGGAATATCACGTGTTCCTCCACACTTCAGACCAGTTCGAGCAATCGAATTATCGTCCCATCATCGGGTGAAAAGTACACCTCCACCTGCGTTCCCTCCAGGTCCAAAACCGGATATGGCGTATTGGCTGGCGACCCAGCTCCGAACTGGCGATCGACGAACATCTCTTCGAATTCCATCAGGTAGTTTTCCGCCAGCTCAGGAGAGCGCACCCGCACCAGGTTGTTGTTGCTGCGGTTAGCGCCGTTGACCGCGAACATCATTGTTAACTGATGCAAACTACCTCGCCAGGATTGAGATTGTTCTGTGAAACTGCAGAGTTATTCAAAAAAAAAGCCCCAGCATATTGCCGGGGCTTTTAGTTGAAAGGTGAATTGCCTCTACTTCACTATGACCCAGCCATACATGTCCGCTTCTGCGAAGTGGGGCAGAATGGTGCAGATGACAAGGTAGCGCCCTGGCTCGTCGAACGTGCCAGCGGGTGTTGTCCATTCCACGTGCCCGAAAAAGTCCGGGTCTGGTCCCAGAACCACCCTTCCCACTGGATCGTCGATTAAGATGTCTGGGATGATAGTATTGGGCGGAAAGGGCGGAGATGGCAAAACCAAATCCTCAAGAAAGTCTGGGTGAAGATTGATATCTTCTGGCAGGGTCCCAGGCTTGTAGATTGCGATCTGATGTGGAGGTGTTGTGTTAAAGGTAACACTTCCGCCCTGACTAATGACCACGGTTCGCGGCACCATCTTGTCGGTGGCATGGAACGACCGGTCGTGGTCTGGTGGGAATGGAGAGCCGGCATTTTCATCGCCGAAGTGGACGTGTGCATGCGTAGGTGGTGCTGCGCTAACGGTAAAAGGAACGACCAGCAAAACCAACACAAAAACCAATATAACAAATTTCCTCATAATATTCTCCTTGGGTGAATGATATGCTGTTCAGAATGACCCACACCAAAAGTTCAAAATAAACAGCGTAGAAACGGGTTGGGAATTGAGTTTTATAGCCCTCAACTCATCTTTTCGCTCATACACCATTCTGCTTCAACAACCGCCTTAAGGATAATCTTTAATGAAGAAGAACTGAGTTTGAGCGTCTATATGTACATTTTACACCTTTTTTATCCAAAAATCAAGGCGTAGCAAAATGAAAAATTGATATGGGCCTTATTGAATCGGATTCGCCAAGGGTTAATTCAAAAACCCCCCTCTTCTCACCCATTGGCGTGATCAAAATTAGTGTATAAGTGAACCATGAATAACGATGATCATGTTCCCGAAGGTTGCGCCATTCCGATGATATGTCTGAGTGGCTCGGAAAATCAGTAAACTATAAACTATATGCACCTGAGGATGATCTACAGCACCCGATTGATGACAAAGCGCTGATATAGCCTTGATTGAGCAGAATCCTGTTGATTTGGGAAGATAGTTTCTTGCCTCTTCATTCTTTCATTGGGATACCTTCGCCTCCCCCCATACCCGCTCGAACTCCTCCATGTATAACGCCGCCACCTCCACGCTGTGAACGATCAGCGTGTTCTCATCGTTGCGCGTTTTGGCGTTGTTGCTGAAGTTGTACGAACCGGTGACTAAAATCTGGTCATCGATCAGGATCACCTTGTGGTGCATGCCGCGCCGGTTGCCATCCAGGCGTACCTCCACACCCTGCTCAAGCAAATGTTCATACTCCCCTCCCAGGTTGCTCTTGGCCTGC
>JBFFIU010000389.1:0-3292 GCA_041556275.1 Anaerolineales bacterium | reverse complement strand
TTGACCAATACGCTGGTTGCGTTTGGCTTCGTGTTGTTCTGGTCGCCGGAGAGTTATGCTCGCGCGAAGGGGATTTTGAGCAAAATTCGTTCTGAGAGTCAAGAGGGAAAATTGCAGCAGGAATTGTGATTCTCCTGGCGCCTGAGCACCCATCCTAAATTTCTTACATAATCAGGGGGTATCAAAAACGTATTCTTTCTATTTGTTATAGAGCATTGATCGAGTGAGTTATTCAAGCAGCAGTTCGAAAGTGATTATTGCTGCACTTTGAGCATAGATCTCAGTTGATGGGCAATGGATTAGTTAATTAAGGGAATGTCTTCGCCATCGATGAATACTAGAGTGGTGATGAATCTATATCAACCAAGTGGTTGATCTGAAAACCATCCTCATGGTGGGACAAAAATCCATCTCTCAGTGGTTCACCCCTTCCTTTTTATTCTCTATACTGATAGTAGATATCAGGAAAGGAGTTCGTCATGGTGAAAGAACAGGAAGTGATCAGGGTTGAGGGATTGCATAAAAACTACGACCAGGTGAAGGCCGTGGATGGGATTTCATTCCAGGTTAAAGCGGGCGAGATCTTCGGCATGGTTGGCCCGAATGGGTCTGGGAAGACCACCAGCATCGAGTGCATTGAAGGGCTGAGACGACCGGACGAAGGCGTGGTCGAAGTATTGGGTCTTAACCCCTGGGATGAAACCCGCGAACTCCGTGAGCGCACCGGTATACAACTGCAATCTGCTAACCTGCCGCGGCGCATGCGGGTGGAAGAGGCAATGGACTTGTTCGCATCCTTCTACAGTGCATCATGCGACTGGCAGCGCTTGCTCGAAGAACTGGGATTGCGAGATAAACGCAAGGCCAATTTCAGCCAGCTTTCTGGCGGCCAGCAGCAGCGTTTGTTCGTTGCTCTGGCGTTGATCAATAATCCTGAGATCGTATTTTTGGACGAGCTGACCACAGGTTTAGACCCACGCGCGCGGCACGCCATTTGGAATTTGATCCGTGAAATCAGAGAGCGAGGGACAACGGTTTACCTCACCACCCACTACATGGAAGAGGCAGAACACTTATGCGATCGGGTGGCTATCCTGGATTATGGGCGGATCATTGCCTTGGACACCCCTGCCCAGCTGGTGAAAGTATTAGGAATGGCTACCCGGATCACTTTCTCGCTGAACGGTCATACAGTGGAAAGTGAGCTTGGGAGAAAGCCCTTCAACCTGGCGCGCATCGGCGTCATCGATGGGGTCCAGCGTGTAGACCAGGATGGAGATGAAATTACAGTATTCGGTCGGGGAGAGGGAATCCTTGGCGCTGTCGTTTATGCGCTGGAGACAGACCGAGTGCCCTACCAGAATTTACGTACAGAACAGGCAGATCTGGAGGATGTCTTTCTGGCCCTTACCGGGCGGGAGGTTCATCACCAGGTTGGGAACGAGTCCAATACAATCTGAAGGAGGATTAATCATGCGTGGAGTAATGAAATTCTTTGTGATGCAGTTCAAGCTCTATTTGCGGGAGCCAGTAGCATTTTTCTTCTCGCTAGCTTATCCTGCTTTGCTGCTCTTGCTTTTTGGCTTTATATATGGCAACGATCCATCTCCCGCTTTCTGGGGGAGAAATTTCGGAACGGTGGACGCCAGTGTGCCAGCTTACGCCGGGATCATTATTGGGACTGTCGCCTTGATGGGCATCCCGATCGATACGGCTGCCAGTCGGGAAATGGGCGTACTGCGCCGCTACCGGGCAACCCCGCTGCGCCCGGCGGCATACCTGCTGGCCAGTGTGGCAGTCTACCTGATGATCGCGCTCTTGGGAATGGCCATACTGGTCGTGATCGGCAAGCTTGTTTTTGGGCTGCGCATCGCCGGGTCATGGCTCAATGTCCTGGCAGCAGTAACATTATCCGCCCTTTCCTTTTATTCCCTTGGTTATCTGCTCGCCAGCCTGGTGCCTACAGCGAGGGCTGCCCAGGTAGTAGGTATGGTGATCTTCTTTCCAATGATGTTCTTGTCGGGGGCTGGGATGCCGCTGCAATTGCTGCCGGAAGGCTTGCGAAAAGTAAGTGATTTCCTGCCTTTGAGTTATGTTGTCAGGTTGGTCCAAGGATTGTGGTTTGGGGAATCCTGGAGTAACCTTTGGCTCTCTGTACTGGTGTTGGTTGGCATGCTGTTGATAGCGACTGCTGGTGCAGCCAAGCTGTTCCGGTGGGAGTGAACCGATGTGCAGCTCAATTGGATCGTAGTAAACTATTATTGGATACTATGTCGACATCTCCAGAATCATCTTTCCCCAAATCCCCTCCTGCCAGGCGAGACGCTTGGGAGCGCTGGGTCATTATCTGGCATATTGTCTTTTATATATCCTTGGTAGTGCCCACAATTCTGGCGCTCTTAGCGGAAGAATTGAACCAATCACAATGGTCTGTTTTAGGATTAAGCATGGCTCTCGGGGTATGGTATGGGTTGATCATGGTCTGGCTGGTTCCCAGAATGCGTGGGAAATTACAGTTGATCTGGTCGATTGTTTACTTAGCGGTGGCTATCGTTTTGTGGTTTCCATTAGCGCGCACACATTGGGCATATTTTATTACTGCTTCGTCCTTCTATGGTCTGATGTGGGGCACCTTACCGTTCGGGCTGGCTGTAATAGGTAACGTGATTTTGACTGCCTTGATCATCTGGATCCAGGCTTTGAACCTTGGCAGGTCAGTAACTCTTTCGGCAAATCTATTCTTCGTTGGTGCAGTGATTATTGGTTGGGCTGCGCTTCTGGCATTGTGGATGCGTACAATCATGAGGGAGAGCCAAGAACGTAAGAAACTTATCAAGCAATTAGAGGCTGCTCAAGAGAATTTGGCCACAGTAGAAAGGCAAGCCGGTATATTGCAGGAACGGCAGCACTTAGCCCAAGAGATCCATGACACCCTGGCGCAAGGATTCACCAGCATTGTGATGCAGCTTGAAGCAGCTGACCAGGTCTTGCCGCAGGAAGAGGTCCATGTGCGCAGACATCTGGGAAAAGCGAGCGATACTGCCAGAGAAAGTCTGGCGGAAGCACGCCGGCTGGTTCAAGCGTTACAGCCTGAGTCCTTAGAAGAGGCGTCTCTGCCGGAGGTGATCAGGCGTGAAGCCGCTGCCTGGGGACGAGAAACTCAAGTACAGACCATTTACACTCTGACCGGTGAGCCAATCGTATTGACTCCGGAATACGAGGTGACCCTGCTGCGAGCGGCGCAGGAAGCATTGATGAATGTGCGCAAACATGCTCAAGCCACGCAGGTCAG
>JBFFIU010000388.1:0-3307 GCA_041556275.1 Anaerolineales bacterium | reverse complement strand
TGGCGAGGGTGAATGAAAGGGTCACCAGTGAGAGAATTAACACCGCCACCAGGACAAGCAGAGGGGTCGTAACGAGATGGGCGATATGCATAACCAATCCTTCTCTGTAAAATCTTTGCGAACGCAGGTACCAGCCGGTGGTGATGATCTTGTTAACCAGAACACCAGCCAATCCCCACAAGAAGATTTCGAGAAAGCGCCAAGGGTCTTTTAGCCATAGAAAACCCGAATGTGGAAACACCAGATGTAGCACTATGTAGAGGATGATCAAGACGAGGAAAGCGATGATCAAACTGATGAAAAACCATTTCCCCATGTTCTTATCTTCGGTACCGGAGAGACGGAAGAGTTCGATCTTGAATTTCGAGATATCCTCTTTGATCTCGAGCGGATCGAGTTTGCGGGGGAAGCTGCTCTCGTGGAAGGCGACGAAATTCCATTCACCCTCTTCGAGATCATCAAAGTTGAAATCGCCGTCGTCATCTGTCTGATCATATTGCGCACCGACTCCTTTTTTCCATGCTTTTACCGAGGCATAAGACATGCGCTCATTACTCTTGTAGCGGTAGACTGTACCTGAAACTTTCGGCATTTTATTCCTCCTTTTTGATGTAATCCATCTGGATTATGTACTCCCCCAGCGAGAATGTTTATACCCGATATAGGGGAACTCTCGGGGATGATAAGCATACATTGTGTAATCGGCAACTTCAAACCCGTGACGGAAGAGCCTTTCGAACTCTGCAGCTGATAATTGTTTGATGGTGGTCTCCATCTCCGCGGCGCGGATGGCCTCCTCCTTGCTCAAGCAATCCGGGCACAAAGCGGCTATCTCATCGTCCTTGCCAGCTCTGGAAAGAACGTATTCGCAGGTGTTGCCGGTGCGCAAGAAGGAGCCTTTGTCTTCATGAACGACCATGCGCTCCAGGACGGAGCGCGTCCTGAGCGAGCGAATCTGGTCCATCATGACCCCGGTAGCCAGGCGCAGTAAAGCCTTCGGTCCCCATTGGTAGGCTTCCGGTTTGGAGCGTCCGGTGGCATCGCTGACGATCAAAAACTCGATGTTTTTCCGCCAGCCGGTGTTGAAATCGTAGAGGCCTTCCAGGCCATGGTTGTCATAGGCACCGCCATCCCACAAATGCGCCTCGGAGAATGCTGGCTGGATTGGTTCCGTTTCTCTTTGCAATTGGGTTTCAGGAACTTCGATCGCCAATTCTCGTTCCGAACCTTCCACATATTTGAACCAGGAATATCGACCTGATTTGATCACCATGGGACCGATCAAGCCGGGGAAGCCAGCCGAAGCAGCCATAGCATCGCTGAGGGAATATTCATGGGTGTCATAGGTGTACCCAAAGAGATAATCACCCATGCGGAAGCGTTCGAAGCGCCAGTTCTTGCCGGTTTCATAACAGGTGGCATTGATCATCCAGCGCGGTTCTTGAGGGAGATCGCGCAGGTTGGCGGAGATGCCCCAATTCTTTCGCATCAAATCTGATAGGTCATCCGCTCTGGTCTCCAGGAGAGTCCAGAAAGTCCCCAAAATGCGGAAGATCATCGACTTCTGCAGGTCGAAGGTGGTTAAAGTTGTGCGAGCTTCAGGCAGGACATTCTGGATGTATTCATTGCTGGTTGGCCAGCTGAAATCATTTTTGGCATGCACAAGCCCGATGCACAGGCTTCCACCGGAAACCGTTGAGAGGAAGGTTACATCTCCTAGCAAATCTTGCTCTGCCAACCGGGCCAGGACACCGAGGTGGAACACTGTTGCTCGAAATCCACCTCCTGAAAGTGCCAATGCGATCTTCATCTGTCACCTCCTGTTTTGATAAGCACTTCTTTTGTTTTTTTACTGAACCAGAAATTATGATGGTGTTCGGTTATTTAAACGATACTGGTGTGCCCTTATATATCTTTTTAGAGAGATCGGTGTGAACCAATCCCACGATAGTCAGATTGTTTTCTGCGATGTCTGCTAAATTGTTATTGATACCTGAAGTACGAACACCCCCTGATTACTGCTATAAATATTATATTAATTATTTGATCCTAGTCAACAGCTTTTGGGACTGGCAGATAATGGGAGACCAATTGCACCAATTTTTTCTCCCGAGATACCAATTTGGAATCTTTCGAGGACCTAAGGGATTCCAGCGGGCTCGGCAGGAGGTTTCAGATAGGCTGCTTCGACTGCTTCAGATTCGAGAAGCCGATTGATCACCTTCTCGGCCGCGTCTGAGTCTGCTACATCCACCGTAAAAAAAATAATCAGAAGCGGATCTTCAGTACCAGGGTGGATCGGCACCAAGATGATATCCAATTCCTCCAAGACGGCTAATAATTCCTCTGATACTGGAGTTGGTTCTGATTGATTTTGTAAAACTCTGGCTACATCTGGCTTAACCTGGACAGTAACAACCATTGTTTCTATCTCCTCTATTGGCCCTGTGCTAACTGGTGGCGGGTAACCATTTGCGTCTTCTGCTGATGCGCAGCTAACCATCAAAAGAATTATACATACAATGAAGATCCTTTCGCGGAAAGATTCTGGTAAAGACATCAATTCTCTTTATTCCGGATCAAAATCTAAAGTGACAATCATGCAACTGAGATGGAATAAGGTGCAATAAAGTTCCCTTTGTTACTGCTCCCTAATTATCCTTACTGAGGTTCAAGATCTTTGGCTAAGTTTGACAATTCTTCCGCTGACATTGGCCCAGGGACATCATCAGAAGTAGATGCTGTAATTGTTGGATCGATCAGATGAGGGGGCTCAGGATATTCATCAGTGGTTGCTGGCGCCATCATGAGCTTCGGCTCTTCCATCTGGGGATATGCAATAGTAATTTCTGTTCCAGGAGTAAATTCATCCAACATCGAAGGACCCGGAATCACATCTGTCGCTGGTCGCGACGAAGGAGGCAATTCATCCACTCCGTAGAATCTGGGAGCGATATCTACCTCTGGGGCTGATGAAATCAACTGATCAGTTGGCCAGGCTGGCTCAGGGGTTTCGTCTTTCTCGCGAGCAGTTCTGGATGTCTGGACTTCCAGAGCATTGGGATCAAGGGGCGGCATTAGTTCGGCACTCGCTTTCTCTGATGTATCATACGCGATGGCAGCCTTGCCTTCGGTATCAATCGTTATTGTGATCCTCACTTGGTTGGCCATTGTTAATTCCTCCTCAGGATGGTTTCCCTTAAGTTCGACTGGGAAACCATCCTAATTAAATTTATTAATTTCATCTATCGCACTTGTAAAATCGGCAAGCACGATCAAATTATAAAAAATCTGCTCATAGCAGATA
>JBFFIU010000387.1:0-3321 GCA_041556275.1 Anaerolineales bacterium | reverse complement strand
TAATTGACTGCGATGGAATGGTGGTCATGCCTGGATTGGTGAACGCTCACACCCATGTCCCGATGACCTTGTTGCGTGGTCTGGCTGACGATTTGCGCCTTGACGTATGGCTGATGGGATATATGATGCCCGTGGAAAGGGAATTCGTCTCACCAGATTTCGTCCGTTTAGGAACACTCATTGCGTGCGTTGAATCGATCCGCAATGGAATCACCTGCTTTGCTGACATGTATTATTTTGAAGAAGAAGTAGCGCGTGCCACATCTGAAGCTGGCTTACGAGCAGTATGTTCACAGACCGTGCTTAAATTCCCGACTCCAGATGCTCAATCTTATGAAGAATCACTCGCCGCAGCTCGTGATTTCATCCAGCGTTGGAAAGGACACTCGCTCATCGTGCCTTCTGTGGCTCCACATTCCCCCTATACCTGCACCGATGATATCCTGCGCGCCACAGCCGAATTAGCGGTGGAATACGACATTCCACTGCACACTCACCTGGCCGAAACCGCTATGGAAGTGGAGAATTCACGCGCCGAGAACGATATGCCGGTCATCCCTTATGTCAAGAAGAACAATATATTTGACGCCAAAGTGTTGGCTGCCCATTGTGTACACGTGGACGAGGGAGAATTACACACGCTACACCACCACGGAGCCGGTGTAGCACATTGTCCCTCTTCGAATCTCAAGCTCGCCTCAGGAGCGGCGCCGGTGAGCAAGATGTTGAAATTGGGTTTAAATGTTGGCATTGGGACTGATGGTCCGGCCTCCAACAACGACCTGGATATGTTTGAAGAAATCCGCCTGGCCGCTCTACTGGCAAAAGGCACCACCGGTGATCCCACCACTTTACCGGCTTACACCGCTCTGACAATGGCCACCCGCTTAGGTGCGAAAGCCTTGCACCTCGAGGATAAGATCGGGACTCTCGAGACTGGCAAGCGCGCCGACCTGATCATTGTAGATACCAGTACTTTGCACAATTCTCCCCGCTTCCACCGCGATCAGACAAGCACTTATTCCCAACTGGTGTATGCGGCTAAATCCACCGATGTCCATTCTGTTTTGGTTAATGGGCGTTGGCTGATGCGAGATAGGGAATTAATGACCCTCGATCAGACAGATCTGATCCTCCAAGCCGGAGAATATGCCCACCGGATCGACACTTTCTTGGTCGAGCGGGAGAAATCGGTCTTATCCAAGCTGGTCACCATCGGGGGCGCAATGGAAGAAGAAAGCTTCGAGGTTCAGGTTAAAGCGCGCATTAACGATCCTGAACCGATATTGGAAGTCATCAATGGGCCGGGGATTGAGATCCTCTATTCGCGCCATTACCACGAGTACGATGTCTATTTCATTTTTGATGATCCAACCCAGGGTACCCTGCGTTATCGCGAAGACGAGTACATCGATGAGAATGATGAGATCACAAATGTTCGCTACCGGCTGACGATGATCGGACCCACCCGAGAACGCCAATTCGAAAGCGATGTTTTGCTTTCGCGCAGCCGATATTATGCGCCTGCAGTACATAGTCTGCGCTTTTACAGGGAATACTTTAATCCAACCGGTGAAGTCGCCATCGAGAAGCATCGTTTACGATGGCGCATCATCTTCCAGGGAACGGAACTCTATATCAACCTCGACCGCGTTGATGATCCACCACTTGGGCATTTTCTTGAGGTGAAAAGCCGCACCTGGAGCCTCAGGGATGCTGAACACAAAGCGATCGTTGCAAGAGAGGCGATGAACTTTTTGGGTACGGGCCCGCAGAAAATCCTAACCCAGGATTATTTTGAAATCATAAACAAAGATTAAGTTACTATGGATGCCTCATTATCCTTCGCCACTGAAATCGCCATTCATGCCGGAAAGCAGCTGCTGAGCTATTTCAAACCCAATGGTTCTTATACAAGTGTAAAAGAAGACTACAGCGTGGTCACGGAAGCCGATCTGGTCGCAGACCAATTTATCGCGGAAGCCATTCAAAAAGAATATCCGGAAGATGCACTGATCAGCGAGGAACTCCAGCCAACCATTGGTGAGGTGAAATCTCCGGTCTGGGTAGTAGACCCTTTGGACGGAACGACGAATTTCAGTTTGGGGATGCCCATCTGGGGAGTTTCTATTGCGCGAGTCCAACAGGGTTGGCCGGTCCTGGCTGTTATCTATTTCCCGGTCTTTGACGAGCTTTTCACCGCGCAGTTATCTTCAGGAGCTTATCTGAATGGGGAGAGGATCCATACCCGACCTCCGATCCCTGGTCAACCGAACTCTTTCTTCTCTTGCTGCACGCGCACCCACCAACAATATGAGGTAAGCATTCGTTATAAAACACGCATTTTTGGGTCTGCCTGCTACACATTGTGCGCTGTGGCGCGCGGTATGGCAGTTATCGGGTTTGAAGCCACACCAAAAATTTGGGATATCTCTGCTGGTTGGTTGCTGCTCAAGGAAGCTGAAGGAATGGTTGAGATCGTAACTGGCGCACAACCATTCCCGCTACAAGCGCACAAAGATTACCGGTTGCAGAGTTTCCCCATTCTATCAGCGGCGAATTCTGATCTGCTGTCCATTGCCAGGCAGCAGATCAAACCCAAATCGATCTCGTCATAAAAATGGGATGAACTGGGAAGCCATTTGACCTCCCAGTTGTTATTTATTCCAGATTCTCACCAGCTTGTATTCGATGAATTTTCTGTTACCGATTACGGACATGCTATCCGTTCTACTTGTGCCCCCTTGGAAACGGAACTCACACTTTTTGAACCGAAGAGCTGTTGGAAGAAGGTGTTTTGGAAATCGAATTTCCATATCGTCCACAAATTTATATTCCCTTGGTATTCCAGTAACGCTTGAATCATAAAGCCAACGCCTAAACGATGATCAAGACACCGACTGGCGAATATATTCACTAAGCTGGCGCGCCCGATGAGGTGCATCACCGAGATAGCGGCTGGTGTCGAACAACCCGCGGAGATCATCTGCGCTCAAATAATTTGAAAACTCCGATTCTTTGCACACAAGTTCGATTAATGGATTACCTGCCCCATCCTCTATAGACTGCCAGGCTGCCATCGAGAGTTCGCGCATACGCTCGTGCATTTTCTGGCGGTCCGCACCAGCCTTGCTCAATGCCATCAAGACTCGCTCAGTACCAGCAAAAGGGGCAAAATGTACTAAATTCCGTTGCATGGCAGCTTCGTTCACCTGCAGTCCATCCACTATGCGTTGTGTGGTAATGAGCAATTCGTCGGCGATCAAAAAAGCTTCGGGGAGTGCAGTGCGGCGATTGGCTGAATCGTCCAAGGTACGCTCT
>JBFFIU010000386.1:0-3333 GCA_041556275.1 Anaerolineales bacterium | reverse complement strand
GGGGAATTAGATCGCATTATGGAAGCAGCAGAAATTGAGGCAGACAGAATCTTCTGATCATCTAGAACTGCTGTTTTGCACCAGTAATTGTCAACAAAATCTACAAAGTTCCCTTACTCTATTGCAGGATAGACCTGCCGTCCCTCAAAAAATGTCATGACAATGCGAGTTTCAGGAATCTGCTCGAGGTCTATGTCAAAAAGGTTTTGATCGAGAACGACCAGATCAGCCAGCTTACCTACTTCGATGGAGCCAATATCCCCATCCAGAAAATTGGCATAGGCACCGTTATAAGTCGAGGCGACGATCATATCTGTGAGATCAGCTCGCTCCTCAAGCGGAGGCAACACTCCTAAATCCCCGGGCTCAAGGACGGCATCTGAATCGGGCACCCAGCGATAACCTGGGTCCTCTCCATATTCGCGATCAAAGACGGTTTGCGGCATCCGACGAGTCACACCGCAATAGATGGCCGTTATGGGATCCGGTTCGGTGACCCAGAAATCGCTGGCGACAGTAACATTGGCTCCGGCTTCAAAGAGACTATTGAGTGGATATTGTTGATTGAAAGCTCGTTCGCCTCCAAGATATGGCAGGTTCAACTTCCAGAAGTAGTCGTCAATATTTATCCAGTAAGGGCTCGTGTGGACGCTGAGGCCTAATTCGCTCATCCGCTGAATGTCTTCCGGTCGTGCCAACTGTAGATGGGCAAAGGAGTGTCGTGAATCGCGTCTTCCGTTCAACACTAGAAGATTTTCAAGCGCATCCAGAGTGTACCTCGCAGCGGCATCGCCAATTACATGAACGTGGATCTGGTAGCCTTCTGAGTCGATAAGAGCGAAGGCTTGCTTCATGATTTCGTCATCCCAAACCTTTATTCCGCACCAATCGTCATCGCGATGGGCATATGGCTCCAGCAGATAGCCGGTTTCCTCCTCGATCACATGATCTGCAAAGAATTTGAAAGAATGTGCCTTGAAATGGGGATGGTTAAACCTTTTTGCTAAAGCCTGCCCCCGCTCGACCTGTGACATGACATTCCCCTCCGGCGAAATATTCCACGAGGCTCGATAGCGGACGGTCAACTTGCCTTCCTGGGCGAGCTCATCGTAAGCTTGGTAGAAATTGGGTTGATCAATACCCAACATCGCCTCGTGGGCAGTGGTGATCCCCTTCCCGTTAAGCCAACCTTGCAACCAAAGTAGAGACTCCCTTATCTGCTCCTTAATTGGTTCCGGCTGATGCCGGCTGACCAGGTCCATCGCCCCCGGTTCTTGAAGTAAACCAGATGGATCTCCGGTTTTGGGATCTTTTTTAATAACCCCTTCCTTCGGTTGGGGCGTATTCTTGGTGATGTTGGCCAATTCGAGGGCTCTTGAATTGACCCACATCGAATGCCCATCCTTGGAGGTGATGGCTATTGGTCGAGTCGAGTCGATCTCGTCGAGCCATTCTTTCCTGGGGCCGAGCTCATCGAACACCGAGCGTAAATAACCACCACCAATGATCCACGGCGCCTTAGGGTTGTTATTTGCGAATTTACGGATCGCGATGAGATATGACTGGATACGATCTTTGCCGCCTACTTCGAAAAGGTTCAGTTGATACTGGTAAAGATGGGCGCTGTGGGCGGGGTGCATATGGCTGTCCACGAAAGCCGGAAGCACCATTTTCCCCTCCAGATCTAACACAACAGTATCGGCATCGATGTAAGACTCTACATCCTCGTTTGAGCCGACAAACGCGATCTTATTTTTCGCAACCGCAATAGCCTGTGCCCATCTACGATCCCTGTCCACAGTATAGACAGAACCATTTTTTAGTACCAGGGTTGTTGTTACCTCTTCCACATTTTGCTCCCATCTCTGTAATTTCCAATATTAGCAATTTTCGCTCGCATAATCAATGAGTGAACAACATGGAGCAGCAAGAATTATGTTTCCCAGGAGAATTACTTTCATATTTGCAACTCTAAAGATGATTAATATCACGTTGATGTGCCTGGCGCATTATAACATAACTCTTTCGTAATGCGCCTATATTTGTCATAATTGTATCCGAAACTGAATTTATTTATTGAATTCATTGACATTTCGGAAATTATAAGTTATCCTGATAATGTTACATTTGTATCTGAGCAATTTCGTCTTAGTGAATGAAGTGTGACCTATGGATAAATTGGACCGCACAGATTGGAAGATCATGGCCCTGCTTAATGAGGATGGGCGAATGCCTAGTGCCGAGATCGCCAGGCGGCTGGGAGACATCTCGGCGCGTACTGTTACCAACCGCATCGAGGCTTTGATCAAAAAAGGTGTTATTAATGTTCGGGCGATTGTCAACCCGGATATGGTTGGATACGGAGTGATGGCTGACGTATTCATCGAGGTTGAACCAGGGCGGGTGCGGGAGGTCGCTGAAGAGGTGGCCGGATTCCCACAGGTCAGCTATGTTGCTTGCGCCACTGGCGATTCAGATGTCAGCATCTCGTTACGAGTGCGTAATATTGAAGAGTTATTCGACTTTGTAACCGAAAAATTGGGCAAGATTCCCGGCGTTCGCCGCACGCAGTCCTATCTCCTGCCCCTCAAGATAAAGGACTTCGACACTTGGTTGCCTCCACATGACCTCGATACCGACGAAAGCAACAACCGCAAAGAGTTGCAGCTCGATTCTCTAAAGTGATCAATGAAACTAATCGAATCGGAGGAATAGATGACTGAAGAAATGTATCAGAAGTTGGCCCAGGCGGTGATTGATGGTGAACCAGAAGAGGCCGAGGCACTTGCCAAAGAAGCCTTGGAGCAAAACCTCGATCCCCTGGATTGCATCACAAATGGGCTCACACCAGGGATTCAGGAAGTAGGAAAGCTGTTTGCAAACGGCGAATATTTTCTGCCTGAATTAATCATCGGCGCTGATGCTATGAAGAAAGCCTTAGATGTCCTCGAGCCAGCTATGCTAGGCGGCCAGAAAAGAGAAGTCGTGGGAAAGGTTGTGCTCGGCACGGTTGAGGGAGACATGCATGAGATCGGCAAAACCCTCGTAGGTACAATGCTGACCGCCAACGGTTTCCAGGTCTTCGACATCGGTGTCGATAAGAAAGCGGAGGAATTCATCACCGCTATCAAAGAAAATGATGCCAATATCGTGGGCGCCTCTGCCCTGCTGACGACCACCATGCTGCAGCAAAAGAAACTGATCGAGGAACTCGAAGCAGAGGGCTTGCGAGACAAAGTGAAGGTGATGGTAGGCGGAGCGCCAGTTACCGATAGCTATGCCAAGGAAATCGGGGCTGACGGTTATGCTGAGGATGCCATCTCTTCGGTCGAT
>JBFFIU010000385.1:0-3344 GCA_041556275.1 Anaerolineales bacterium | reverse complement strand
GTTGTACCAGGGAACACTGGCCGAAATTATGTCAGCCGCATGATCATCCGCCGGGCCGCCCGCTTCGGGAGTTTGATCGGCCTCGATGAACCATTTTTGTCATACATTGGCGGGAGCGTGATCGAGAATTATGGTGATTTCTATCCGGAACTCCTGCGCAACCAGTCTACTATCCTGGATAATCTCCTGCGGGAAGAGATACGATTCCAGCGCACTGTTGAAGCTGGAGTTTCAAAATTGGAAACTTTGATCAGCGATTCTCAGACTGACAGGGGGCAGAAATTACCAGGAGGTAAAGCTTTCGACCTGTATGCCACCTATGGCCTTCCGCTTGAGATCACGCGCGATATCGCTCTCGAACAGGATATCGAAGTTGATGTGGAAGGGTTTTATGCGGCCATGGAAGAGCATCGGCTCGCTTCCGGAGCAGGTGAAACCTTCGGCTTGTTCGGAGAAGAGAATGTCGAAATTTACCAAAACCTGTTTTCTGAATTGGTGAAGGCTAAGAAACTCGATCCAGAAGGGACCAAATACGATCCTTACGATAGATATGAATTTGAAGGGGAAGTATTAGCATTAGTTCGAGCTGGAGAATTGAATGACCAGGTCAAAAAAGGTGATTTCGTGGAGGTGCTGCTGCCCGAAACCTGCTTCTATGTCGAGGCAGGCGGACAGGTCTCTGACACTGGCACCATTACTTCACTAAGCGATCCGGCTTGGGAAATCAAGGTCAAGGACATGCGAAGACCATCCGCAGGAGTGATCGTACATATCGGAGAGGTGATGCAAGGGGAACCTCGCACCGGCGACCAGGTGATGGCAAGAGTTGACATCCAACGCCGACAGGACATCATGCGCAACCACACCGCGACTCACCTGCTACACGCTGAGCTGCATACAGTTCTCGGAGCCCACGCCCGCCAAGCAGGGTCCTTAGTGGCACCTGATCGCCTGCGATTCGATTTCACCCATCCCGAAGCGCTAACTGCGACCGAACTTCAGCAGATCGAAGCTGGCGTAAATCGTAATGTTCTTGAAAACTACAACTTGAATATCATGTTCAAACCGTTGCAAACCGCCATCGCGGAAGGCGCAATTGCTCTTTTTGGCGAGAAGTATGATGCAACAGTCCGTACAATCACGATTGGTGGTGAATCGCCTTTCTCTTATGAGCTATGCGGTGGAACACACGTCAGTGAAACCGGAGATATCGGCACTTTTCTGATCACAAATGAAAGCAGCGTTGGGGCCGGTTTACGACGGATTGAGGCGGTCACTGGACGCGAGGCTTATGATTTGATCCAGCGTCGGTTCCAGATACTCAATCAGACCGGGGAACTCTTAGATACAAACCCCGAAGATGTTGCTGAAAAAACGCGGGGTGTATTGGAACAATTGGATGGAGCGCGAAAACAAATCAGTTCTCTCCGCAAGGAAATGATCGGTCAAGAGTTCAACCGCCTCTTGGAAAATGTACCCCGAGAAGATGGGGTTCCGGTCCTGATAACTAGCCTGCCTGAAGCAGATGCAGGGACCCTGCGACAAATGGCAGATCGCTTCCGACAAAGGTATCAAAGCGGCGTTGTTTTCCTCGCATCGGTATTCAATGCAAAACCCCTCCTGATCGCCGCTATCACCGAAGACCTGGTAGATCGTGGATTACACGCAGGGAATCTGGTTGAGTTCGCCGCGCAACCGCTTGGCGGCGGCGGTGGCGGACGCCCAACTCTCGCTCAAGCTGGAGGTAAAGACCCGAGCCAGCTCGACGCAGCATTGACAAATGCCCAAAACTGGGTCAAAAATCAATTAAAAGTGGTTCCTGACGATCAGGATCGGTGAAGACACAAATCATTCAATTGGAAGCTCACGACGACGCTATCTCAGTGCGCGACAAGATGGGATGGAGTCAAGCCGGACGTGTGGTACTGGTCTGGCCGACGCGCGGTCGCCTCTTAAATCACCGCCTGGATCTGGTATTGATACTGCGCCATAGCCAATCCCTTGGAGTCCAGATCGCTCTGGTTACCAAAGATCCAGAAGTCCGCTTTCAGGCTCGTTCATTGGGGATTCCAATCTATAAGACCGTCCGTCAGGCTCAAGCTGCCCGCTGGAGACGACCTGCGACCCGGAAAGATAGCTCCAGGCAATTACAACAAGACAGGATAGATCGGGCATCATCAATCGATCAAATCCTTTCAGATCCTCTTCATCGAAAAAGAGATTCCCAAAAGTTATCACCCCAGATCCGCATAGGAGTATTTGCGCTAGGCGTGTTAGCTGTGCTCGCCATTGCAGCCGTGTTACTACCCAGTGCTGAGGTAGCCATCGTACCTGAAATTAAGCGACAAGAAGTAAACCTCACTGTCACAGCGACAGATTCGATCGAAAACATAAACCTGACCGGCATATTACCCATTCGCACGATCCACAGGATCGTTGAAGGACGAGCAAGCGTGCAAACCACTGGAGAGGTCAAAATACCGACCGGGTTTGCAACAGGAGAGGTGACTTTCAGAAATCTCACCGATCAATCGATAACGATCCCAGCCGATACTGTAGTAAGTGATGTGGACTCGGCACACAGATTTGCCACAGAGCGTATCGCCTACCTGCGCGCCGGACCTGGAATGGAAGTAAATACCGCCATAAGAGCCTTATCGCCAGGCAGCTCAGAAAATCTTCTTCCGGGGAGCATCCAGGCCATTGAAGGAGATCTCGGGGTTCTCTTGACCGTCGAGAACACTGAACGATTAGCTGGGGGCGGTCTAGCCCCGAGTCCTGCTCCTACACCCGATGACAGGATTCGTCTTCATGAACAACTGACCTCAACATTGGAAGAAAATGCTCTGCAGGAGATACAAGATTCGCTCGGACCGAATGACATATTGATCGAAGGCTCACTGACTTTAGTGAACTCACTCGCTGAAGCATTTGAACCTGTGGACCTCCAACCGGCCAGCGAGCTGGAATTAATTTTGCGATTGGAATATCAAGCTCAATACGTGGCAGCTGAAGATCGAGAAGCACTGGCAAGTGCCATTCTGGAAGCCAATTTACCGGAAGGTTATAACCCTATACCTGGAACAATGACCATAGAACAAGTCAGCAAACCAAAATTCGTTGACGAAACGACTCTGCGCTGGCGGATCAGATTACAAAGAGACATCCAGGCTGACCCATCTGTCAACCATGCCATTAGCCTTGTACTTGGCCGCTCACCTCAAATAGCCAGCCAGGTGTTGGTACAAAATCTATCTTTATCTGTCCCACCGAAGATCTCTACCAATCCCTCATGGTGGCCGGTTATGCCATTTATCCCTTTACGGATCAATGTCACCAGTCTT
>JBFFIU010000384.1:0-3351 GCA_041556275.1 Anaerolineales bacterium | reverse complement strand
TGCCCGTAATGCATATCTGGAGAAGATAAGAAAAAGGGGAAACCATGTTGCCCTGAGCGATGTCTACCCTGATCCTGCCCCTGAACTTGATAAATTGGTTGAATCCCATCTCGAATTGCTTCATATTAAAAACATTCTCCAGACTTTGCCAGAGATTGACCGTGCAGCTTTCGTAATGCGCGTTCAGCATGAATTGCCCTATGCAGAAATTGCTCGCGTCCTGGGACTTTCCCTCACAGCTGCCAAAGTTAAGGTACACCGCGTGCGTAAGAAGTTGCTCGCGAAATGTGTTGACAAGGAGGTTTATTAATTATGGATATCACTCGCAATGTCATACTCGATCTGCTGCCGCTGTATTTGGCTGATGAAGTGAGTGCAGATACGCGTGCTCTCGTTGATAAATATCTGGAATCCGACCCACAACTCGCTAACCTTGCAAAGCAATCGGCAGAGATGGAATTTCCAGGAGATATTCCTGTTCCGCTTACTGAGGAGGATAAGATGAAAGCTTATAGAAAAACCAGGTGGATAATGGTATTGACCGTTGTAATCCTGGCAGCACTTATGGCCTTTGCACTGTGGGTGACCATGTACGCCTTCTTCGTCTCCGCATAGTTGGTCATTCGATAGTGCATTCCATTCGATAGTAAAACTTCACATAGGCGATTACACGATGCAAGGAGTACTACAGTGAATAATCTCAATCCAACCGTAGGCCAATTCTTCAGGGTTATGGTCAGCGGTCAAACTTACCTCAACCTGATCTATTTGGGGGCTGCTTTTCCTCTCGGAGTTTTCTACTTCGTCTTCCTGGTTTCCGGTCTTTCGACAGGAATCTCCCTGGCGATCATTTGGGTGGGTATCCCCATCTTGCTGCTGGTTGGCGTCGCGTGGTGGGTATTGGCCAGCTTCGAGCGTTTTATGGCTATTAACCTGCTGAAAGAAGATATCCCCGCGATAGCGCGCCCATCAAACGAAGGCGCTGACCTCTGGTCACGCTTCAAAATATACTTCGCAAATCCGGTCACATGGAAGAGCCTGCTCTATCTGTTCATGAAATTCCCGCTTGGGATCACCACATTCATCATTCTTATCACGTTGGTCTCCCTGACGCTGGCTTTCCTGAGCATGCCTCTCACGTATGAGCATCTGCAATATTTCCAGGGGGGCATATCCTTTGGTCCGGGGCTGCCGATCTGGCAAATCGACAGCCTGAACGATGCTCTGCTCGGCGCTCTGATCGGTGTGATGCTTTGGCCAGTGACATTGCACGTCACTAACGGGTTAGCTTATGTGCATGCTAAATTCGCCAGGTTGATGTTGGGCGCTGAATCAAAGAACATGTTAGCTTCAATTTGAAAATCTTGTTAAGCTGGAGAAACTGGTTCACCTGTGTAAAAGAATAAACACTCAACCTATTCTAGCGCTTGCCTTCATATTTCCACCACAGCAAACCCCAAGAGAACCCACCCGGCCTGAGATCAGAGCTGGCGAACAACTTCTTTGCTTCCGCCACCGACAATCCAGACTTGATCTCCACCTCCAGCAATCCAAGCCATGATCGCCGCAGGTCAGCGATGTAAAGGAAACCCTGCGGGATTAACACCCGTTCTATCTCGTTCAGCATCTGGATGGGATGCTCGACAAGATGAACCATGTTTACATTGAGTACGACCTCAAATGAATTATCTTCGAATGGGATTTCATGCACATCTGCTTTTTCAAATCTGACTCGCGAACCAAAATTTGACTCATTAGCTTTTGCACGCGCTACCTCCAGTAGCGGTTCGGATAGATCGATGCCAGTGATTTCGCTGCTCACAAACTCCTTTGCCAATACTAGGTTGGTCGCCCCGAATCCACAGCCCACATCCAGGATTCTCCCCCCTTCAAATCCTTGCGTGCTGAGTTTCTTAGTATATTCCAGACCAAATTTTTCCGCCATCCTCCAATGTCCCCTGGCGTAGTCTTTTGCGTACACCTCATCACTGAAAACTCTTTCATGGCTTAGCGGTGCTCGTTTCATCGTTTCTCCATTTCAGGTTGTTCCACAACAAATGATTCCCAGCGGTCGTCTAGGTTAAAACTGTTCGCTGCCAGAAAACTCTCTCTAACACATGGAAAAATGAGCACAACAAAGAGAGCTGTTCGACTCAGAGCTCTTTCTCCCACATCACAGAGTGCTCAATTTCATTGAAGCCGATCGAGACATAGAAGTCGTGAGCAGCAGGTGATCCAGATCCGACATAGGCCATCGTCGCCCCGAGTCGCTTGAGCCTGCGCAATCCTTCATACATCACCACCCGGGCCAAACCGCGACGCTGGTGGCTCGGCGCAGTGCCCACCGGTTCAAAGGCGCCGCAGCGGGTCACACCATCAAACCAGACCGTGCAGAAGGAGGCGAACTCTCCATCATGCGCAACAGCCACGATATCCAAATCCCGGCGGTATAGCGGCGCCCGTTGGACATTGCTATACCACTCCCACCCCTCGTAATTATCTTCCGGCTCGTCGGGGTGGAACGCCTGCCAGGATACAAAGCTGCGCGCGGGCAGTTCCTCTTTATCCCCCAGGGCGCGCAGCGCATATCCTTCTGTGATTACGACATCTGGGATGGGTATCGACATCGACCGGCGGTGGTGATTCTCCTTAATGCTGCTCTCCCTGTAGCCGCGGCGATTCAAAATTTCCAGGCGCAGTTCATCGTGTTCATGAGCGAAGACACCTAACCATCTGTGGTCCTTCGATTTTGATATAGCTAAATGCTCCTCAGCTACGGCCAACATCTCGCTTTCCAGTTCGGACGAACGTGATTGCGGGTGAACCTGCAGGTAAGCAATGCCTTTCCCCTCGGGATTCAGCACCGCCGCGATCCCTCCGTCCTGCGCTTCCCAGAGAAAAACATCCTTCTCCAGGCTTCCTAATCCAATGTTCTCCACGATGTGCCAGCGCCAATAATCGAAACGATAAGCCTGCCAGCTCAATTCTCTCCGCTCATTGATCATGAACACCTGGCGCAAAAACTCCCGGATACGCCAGTAATCCCCTTCATCCCCGTACCTGCGCATTGTCAGCTGCATGGATTCGACCTCATTGAGCTTACTTAATGACCAAGGTGATCAGATATAAACCATTTAGACGCTCTTCACCATCACCCTAAAGTTGGAAATGACATGCGGCTCTGATTATAATCCTCCAATTGACCCCTCAGCGCTAGGGTTCTCAAGTTTCCCCTTTGCGATTATTCTGATTTGGATTATTATTATAAACAACAGGCGATTTCTGCTTGCTCATTGCTCTACTTCATCCCACCTCCACAGCGCAAATCGCAAAGAATCAATACATCCTATT
>JBFFIU010000383.1:0-3365 GCA_041556275.1 Anaerolineales bacterium | reverse complement strand
GGCGAGCTGTGAAAAATTTAAGTTGAAGGAGTTGCGTGCTCATGACAGATCCTCAAGACCCAGACAAGTCCATGAACTATCGCATAAGGGTCGCAGGAAAGTTGAAACAAAGCTGGTCGGACTGGTTCAACGGTATGACGATCGAGTTCGGCATCGAAGATGGTGAAATTCCAGTTACGACCCTGACCGGACCCCTGCTAGATCAAAGTGCACTCCACGGGGTGCTTGGAAAAATCCGTAATTTGGGCTTGGAATTGCTTTTGGTCGAGCAGATCGATGTGTAAAGTGAGAAAGGAAAAATTCATGATATGTGTATGCTTCGCAAAAATTTATAAAAAATCTTGCCACCTGACAGTTTGTTATTGTCATTGCGAGGGAGCGCAGCGGACGACGCAATCTCCTTGTTTTTTTTGAATTTCAACTCTTCAAGGGGGGCTGCTTCGGGATGCTTTGCACCCCTCGCAGTGACACCCAGAACAAAAGTGTCAGGTAGGTAGTAAAAAATTGGATCTTGATATCGATGAAAATATGGAGGTGCTAAGATGAAAATAAGAAATTGGATTAGGCGTCAACCGGTGGTGAGCTACTTTATTCTGGTTCTTTTGATCTCTTGGGGAGGCAGTATTCTCGGAGGTATGAAATTGCTGCAAGGTGTGGAATTGGAGCTAAAAGATGCCTTGCCTATGGCTGTAGCGATGTTAGGCGCTCCCTGTTTTGTGGGCATCGCATGGACATATATCTGTGATGGCAAAAAGGGCCTCCAAGACCTTTTTGCCAGGATGACGAATTGGAGAGTAGGTGCGCGCTGGTATGCAGTGCTGCTCATTTTCCCGCTACTTATCCTGGTCGTCATCTTGTCGCTGTCGATGCTGGTCGTCCCAGAGTTAAAACCGACCTTCTTGCAGATTGGCATCCTGTTTGGTTTATCCGCTGGATTTTTGGAAGAGATAGGCTGGATGGGGTTCGTCTACCCTAAGATGCGCCTGAGGTTCAGCATCCTGCGCGCCAGCATCTATTTGGGACTTATCCATGCCCTTTGGCATGGGGTTGCCGACTTCCTCGGGAATTTTTATTCCTTCGGGGAGAATTGGCTGCCCTATTTCGCCGGATTTTTTGTGTTTGTCGTCGCCCTGCGAGTCATCATTGCCTGGGTGTACGAGAATACAGGCAGCCTTCTCTTGGCCCAATTAATTCATGCTAGCTCCTCGGGATTCCTGAGCATTTTCGTGGCCAGGACTGAACTTTCTGGCGAAACATGGTACATTTTTTATGCAGCCTATGCCGTTGTTATCTGGCTGGTTGCGGCGATCATTATCTTGCGGAACGAAGGACGTTTGCTGAAACAACCCTTGGAGAAGCGGGAATTTAACGTCGGATTGGGATAATATTATTATTATCCAGATCTTGTCCCGGGTTAAAATATGGCTCGGGACTGTGCCAGGATCTACAGATAGTAGGTGTAGGAAAAGGAGGCGGCTGCATGGCGAATGGAGGCAACCGGGTGGAAAAGATCCCCAGGTTCGTGTGGAAACTGCTCAAGCTGCCCTCCAGGATCCTTTATGGGCTTGGGCTGGGACGTTTCCAGGGACGGTTTGTCTTGCTGCTCACCACCACCGGACGCAAGTCGGGTAAACCGCGTGTTACTCCGTTACAGTATGATCAGTTGGATGATGATTTCTATGTGGGTGCTGCCCGAGGTGTAAATGCGGATTGGTTTCGCAACATCCAGGCGGATCCCGAGGTCCAGGTCCAGGTAAAAGGCAGGCGCTTTCGTGGTCTTGCTGAACCCATAACTGATCCCTTGCAAATCGCGGATTTCTTAGAGCTGCGCCTGGCCAGGCATCCTAGAATGGTTGGAGCCATAATGCGCTCGGCAGGGCTTCCGCCAAGGCCGAGTCGCGCCCAGCTCGAATCTTATTCTGCTCAGCGGGCAATGGTCATCATTCGTCCACTTGAGAACGGTGTAATACGTGACTGAAGTGAAAAGCAATCGCTTTTTCAGTCTTGGTAGGAATCTGGTTAGTAGGGTTTGAAGCTCGAATCCTTGACAAAAGGGGGAGATTGGTGCCTTTTGAATAGCTTAATGGTGCTGGATCACTGCGGAAACTGATAGATGAACTGGCAGAGCCTGGACGATCGAAAGATTAGCAAAGTACAGATTCATTTCATTTAGAGAATTTCGCAAAATCAACGATTGACACCCTGGCGTGGCTGTGTCACAATCATGCCCACCCCTTTATCGAGTGGAGGATATCATGGCAGCACTTTTCCTGATTCGTGCCTTTGCCTATCTCATATTGCCGTTGCTATTGGCCAGCGTCGTGATCGCAATTGACAAGAGCGTCAACACCCGGGAACGTCGCCTGGAAATATTTCTGATCTATATTTTCGCTTTTTCTGCCGCGGGCGGGATTGCCGGCGCGCTCGGCCATTTCTTCTACTCGGACGTCGTAGCGGAAGCGATCGGCTGGGAGACGGGCAGTCCCTTCCAATTGGAGATTGGCTTCGCAAATCTCGCCTTAGGCGTGCTGGCGGTGATAGCCATTGGTCGTAGAGATGGCTTTCGGGAAGCCACTGTCATCGCTGGCACCATCTTTGGCGTGGGAGCATTCATCGTTCACATGGTTGACCTGGCGCAAACCGGAAACCTAGCTCCCGGTAATATCATCATCAATATCAATAACCTGGGCCGCCCTGCGCTTTTAATCTTCTTCTTGCGGGCCTTGCGCCGGGAAGAACGCTCACCGGAAACCGAAGGGAACTCGAAAGCCTACATCGATTGGCAGTCGTCGCAGGCAGTCCTTGGGGGGATGACAGGTGGGGGGGTTGGCGCGGGACTTGGAATGGGAATTGCCTTGGGTCAGCCGTTGATCGGGCTGGTGCTTGGTCTGATTGGTGGTCTTGCCTTGGGGATGGTAATGCGCCGTCGTACTATCGTAGAACAACAGGCTAAAGGGGGGCAGCTCACTGGAGGGTAAGTTCTGTAGGTCGGGTGAACCCTGGTCCACCGTAGGTGGACATACCCGAAAATTTAATATAATTTTCGTTAGAATCAATCACATCCTATCAACTTCCACCCCAAATTTAGTGCTGATAATGTATATTACCAGCACTGTATTTGTTAATTGAGAGTAAAGCATAGCCCTCCCAGGCAGATTGAAGTATTGGCCAATACCTGCCAATAGCCTATTGATTTTGTGAAATTTTTCATGTATTATGTATGCATATAGATTTGCTTTGGGCTTCATCGATATTACTCATTGCGAACTACCCGACTGCATCTGAATATTTATCGTTGATTGGATTAGGAAGCCATTGGTTCTTTTAGCGGAGGGATTTATTGGGACCGTTTCTATATCCGGCAG
>JBFFIU010000382.1:0-3385 GCA_041556275.1 Anaerolineales bacterium | reverse complement strand
GGATTTGCAGAGCCTTTTATTGGGTATCGATCCAGAGCTGGAGGAACGCCCCCCGGCAGAAGGTGAATGGTCGCTGCGCAGGATCGTAGCCCACATCGTGGGGGCTGATCTGGGCTTCTATGTGGCCATTAAATTTGCCTTGTATCGACATCGCCAGGGCCTAGAACCGGTCGCAGAGATGTCGGACGAGACCTGGCTCGAATTGGCAATGCTGGAGGAGGATGAGATTGATGCTGTCATGAAGGGACCAATTCCTGGCTTACAAAATTTCCATCAGGAACTGCATGATCGCATCCTGAGCGAATTCGCAGATATTAAGGAAGGTGAGCTGGGATTGCGGGCCAGGTTTTGGGAAAAGGAGCCCATGGCTTTGAGGTTCCGCCTGCACAGGTTCGACTCTCATATGCGCCAACATACTATCCAATTGAGCAAGACTCTCTACGCCCTGGGTTACATACCTAGCGAAGCGAAACGCTTGCTGCGATTGATAAACACAGCCCTGGGGGAGGTGGAAGGGGCGCTGATCGGGGTAGGGGACATTGGCAAAGGCCTGGTTGGCGAAGTGGCGGATAGCATTATAGCGCGCACAGATGAGATTGAGGCTGTGCTTGGTTGATCAAATTTGAAAGGAGAACATCAGGATGGATTACGAAAGCTACCGGGAAAAGTATTTCACCAACCCTGCGCCCGAACCTCGCTTTGAGTACCTCGGTTTGCACGGCACGACGTTGTACTTTAGTGATTATGAGGCTGCAGTCGAATACTACACCCGTGTTTTGGGTCCACCGGCTTACGTGGAAGGGGAGGGTACCCGCGGCTGGCAGCTCGGTAACACCTGGTTGACGTTGCTCAAAGGAAATCTCGGCAACCCGTTGAATGTGGAGCTCAATATCGTCATGCCGACCCTGGGTGGTGCGGAGGATCTCCAGGCCGCCTTCATCGATTCTGGCGGTAAAGGTGAACCGCCCTCAGACCAGCTGATGTACGAGCCGGTGCGCTTCTGCCCGGTGGTGGATCCCTTCGGGACCAATATTCTGATTATTTGTCCGCTGCCTGAGGATGCGGGAAGCGTTCAAGAAAAACTGTAATTTATTTAATAATTGATTTATAGTATTTCCAATTCTTTTCTGACGCACATATCCTTGAGGCGGATGATATCTTGGGTTGGGTCAATCATCGAAAGTGATTTCAAGCAAAATGATAAATGCTTTCATCTGGGACAAACGCCTGAGGAGTGTTCCATACCACAAACAAATCATTTGATTTCTCTCAATTGGGATGTAAATATTCAACAAGGTATTATTACGATAAATTTTATATAAAATTAATCCATTTCCGCATCTTAATTATCATGAGGAGAATTCAGACATGGTCACTAACCCGAAAACAATTAAGCAGACAGGCCTGATCCAGGTCATCCTGGCGTCTTCGTTTGTTATATGGCTGTTATTTTTTCCCAGCTCGGGAGATAATTTCGCCTGGCCGGTCACCCCGAAAATGACAGCCCTGTTTTTGGGGGCTGGGTTCATCGTTCGTACATACATTGGATACTTTCTGTGGCGTGAACCGTATTGGTACCGCCTACGCTGGCAGAAATGGGGGAACTATGGATTTTTGGCTTTTATATTTTTGGCGACATTCTGGCACATCGATGAGATGAACTGGGAAACCAATCTACTTGTGGCCCACATATGGGTGGTTGCCTATATCGTCGAACCATTGATCCTGCCCTTGCTAGAGCCACGCGGTCCAGCTAGCAAGGAGGCTTACCCTGAGGCCGAGAAAAAAGGACCGGTGATGCAAGGATTGAAGGTCTCGGCTGCATTTGGTCTGGTGGTCAGTGTGACTGTGGGTGGCTTGATGGTGATCAACCCTGAATTTGCGGATTCGCGCTGGCCTTGGCCTCTCGACCCTTTCAATGCGCGGGTAATGGCAGCTTTTTTTGCACTTACTGCATTGTGGTGCGTCACTATTTATCTGGCCGAAGATTGGGTGGAAATCAAGAGAACAGTGCTGGGTCTGATTATCTTTGCGGTGAGCCAGTTCATCGTCTGGCTGGTGAATCTAGGGCAGTTCGATCCAGCGCGTGAAAATAATGCCGCCTACGGGCTCGGTCTGGGTTTATTTGCTGTGCTTTTCATTTACTATTATTGGAAGCAGGAACGCGCCAGTCATAATGCATGATCAACCTCGTCAAATCAATTAATTCCTGCCTTGATGTTCTTTTCCGCGCGTTTCACGATTTCACGCAGCCTTTTCTCTCTGGTTGCATCTTTCTTAGCGCTTTTCAGCCACCACAGATATTGTTTCTTGGATGAGGAGGGAAAATTATCGAAGTTCTCATTTGCCACTGGATTTAACGCCAGCGCAGCTTCTAAATCTTCAGGGAGGGTGATCTCCCGGTCGATATCATCCAGCCGATCCCAGGAACCATCGCGCTTGGCGGATTCGATTTTAGCCATCCCGGCCGGTGTCATTTGACCTGTCTCAATTAATTTCCGCACCCTGCTCTTATTACTCTCAGACCAGTTGCTGCCATCCTGTCTCGGGGTATAGCGCTGCATGTACTGCTCATCATCGATCGTCTTGACTTTGGAATCAATCCATCCGAAGCATAAAGCTTCCTCGACTGCTTCCTCGTAGCGGACCGATTTCTTCTTGGTGTGGACCTTGTAATAGATCAGCCACACCTCGCTGGCAGAATCGTGATTTTGTTCGAGCCATTCACGCCATTCACCGCGGTTCTTGAATAAGATCTTGTCCATCCTCATCCCTCATTGGTGGGTCTTAATTATATCGTTTGTTGATCTTGTAGATCAGGTTGTTCTTTTCACCTGCGTATAACTAAAAAAAATCTGTTAGACTGAAACCAAGTATGACATACGCAGCAAGTGATTTAATAATGTCATTTGTTTACTCCAGTGTCTTTTGCTGGTCGAGCGACGAAATAGCGAGAAATCCCTAAATAGATGTCTTGCAAGCGGTCTATTTAGGGATTTCTCGTCGCAAGCTCCTCAAAATGACACAATCTGTGTAAATCCAATCCAACTTTGTTGACTGAATGTGTACAGAAAAAGGGCTGCTCATTTATTGAGCAGCCCTTTAAGTATTTCATTTTTCAAATCCTAGTTGTGATTACTCCCCAGGTCCTGCCGAGAAGCTTTTACTCCGTTCTATGGATTGCAAGGCCAGGTACTGGTCTCCAAATTTGTCGATGTTTGCCATTTCATTGTCGTATTGATCGAAATGGCGTTCCTCGTCCTCAACCAGGCCTTCGAAAACCTTCCGGGTAGCGGCGTCAGCGTTTGCCGAGCTCTCATTCGCCCAAACGTTGTAATCCTTCGTGCTCTCTTCTTCCATTTTGCGAGCCATCTCCAACATCTCC
>JBFFIU010000381.1:0-3400 GCA_041556275.1 Anaerolineales bacterium | reverse complement strand
GTTTTCATTTACATCGGCACCAGCTTCTTTGAGGTATTGGCGTCCAAGCTCGGTATCAACCTTTACACCAGTGTCAGCCAGTATCTTAAGTGTGCGCTCGTGGACTTGCGTTTTTTCGTCCTCCGAAAGAACTTGTAAATAGGTTTCCAACAATTACTCCTTCCGGCTCAATTCACCTTCAGCGGCTTCAATAATGCGGGTCAGCTCAGTTTGCTGCATCTCACTCAACGGCTCTGGGTGGTGGTTCTCCAAGATCCAATCCGTTTTCTCTCGAGCCACCTCAAGGGAGTCCCGGTAACCGCCATCACTTGCAGGGATATAAACCACCTCTGAAAATTCCAACTTGTGCATAAAGTCGCGCGTGTGGCGCTGACCAAGATAATGGCCACGTGGCCCGACGGCCTGGATCACATCCAAAGCCATCTCTTCGCGGCTGGTGTCAAGACCGGCTGCTTCAGCACGGACATTGTGGTAGAGTTCCGCATCGAGGACCAGGGCTTCGGGGTAGAGAAGTGTGCTGCCGCGCAACAATCCCATACCGCTGCCCGTCTCCGCGCCGCATAACGCGCATAACAAAGAAGTCGTGCTGCTTGACATGCTGAATTCCCAATCCAGGTATGAGGCACCTGAACCGAATGTGCCAGCTAAAGTGGGAACACCCCACATATGCGCCAACTCTACCCCCATGGCATAGATTTCAGATCCATGACCAAAGTAGGCTCCTGTGCGTGGGTGGGTCATACCTGGCATGAAGGAATGGTAGATTGGCGCGCCGGGATAAGCCATCTGGATAAGGACCATTGCTGACACGATCTCGGCATCACCAACAGCCAGGGTGCCAGCGAACGTGGCGGGCGCGGTTGAACCGGTATTGGGCATCGACATAAAGCCAACCGGGATGCCTGCCTCGGCTGCCAACAAGGCGGCATCCATACTTTCAGCATCTTGTCCCAGCGGGGCAATGGTGCAGATCAATAACGAAAGTGGGGGTCGTTTACGCATTTCTTCTTCGCTGCCGGCGACGACTTTAGCCATTTCCACCGCATAACGCGTGGTGATCTGCTCAACGACCGTTGGCGTTTGAACATGTTTGAGAGTATTGTTGAAGGAAGCATCCAGCTCATGCAGGGAAGGCGCAAGAGGGTGATCCTGTGCGCTGACCATTGGCCAATAGAAGCTGATCGAGGTTAGATAATCCGCTATACGGGCTGACTTGGCTACATCCTCTTTGATCGAAGAGCGTAGTTCACGGGTGACATAGTCGATTGTCTTGGTCCCTGTGCCATCTGTAGCCTCGTAAGTAGCTTTTTTTGATAGATCCAAGTCGAAGGCTTCATTGCGACCTCCCATTGTGTAGTATCGTGGCGCATGGGAAAGTGCTTGGAGCACTATATCTGGTGAAAGCTTAACAATCTGGGTATCAAAATCGACCTTGGCGCCATGTTCTGCATAAATTTTTTGCGCCCACTCTGAGGGACAGTGGATTCCAGTGTTTTCCAGAATTTCAAAGGTGGAGGATTTGAATTGCTCCAGTTGGTCATCGCTCAGGATACGAATATGGTATGCTGGTACGATCGGTTCTGGTGGGGGAGTTTGACTGGACATTTTCTCTCCTAAAGTATATCAATCCGAATATAATTCGAGCAGATCGCTGTAGCTATCTATCCTGCGATCTCGATAAGGGAAGGAAAATCGCTTTTTTGTCTCGTCGATTTTGGATAAATCAACTTCACAAAGCAGAATCTCTTCCTTATCTCTGGACGCCAGTTTTACGATCATCCCGTCGGGATCTGCGACGAAGCTTTGCCCCCAAAAATTAATCCCGCTTTCTCCATTTGGTCCTACTCCAGCAAAGCTATCTGGGGGTGAGGTGACAGAAAATGACGGGTCTACCTCAAATCCTACCCGGTTCACTGCAGCCACATAGCAGGCATTGGCAACTGCATGACCCTGCTGGACTATACGCCAGGAGTGGTCGTATGCCGTTTCTTCTTCTGGGGATGAATATCCGATTGCCGTGGGAATAAAGATGATCTCACTTCCCTGTAAGCCCAAGAGTCTTGCAGCCTCTGGGAACCATTGATCCCAACAGATCAGCACACCAATATCTGCATATCTGGTATGGAACACTTTATATCCCAGGTCACCTGGTGTGAAGTAAAACTTCTCATAGTATTGGGGATCATCGGGGATGTGCATCTTGCGGTATTTACCCAGGTAGCGCCCATCATGATCGAAGACTACGGCTGTGTTGTGATAGATACCCGTAGCCCGTTTCTCAAATAGACTGGCAATCAGGACGATGTCTAGTTCGGCGGCCAGATCGCCCAGCCTGCGGATTGTTTGGCTGCTCTCGCTTACCTCTTCGGCCAGATCGATCGCACCCCAGTCTTCGACCTGGGGAAAATATGGTGATTTGAACAGCTCCTGGGTGCAGACGATCTGTGCACCACCTTTCGCTGCTTCTCGAATGAAATCTACCGCCTTATCGAAGTTAGCCTCGATGTCTTCGCTGCATGTCATTTGTATCAGGCCGACATTTACCGTTTTTCGCATGAAAGACTCCAACATTATTTCATTACTGGCATCGGTTGGGGTTGGGTGACGCAACCGATCGCTCCGCCGTGTTCGATCAAGGCGACAACCTCAATGCCGATTATTTCTCTGCCGGGAAAGTGCTCTGAAATGATCTTCAAGGCGCTCTCGTCGTTGGCGTGTCCGTAAACAGGCACCAAAACGACGTTGTTGCCGATCAGGTAATTGCTGTATGCCCCAACGGTTAAGGTGGACGTCCGCCAATCCGCCATCTGGTCGGTCTGGTGAACTTCCGGCAGCGGCAAGGGTACCAGGGTTAATGGCACTCCCGACTCAGAAGTTGCTTCTTTCAACTCTTCATAGGCTCTCGTCAGCATCATGTAGCGCGGATCGCTCAAATTATTGGTACAGTTATAGAGCACAGTTGTTTCATTCGCAAAGCGAGCCACGAGGTCAATATGGGAGTCGGTCTCATCCCCCCACTTTTCGCATTCTCCCCGGCCCGCACCGGTCAACCAGATGAAGTGCGTTACACCGAGGTATTGGTTGAGGATAGCCTCAATATCTGCTTGGCTTTTTCCGGGATTACGATAGGGATCAATAATAGAAGAACGGGTGCCCATAAAAGTGCCTTTTCCATTCACTTCCACTGCACCCCCCTCCAGCACCATTGGCGCTTGAAATACCGGGAGATTCAATTCTGTACCGACAATAGAGGGGACTTTGTCGTCTAATTCGTAGGGGAATCGCTCCCCCCATCCGTTAAAGGTCCAATCTGTGATGGCAATCTCACCATTGTCAGTGACGACGAAAATGGGTCCATTATCACGTACCCAGACATCGTTGGTCGGGATGATGTGGAAGT
>JBFFIU010000380.1:0-3420 GCA_041556275.1 Anaerolineales bacterium | reverse complement strand
TCGAGCGAAAAGGCGCCGCCGTTGGCCGGGGGCAGGTCGGCGTTGTTGGCATTAATTCCGCCACCGCCGACCGACCCACCGAACGAGAACCACCCATTGCCGAACGGGTCGCCGTGCTCCATGTCGTCGAACACCATCTCGTCGAAGGCCAGCGGGCCGCCGGAGCTGAAGGCGAACAGGTCGAAGTCGACTTCAACCACCGACGGGTTAGCTCCCACGACACCGGATATGACGATCACGACCTCGTCGAGGTCGCCGTTGAAGGTACCGTCGCCGCCGGTGCCGAGATCGCTGAAGCCGCTGAGCGGCGCGCTGACCAGCGTCCACTTATTGTCGAAAGACGAAGAAGGGAAGGTGGTGTCGAGCCGGAAGGAATCCTCGGCGCCGTCAGTCCAGCCGTCGCCGTTGAGGTCTTCTCGAATGGTGACCTCGAGAGTGTAGCTGTCAACCGTGGCATCGCTCTGGTTGAGGACCCACACGTTGAACCAGGGATCGGCCGGCGGCGTGACCTGGGCGGCGTTGTCGAAGTTCTTGAACGCGCCACCGTAGAAGACCGATGCGGATCCTTCACCGCCCCATCCCGTGCTGAAGTAGTAGGTGCCCTCATAGGGCCGATCGGAGAGCACGCCGCCACCCCCACCGGCGTTGTTGCCCCCGAAGAAACCCCAGTCAGAGGAGTCGCCATCCTCAAAGTCGTCGATCACCACGCCAACTGCGTCCGGCACGGCTGCCGCGGTTATCAGTGGTACAGAGAACAGGCTGACAAGGGTAAAAATAGTGAGTATGAGGGTAAGTGGTTGATGTATATTTTTAAGTTTCATGATTATCTCCATGGTAAGTTTATAGTCGTACGGATATTTGGCAGAGTTATCAGATTGTCACCTCCTTCCCCGAAGATTGAATACTTGTGCATAGAAATCCAGGTAAGATTAATTTTTTCCGACCAATAGGTGCAGATATTAAAAAATGTAAAGTTCCAAGTTACCTTTTCCCTCCCTTCTCCGATCCCCTTTTCACCCCAAACCTGGAGGAAAAAAGGGGAACTACCGGATAACGCCGATAAAAAAATCGAAAAGTGATTGCCCCTGATCATAGTCAATGAAGACCATAGCCGAATGGAAACAGGGGGGCAATATCACCTGTTCCCACTCGCTCTAAAACTTGATTCGGTTGGAATACCGAGCGCGACCAATTATAGGGCAGCTTGCCAAGCGGAGGATAATCCCCAAAGATAACATCGGTGATGCCCTGCGCCTCTGTACCTGGCAACCAGGCAGCAACACATGCTTCCGCTAAGGGCAACTGGTTCGTAATGACCAATGGACGACCAGAGAAGATGATGACTACCAGTTGCTGGCAGCGAGTCCGTACACGTTGAATCAGACTGATTTCATCGCTCGTCAGAGAAGGATCCGCACGATCGCCAACACCTTCTGCATACGGGATTTCATGCAAACAAACAATACCGACATCCGCCTGAATTTCCTGCGAAAAGTTTCCGAATTCATCAAAATGTATGCTTGTTTCAGTGGAAACTGTTTGGGAGATCGCATCCAGAAGTGAGGTTCCCGAGGTTATGTTCCCAGTACCTCCCTGCCATTCTACGGTCCAGCCGCCACATTGAAGACCAATACTGTCAGCAGCAGATCCAGCAATGACGATACGAGCGATGTTTTTGTTTAATGGAATTAGATTTTGGTCATTCTTCAACAAAACCAGAGATTTGCGCACTGCCTCGCGAGCAAGAGATCGATGGTTTTCACTGCCTACGATATTCAAGCCGGGTTCATCAGCGATCTTCCGTTTGAACAGTCCAAGTTCAAACTTAACAGTCAAGATTCGACGCACGGCGTCGTCGATTCGATCAAGGGACACATCCCCATTTTCTACCGCACCTTGGAGGTTGCTGATAAAGCGCTGGTACTCAAAAGGCACCATGATCATGTCCAATCCGGCATTGATAGATGTGACGACACATTGATAATAATGCGCGTCAAGTTGATCGATGGCCCCCCAATCTGAGACCAGGAAACCAGTAAAGCCAAGTTCACTCTTAAGAACACCGGTTAGTAAATGATGATTGGCATGTGACTTAACCCCATTCCAACTGCTGAATGAGACCATGATGGAGCGTGCACCGGCATTTATGGCTGCAATATATGGAGTTAAGTGGGTATTACGCAGCTGGGCTTCGCTCAGTTGTGCATCGCCTTGATCGATCTTATAGCGATAATCTGCTGCCTGTTCATTATCGATCAGCCAATCAGCCTGTTGAGTTGTCCCCCAGGTTGTTCCACCATCCCCCAGGAAATGTTTGGGACAGGCTAATACCGTGCCTGGAGACCCAAATTCAGATGTGTTTTGTAAGCCACGGACATAAGCTGAACCCAAATCGGCTACCAGATCTGGGTCCTGGCTGAATCCTTCGTACGTCCGCCCCCAACGAACGTCTTGCGGCACTGCTACACAAGGGGCAAAATCCCAATAAACACCCGTAGCACTCATTTCCAAAGCTGTTGCGCGTGCGACGCGTTCCACCAGATCGGGATCCCGGGATGCTCCCAAACCAATATTGTGTGGAAAAATCGTCGCCCCGACAACATTGCTATGCCCGTGCACCGCATCCACACCGTATACAAGTGGAATGCCCAAGCGGGTATTTAAGGCAGCTTCTTGAAGGCGTAATACCATTTCCGCCCAATTTCGAGGGTTATTTGGAGATGGATTTGAACCCCCACCACTTAATACTGAACCTAGAGAAAAACGAGTCACATCTGATGGCTCGACAG
This sequence comes from Anaerolineales bacterium, assembly GCA_041556275.1. Classification (GTDB taxonomy): domain Bacteria; phylum Chloroflexota; class Anaerolineae; order Anaerolineales; family UBA4823; genus PFL25. The sequence goes on along the minus strand of JBFFIU010000380.1, from coordinate 631 downwards.
CACGCTGATCGACCTGGGTCATCTGCCCGATCTTCTCATCCAATGTCATTCGTCCGAGCAGCAAGCTCACCTGGTCTTTTATGGATAATCCGGCTTGTCTGTTAATTGTTTTATCGGTAACCATTAAGCGTCCTTCGACCTATTCACAATCGAGTAAATCGGGTGCACTGGTAGTACTAACATTGAGACCATAACCCATTGGAAACAATGGGGATTGGCACCCCTGTATAGGGAGATCCTCAAAATCGAATGGAAGTTGATCCATGTCGCGTGGCCAACTAAAAGGCAGCGTTCCTTTGAAAGGATAATCTCCGAATAATATTTCGGCGATCCCCTGCCCTTCACTTCCAGGCAGCCAGGCAGCCACCCATGCATCTGCATCTTGATAATGGTCGGTTATGATCAGAGGTCGTCCGGAAATTATGATTACGATCACCTTTTCACTGTGCGACCGGGCTTTATTGATGATCTCAGTATCTTTTCCAGACAGGTTTAGATCGGCTTTATCACCAACGCCTTCTGCGTAGGGAAATTCGCCCACCACGACGATTGTTAGATCTACTATACCATCAAAATCACCATCTGGAACATAAACGACCTCAGTATCCGCTGAGACAGCATCCTGAATGCC
>JBFFIU010000379.1:0-3432 GCA_041556275.1 Anaerolineales bacterium | reverse complement strand
GATCAAATATGCATCAGGTGTGGCTCGGGCAGCCACTTTATAAGCGGCTTTGCGGGTGGTCATCCCTAATTGGTAACTGTTCGGTAGTTCAACTGGGCAGACTTCTGCACATTTACCGCAACTGGTGCAGCGCGCAATATCCACGTAGCGAGGTTCCTGGCGTAATGAGACAGTGAAATCTCCTGCCTCTCCTTCTACTTCAAGGATGCTGGTATTGGTCAGGATTTCGATATTGGGATGTTGGTTATGTTGAATGTACGCCGGTGAGATGGAGGGTCTTGTACAGCCGTAGCCATGATCTGCCGTGCCTCGACACAAAACACAATCGTGTTGTGGGAACATGAAACCAAGCTGGGCGACACGACCGCCTAAACAAGGTGTTTGTTCGACGAGAAAAACCTTTAAACCAGCGTCAGCCAGATCAAGTGCTGAGCGCATACCTCCAATACCACCGCCCACAACCAGGGCCGCGGCAGGCTCACCACGGAAATTCTGGGTTTCCATTATTTGCATTAATAATTCTCCTGGAGAGAATCGGTATTGCACTCTTATTGATGACCAATAGGATAATTAATCCTATTCTTATCAATATTATAGGATCATGATTTTCAAATGGTATGTGTCATTCGTCAACAAAATCAGGGTAAAATGTCCTTGTTTGAAGGGAAAAATCCCCAGAATTCTGGGGATTTTGTTGGCCTCCATCATGGATTACCCATCAAAATGAGATGGTCTAAATACATCAATAAGAATCCTGGGGGCTATAGTAATGGAAGTAGAAATTCATATGCACTTAAGGCAGCTTTCGCACCTTCGCCAACAGCGATTAATACCTGTTCGGCATAACTGTCAGTCACATCACCAGCAGCGAATACGCCGGGCATATTGGTGCGTGCATAACAGTCCACTTTTATACGTCCCAAATCATCCAGCTCAACTAGGTCAGAAACCATTTGTGAGTTGGGCACCAAGCGCATTTCGATAAAGGTTCCCTCCGCCTCGATCGTTTCATCCTTTCCATCAGGACTTTTCACGATCACCTCGTTGGCAAATCCATTTCCTTTGACTTCAGATACTGAGTATTCTTTGAGTAGGGTGACATTTTGAGCGTTGGCTAGCTTTTCTCCCAAAGCTGTGTTTAAGGAATCGCTGGATATACCGATTAGATGGACATGTTTTGCGACCGTTGCCAGTTCAGCTGCGGATCGTAAAGCCAGGTCTCCCTCTCCTACGACCACGGTGTTTCGATCGATGAACAAGGGGGCATAGCTCAATGCGGAATAGCAAAGTCCGCGCATGATGAATTCCTTTTCGCCAGGAACATTCAGGCGTTGTTGTTTTGTTCCTGTGGCGATGATCACAGCTTTTGACTGTAAATTTCCACCTCCGCGGGTATGGACCACATAATGATCCTTGTCTTTTTCGATTTTCTCTACAGGTTCCATGTGTCGGGCAAATTTCAGGTATTCAAGTTCACTACGGAATTTACCAACGATCTCTAATCCTCGGATAACCTGGTAATCCTCTATCCAGGGCAAAGCAAGCCGATAATTAGTTTTTCCTCCAAGATCTTTTGAGATCATCAAAACGTTCAGTCTCTTGCGGATGGCGTAAACCGTGGCCGTTAATCCAGCGGGACCGCCTCCGACGACAATTAAGTCATACATCGTTCACCTCATACGTTCTGGCAGTTTGGGATCCTGCGATGCAAGCCAATTGTTCTAGCTTGTACATCTCAGGTATTTGATCAAAAATTAATCTTCAGGTGCAGGTTGGATGAATTTCTCTTCCATCATGGTTTGAGTTAGATCGCGCGATCTTTTAATGATGCTGCGGGCGTGATTATATAATTCGTCATGGCCGAGGGATACTCGCGCTACACCCTGTTCTTGAGCCTTCATCGCCACTGCCACTGCCTCTCGGGCGAAGACCTCCCAATCGTCCATTGTGGGTAGAATCTGTTCCTCATCGAGACGATCGCCAACATGATTGGCTAGTGCTTCAGCTGCAGCAAAGCACATGTCATCCGTGATCGTGCGTGCGCGTACATCTAGGGCACCGCGGAAAATACCCGGAAAGCCCAAAGAGTTATTCACCTGGTTGGGGAAGTCGGAACGACCGGTTGCGACAATCCTTGCCCCAGCAGCTTTAGCTTCCCAGGGCCATATCTCCGGCACCGGATTAGCGCATGCAAATACGATTGAATCATCCGCCATCGATTCTACCCATTCTGGTTGGATGACACCGGGTCCAGATCGGCTTAGTGCTATCACCACATCGGCGTCTTTCATTGCTTCTGGGATTCCTCCCTCCCGACCACCTTCATTGGTGATTTGGCACAAGTGCCATTTATCTACAAATTCTGCTTTGCGTAGTTCTAAATCCTTCCGATGTTCACCTAGGATGCCTTTGCTGTCCACCATGAAGCACTTTGCTGGGTCAGCACCCCATCCAAAGATCAGGCGAGAACAGGCGACATTCGAGGCACCGCTCCCGATGAAGGTGATCCTCACCTCACTCATCTCTTTTCCAACGATCTTCAAAGCATTGATTAGTGCTGCCAGTGTGACTGTGGCCGTACCCTGTTGATCATCATGCCAGACTGGGATCTCGGCTTTTTCACGCAGTGTATCCAGAATGTAAAAGCATTTTGGTTGGGAGATGTCCTCCAGGTTGACGCCTCCAAAACCTGGCTGGAGTGTCAGGACTGTGTTGATGATCTGATCAGGGTCTTTGGTATCCAGCATTATTGGGACACCATCCACGCCGCCCAGATATTTATATAACAAGGCTTTACCTTCCATTACTGGCAATCCGGCTTTCGGTCCAATGTCACCTAATCCCAATACCCGCGTGCCATCACTGACGACTGCCACCGTATTCCATTTATTAGTGTATTCATAGACCAGCTCCTGGTCTTCAGCGATGGCCCGGCAGGGAGCTGCAACACCGGGTGTGTACCAGATGGCAAAATCGTCGAAATTTCGCACACAGCACTTTAGTGCGGTCTCAATTTTTCCCCGATAGAATGGATGTAATTCCATCGCGTCAGCTGAGGGTTTCTTTGCCTTGGCAAGCAACTCCTCAACATTTAGGGGATCTTTTTCTTTGAGCATGATATTTCTCCAATATGTGAGAGGTTTTGATCCTGATGAATGTAAGCGCAACTATTGTTGCAAATAAGAATCGGCATAGATCACTTTGTTGAGTAGTATCTGGACTGTCTTCCAGATTTCCACCTGTTTTGGATCGTTCATATCTACATCTTCGATGGATGGTTCTTCCATATTCTCGATGCGTTCTGCGATCTTTAAGAATAATCGACCAACGGGTGTCGATTCATCTTTTTCTTCAATAATGCGAATGGTTTCTTTCAATTCATTATCCAGAGGGTCAGCGATCATCATCTGTAGGCCAACCCCCATGAGCATG
>JBFFIU010000378.1:0-3435 GCA_041556275.1 Anaerolineales bacterium | reverse complement strand
TTTTCCCATTAAGCTCTCTCTCTCCTCTTGAAGGGATAATTATTGGAGATCAGCGGCATTCCCAGGACTCAATGGTGGTTGCCCGAGTGTATTTCAATGGCTTCGCTGACCTAAACAGCCTTGCCTCCACATTGGATATTTGGGAAGTGGACCATGAAAACGGTTATTTTGTCGCTCTCATCCCATCATCACAATTGGATGAGCTCAATCAGTCCGGATTCCTAGTGGAGATTGACCCCGTCCGCACATCTTCATTAACCCGCCGAAATCAATTGTTACCTGGACAGGTATCTGGGATCCCCAGTTACCCATGCTACCGTTCTGTTGAAGAAACCTTCAGTGACCTTGCGCAGCTGGCGGTTGACTACCCCGATTTGGTCACCTGGATCGATATCGGGGACAGCTGGGAGAAAGAGAACTCGGGTGGTGGGAGCGGCTATGATCTGTATACTCTAATCATCACCAACTCAGCCATTCCAGGACCCAAACCAAAGTTCCACCTTCTATCTGCCATCCACGCCCGTGAATACACAACTGCAGAGCTCGCCACCCGGTTCGCCGAATATCTGGTCGAGAATTACGATCGCGATCCTGAGATCACCTGGTTATTGGATTACTATGAGGTACATATCACCCCACAAGCCAATCCCGATGGTCGTAAGATCGCTGAAAACGGTGTTTACTGGCGCAAGAACACCGATAACGATGATGGTTGTCTGGATTCAGATTGGTGGGGCACCGACCTGAATCGTAACAGCAGCTTCAAATGGGGACTTCCTGGATCGAGCTCCAATTCATGCGATGAAACCTACCGCGGTCCCGCTTCAGTCTCAGAGCCGGAAACCCAGGCCATCCAAAGTTATGCTTCTTCCATTTTCCCCGATCAACGCAGCCCAGAGGATGACGATCCTGCCCCACAGGACTCTTCAGGTCTGTTCATCACCTTGCACAGTTTTGGAGATATAGTTCTTTTTCCCTGGGGGTGGTCTCCTTACCCATCTCCAAACAACACTCCTTTGGAGACCCTTGGCAGAAAATTTGGATTCTACAACGGTTATGAGGTCTGCCAGAGCGGTGAGCCTGGCTGTATTTACCAGACCTCTGGATCAACGGATGATTGGATGTATGGGGAATTAGGTGTGGCTGCGTATACCTTCGAATTGGGCTCTCAATTTTTCGAATCCTGCTCCTATTTCGAAGATAATATTGTTCCAGAAAACTTCCCCGCCCTGCTGTATGCTTTCAAAGCCGCCCGGCGACCGTACCAGAGTCCATCAGGTCCCGAATCGCTTGAATTGGAGCTAAATGAAGACCATATACCGCCAGGGGCTGAGATCGTCCTTACTGCGCAGGCAGATGACACCCGTTACAACAGCAGTGGATGGGGAGACGAACCCGTGCAAAACATCATTGCAGCCCGCTTCAGCATAGATCAGCCATCCTGGATGGAAGGAGCAACCACCTACCCCATCGCTCCACTAGATGGGGATTTTGATAATCCTGTCGAATCTCTATCAGTAATTATCAATAGCGCAGGTTGGTCGATGGGTCGCCACACCTTGTTTGTTGAAAGCCAGGATGCCGATGGAAATTGGGGTGTGCCCAGCGCGATCTTCCTGTGGATCACAGCCGAAGGATACCTGCCAGATTTAGATCCCATTGACGTGGAAGGGAACGCTTTAAGTGGTACGCAGTTAACCTATACCTTTACCCTCACTAACCTCAGCGCCTCAGAAGACACATTCGATCTCCAGATCACCGGCAATACCTGGGATACATTTGTTGAAACCAATCCCATTGGTCCGTTAGCTTCAGGTGAGAGCTTCGAATTCAATGTGACGATCGACATTCCGGAATCTGTAGAAGATGGTGACCAAGATATTGCTGTGATTACTGCAATATCTCAAGGCGATCCAAACATGCAAGCCGCTGCGACGATTGAGACTGCAGCCAGGTCCCCTGCTGCCTTCTTCCCATTAGTCCACAACTGAGTTATCGATATAACGGATTGGAAATTCTGAGAGGTTAATACTGAGTTCAGCAAGCTGTTGAGTCAGATCTTGGAACCTGCTGATCTCCAGGGAACGCAGCTCAGGGAGCTATGTTTCTGTCACCCGCATGACCCAAACCTCCACAGGATCACTTTTTCCCTTTAATTCAACCTTCCGCTTCTCCAGATTCGACGTATCCACACCTGCTCTTTGAACTGTGCTATCACTAAGGAGTGCTTCCCCAGCGGCAGCCTGCGATGCTAACCGGGCGGCAACATTAACTGCATCCCCTAACGCTGTAATTTCCGTCATATCCCCTGTTGAGCCTATATATCCAAAAACAGCTTTACCGGTATTAATGCCTACCCCAACCGGCACCCAGGGGCCTTGGGGATCTGCATGACCTGTCACACGCAGCAGGTCCTGTGCAGCTTCAACAGATACTTGGGCAAAATCTGTTCCAATCATTCCTGGTATATAAAAACCAGATACCTGGTCGCCAGCCAACTTGTCAATGACTGCATAACTATGGATTAGAATATGAGTTGTCTCCGTATAAAAACGATCGATCATTGCGGAAAACTCTAGTGGCTCCATGCTTTCTGCCAAAGGGGTTGACCCGCGGATATCAGCAAAAAGCATGCTCATTTCAATCTCTACACTCATTTTTAATCTCTTAGCCTGCTCTTCACAGGTGTTGCAAAACAATGGATTGTAAATGGAGCGTCTCTTGTTGAAAACCTTCTCGACGAATGAACCACCCCATCCCTCGAAAGGTGCGAGACATAAGGTACATCGAGGATCAGAAGGCACCATCCCAAATACTCGACGACCTTTGGGTAACCAAGACCGATCAAGTCCTGCCAACTGCCTCTCCATCTGAGCCTTCATTTTCTTTTCTTTGTCCGTTAGTTCATCCGTCATTATCCATCTCATTTTCTACCAGGGTGAGGAGAAATCTTCATTCTTTATTATCTAGCCTAAGTTGGTCTATTTTACCTTAAATTTATTTTTTACAATTTTTTTCCCGGATCCATCATAAAATGAGCACGTAGATTCAACTACCAAATTATTACAAATTACCCTAAAATCCAAATTGTCATGGAGTTGGAATTACTAAAAGCAAATGTGGCACCATCAGCTTCAACCACACTGACATTCCTATTTATTAATCTTGAAAGTAGCACTCGACTCTGAACAATTTCCAGAGGCCATGAAGACCACCCTTGCCTGGACTATAAACTGTGCACCTTTGAAAAGAGTGTACTTAAAGAATTTCTAATCACCCATTTCTCATCCGGACCTTGGCATTTTCAACAACCTGATATAAAACGCGAATTGGTAATATGATCACCAATTCGCGCCGTGATTTCACCTCTATCCCATGAAATCAGGATTAGATGTAGATCGTCAATTCATATTATGCGACTTGCTTGGCTAACCT
>JBFFIU010000377.1:0-3448 GCA_041556275.1 Anaerolineales bacterium | reverse complement strand
GAAGGTCTGCGCGTGATGGTTATGGGTTGGGAGGCTTACCAGCACCCGCAACCTCTAGAGACTGAAGAGATCAAGACGATAACCCAATACCTGGAGACGGACTGCCGAGCGCTGCGGCAGATCTTACGCTGGCTGCGCAAAGCGGCTTAAATCCCATAGTACCGACCAGTAATGTTATTAGTGCACAAACGAATGTCATTTCGAGGAGCGTTCTTTGCGACGAGAAATCCCTTAAGCTTTGGATTTAAATCAAGCCTTACAGGTATTATCCCCCATCGCTCCGTTCGGAATTTAGCATAGCTTGGAAGAGACATACGAGTATGCTACCAGTGAATCCATCAACTACACCTAGTATGATGAACTTATCCACTAGTATTCATCTATAAATGGTATGTCTAAGCGATTCTGGTGTTTTCTCGCCGCAGAATAGACCTTTACTTCCCTACTTCAGATCTACCGAGCTGAAATCCCAATCCGCCAGCCAGGCGCACAACGATGCGCGGTGCTTGACCCCGAACTTGCTCATCGCGTTGCTCATGTGGCTGTTGATATTGCTGGTTGAGGTATCCAGGCGCGTGGCCACCTCCCGCGTCGAGTTCCCCAGGCAGATCAGCGCAACGACCTGCTTTTCTCGCCGGGTGAGGCTCTGCCAGAGCTGCACGATCTCCAACCCGCTGACCACACCTGGCTCGGCTTCTTCCAAGGCAGGTTCTTCCACCATTGGCAGGCTGAAGGCCATCCCTGGCTGCACTTCCTCTTCCACGAGGGCTGCTGGGGGAGGCAGGATCTTATCCCGATCTAACATGCTCCCCAGCTTGGCCGCATCAACTTCCCCTTCAGGGATGTAGCCCACAAAGACATCCCAGCGATCCAGGATGTGGCTCAAGGGGCGTAAATTGACCCCGATCTGGCCAGTCTCAAAAGTCATCACATATTTCCCATCCGCCATTTCAACCACATCGATCACGATCGCCTCGTGAGTCCAACGCAGCCATTCCTTGATTTCCGGGCCTTTCACTGTTTTCACCTTCGGTGGATTGACCACTTTCGTAATGAACGGCCGGGCGCGGCGCACGAACTTGTTGCCTTCGACCCGGTAATTCCAGGTATCCCCTTTCTTACCCTTTACGATTCCCCTGCGGTTTACCGCCGTTGTCTTCGCCGAGGCGGGCAAGATCTCCACACCCGAGAGTGGGTGCGCGATCTGCCAGGCGTTTGGCTCCCGAGAGACCCAGCCCAACCACAGGATACTCGCTCCGGTTTTCAAATCCTCTATCCTAGCAGGTCGCTTGAAGTAGGCTTTGCCGGGATTCGCTTTTTGGTGATTCAGGTACCACACCGGTTTGGAGGTCAGCCCGGCGCCGGGGATCAGGCCGCGCAAGTGATGGATGTGCTCAGAGACTTCATTGCACACTGCCCGCGATACGATCAATGAGAGACTGCGCTCGTGTTGCTTGCGCCAGCCAGTGATGTCTTTCCGCTCCCAGGCATCCATTATCGCCCGCCAGTGCCGCTGTTCCCACGACCACCGTTCCTGGGTCTCCTCAGGTGTCAGAGTCTCCCAATCTTCTTCCTTGGTCTCGAGACGCAGGTCAGTCCGGCTGACGATCTCCTTCCAGGCCCATTCCGGAAATTGATCTTGCATCGCCTTTAGGCTGTCCAGCACCTCTCTCTCGGTTAATTGAGAGATCGCCTTACTTTCCTCCTCGATCTCGATCTCCAGCACAGCTCGTCCCCGGTTGTACTGGCTTTCCAGCATTCTGATCTGCCGCTCGATCTGGGCCAGCTTTTTACTATCCGTCTCGGATTCTTTTTGTTCCCGCTTTTCCGCCAGCGCCTCGGCAACGGCCTGATCCAGCTCTTCCGGCGCAATTTTCTGGTTCTCAACCATCAGCTCTTCAATCTTCAGCGACTCCAGCAGATCCCGGGCATCAGCCCACGAACCATGAGCGCTCTGGTAGCGCATGCCCGAAAAATGGATCACCATGTAGCGCAGCCACAATGGGAATTGCTCAGGTTCCTCGTTGAACCTCTCCAGGATCGCCTCAATTACTCCCCTTTGATCTTTGATGGTCAATTTCTCCTCGTACTGCATTATCTTCCAGCGCACGGCAGCTCCTTGAGAAACTCCACCGCTGGCATCCAAGCGTGGCAGTCTACTGAGCCGTTCACTTGCCTGCTCAATTTGCCTGGTAAGATTCTCGGATTTTGCATTCAAGGAGCGAGACTTGGCATCGAAAACGGCCATTTTCGCATTGTACTCTTTCTCGATCTCTTTCAGCTCGGCTTGGATCGCATCATAAGAGATCTTGGTCAGCTCGAATTCCTTGGTGTACTTCTCGAAATAAGGATGATCCGGTGCAAACTGCGCGTACCATTCTACCCGCCGCTGGGCGGTATTCATCTTGGCTTTCAGCGAGGAGAGTTTAGCCTCCAGATTAGCCTTCTTATAAATCAGTAAGCGCGCCTCACGACTGGCTCGAACCGCTCGCTGCTTCTGCTCCAGATCCTTCAATGCTGGACCGATCTTCTCTTTTTCCAACTTGGCCCGGTTCAATTTTGTCTGCAGTTTCTTGTGTTCCCAGACTAACTCCCCAGCCAGCTTAGGATCCACCGCTGCATTTTTCAACTCTTTCCACAAGTCGATCTCCACGAAATAAGATAGGAAATCCTGCAGCTTCTTATCCCGGAAGGGATAGATCGTCTGTCGCAGCACCGGGTTTTGCCATTGGAAATTGTATTTTGGTTTTACCGCCATAGGTGATCCTTTATGTGTTGAAAATGAATTTAGGGTGACACCCTTATTGAATTTTCTGGTACTCAGATTGTAACTTCTCGATCTTTCGTTCAAGATCCCAAATGACTTCTTGATCACTACTCTCAAGAGATAATGCCAGGCTTTGTTTGAAGTATGCTAACGCCAAAAATACATTATTAATTCTTTCACCCTTAAGTCGCTGAGTATATGCATCCCCCAGGCGGATATACAAGTGAGATTCAGGGATCAAATCGGGGATCTTCATGATCTCTTCTCGGACAGACTCATAGGCTTGAATGGCGAGCTCGATGCTTTCCCCCCGATCTCCACTCTCCTGTCCCAGATACTGATCGCCCAACTTGATCTTCACCGCCACGTACTGATATGGGAACAGATGCTCGCTATAGACTTCCAGCGCAGCGTGATAGTTGCTTATTGCCTCCGCACGGCGACGTTCATCTCCATCTGCATTAAGCAGCTCCACCTGAAGGTTGGCCATCTCGTAGTGAGTGAAGGCCCAGATGAGGGGCGCGCTCTGGCAAGACAACCCCTCCAGAACATGACCATAGATTTCAAGTGCCTGTTCTGCAGATTTCGCCTCTCCACTTTGCCTGTACTGCAAGGTATATAGATGAGCCAGGCTGAGGTTTACCTCAACCCACTCGTCTGTGTCGTCATCCCGGGTAAGAG
>JBFFIU010000376.1:0-3449 GCA_041556275.1 Anaerolineales bacterium | reverse complement strand
GCCCACTGGTCAAAACCAAGCTTCTTGCGCAATGCATCTGCATCGGCAGTCAGATTCTCGAAGGTCATGGATGAGACTTCCGCCCCGTCCGAGCGACCATTGCAGCGGTGGTCATAAAAGATCAGGGTGAATTGATCAGCCAATGGCTGTAAGGGCAGCAGGGTCGTGTGGTCCAGGCTAGGGCCGCCATGCATGAGAACGAGTGGATATCCCTGTCCGATGACTTTCACGAAGAGGGAGACGTCTCGAATTTGCATGTGTGTCATTTTCTACTCTCCAGTAAATGGTGTACTAAGCTGTTCCTAGTTGATAATCCTTAAGATTAATTCCCACGCAAACCAATTTTTGAGAGCGTGGGATCCATAACGTTGGCAAACAAAAGAATATTGACAATTTTAGTAAGGAGGTTGACGACAACCGATCAAATCATAGATCAAGGCCAATGTTGATTCAAGTGACAAATATCACATTCTATGAACGGAAGTTGTGTCACGCTGGGAGCAGATGCGAGGACTACCGGCGTTGAAGGTTTACATGGTAGAACTAATCCAATCAATCCATCTAGCTTTTGATTAGAAGATAATGGACAAGTTGGCGCAGAAGTCGAAATTCGTCTCCAGATGTCCCACAATGTAGTGTCAAACCAAGTGATTAAGTTACCGAAAGGGTTTCGTACTATCAATTGATAATGTTACCGAAATACCCACTCCCTCGTTGATAAAATCCGGAGATGTTGAAGTTGCCGTTCACATGGGAAAAGGCGCAACCGAGCACGTGAACAGCAGGGACCCGACATGATTGTTAACATAGAAGCCAAACTTAAATGATAGGATGACTAATCCAACATTGATACAGAGATGGCAGATATCCGGCAGTTTCTCCAGGTTGGTGTGCCGATCAAGCCAGCGAAAACACACAGTAAGCAAACCAAAGCAAAAGAAAGTAAACGGCAATGGGAAGTCCCAACGCTTCAGGAATGGGATAACGACCAGGTTGTGGATCAGCCCATTGACCAGAAAAACAATGATCGTTGCCAGGTTCTGCCGTTTATTGCCTCCCAAGAATAGGTAGAACTTGTATGTGAAGTAGCTGATTCCAGGGTTCCAGGCCTGCCAAAAGCGGTGAAAACCAGGCTGCCACCAGCACTCGACAAACCCGCGCTTAACGAAGAACCAGTCGTTTATGTGCGTACCAAAATCACGCAATCGCAGGTACTCCTTATAGTCAATAACATAGCGCTGATATGCTGTTTGCAAGCTCGAAATCCATCGCTTCAGCATGAGAGCCTGCTCTCCAAAAAACTTGGACCCGGTTGCTGCGCTCTTAATCTTCATGATCGATGATCAGCTCTAAATGTAGGGCACGGGCCGCAAGTCCAATTGCGCGCCACGCTGCCCGGGCGGGGATACAGACTATCGCAGGTGGTTGCGTAGGCATATCTATACCCATATCGATCCCCAGCAGTGTGCCTCCCCCCTTCTTCTTTAGTTGCAATTTGCGAATACGCAGGAAGTCTTTGTGCTCATGAGTTTCACCGTCTGCAGTTTCAAGTAACCGTTGATCAGATATTTTGTTGTCCGATTTGTGTTCCGGCATAACTACCTCGTCAAGTTTCTACCATACGAACTGGTCCAGCAGGTTAATCTCAGGCCAGTCAATATCACTGTCAAACAAAGCCAGCAACGCCTCAACGATGGCATTCTCCAATTCGCTACCGTCCTTTGGGTCCGAGTTGAAAAGCACGGCCGCAGCATACCCGTCCGAAGTGATCCCGATGATGCTACGAGTTCCGGCCATTGCACCATTGTGATGCCAGGCCAGACGAGATCCAATTTGGCTGACTTCCCAACCGAGAGCGTAGTAATCCGACTCATCTGGCTCCCATTGCGCCAGATCAGGGCGAGCCCTCATCGACCTGATCGACTCCAGCGTGAGCAGGTCTGGCGGGGTGGGTTGTCCATCTACTGCCAGCATAAAGCGAATCATATCGATGGCGGAAGCAATCCATCCGCCATTGGCAGCGTTGGCTGGCATGTAAAAATTCCCGTAGGGTTGCGGTACAGATTGAGGATCATCGGGGTAGACAGAAGGTAAATGCATTGCACCATCATAATCATAGTAACAAACTTCTTTCTCAACTCGTTCCTCTACCAGAGTGCCTCCGATTCTCATCGAATTAATCCCCATTGGGACCAGTACCTGTTGCTGGACATACTCCTCATATGGCATACCAGATACTTCTTCAATAATCTCACCCAGAACGCAGTAGCCAAGGTTGGAATAAGCATGTCGCGAGCCGGGGGAGAAATTCAACCGCACACCCAGCATAAATCTGATTAAAGTCTCACAGGTGGGTGGGAGCAGGTCATCAGGGAGACGCGCCAGAGGAATAACGCTGAAAAGGGGGTCGAAGCTTACTCTTCGGTCCCAACCAGCTGAGTGTTCGAGCAGGTGACGGATGGTGATGTCGTATATCCTTTCATCTGCAACCAAACCCTGCAAGGGATCGACCTCAAGGATCTCAAACGCGCGATCCTCAAGACAGAGCCTGCCCTCCTCCACCAGCTTCATCACCCCAACTGCAGTGATTGGTTTGGAGGAGCTTGCGATGCGAAATAAAGAGTCGGGTTGCGTAGGTTCCCCGGTTTCGCGGCACGTCCAGCCATATCCCCGTGCCAATACCAGGCGACCGTCTTTTGAGAGCGCTACCGACGCAGCTGGGACATCATGCTTTTTCAGAAGATCAACGACAACCCTGTCAAACTCCTCAAATCGTTTCGGAAACGCGCCTGAAACAGGCAAACCCCCTACCACCCAGGTTTCAATGGGTTGCACACCTTTAGAGCAAGCCACGCAAAAGAAGAGCACAAGCAAACTAAACGTCATCCACCTCAAAATCACTTTCATCATTTCTCACTTCCAGGCATTGATCTCAATCTACACTTTCCCTGCAATTGACCACAAAAAAAGAAAATTGGTGTTGCTGAGTGGCTTTATTTCGCGGTTGCTCAAAACAGCAGCACCACACCATATCACCCACATCCACAAGCGAAGATGTGATGCCAGGGGATCTCACCAGCAACAACGATCACCGCGGCGACCAGACCTGCTACGCAGGCCAGTGCGATGACACCAATTACAATGGTGGTTGCCAATCGGGTGCCCTGACCCTGTGATTGCAGAATTTCATCGTTCATAATTGGCCTCCTTTCTATGGGCAAAAACATCCTGGTTGCAATAGACTTTGTAGTGTGTTGGGATAATGTCTCAACGTGACCCTTCGAATTTGGCATAAAAGTTGAACATCCCGTTATCTGCCCTCAAGCGTACTAAAATAATCCTGCTTTGTCATCAGAGGGGCGCGGAATGTTGATCAACAAAAAAACCACTTTACCAGTGGTTTTATTAAGCGAATATGGAAGAGCGGATCAACAGGTGTGGAAGCTTCT
>JBFFIU010000375.1:0-3465 GCA_041556275.1 Anaerolineales bacterium | reverse complement strand
CCTCAGCCAACGGGCAATACCGATATCAAGGGAAGCGACCTCGGGAAGTCTCTCGCTCGAACTGGCGCAGCTAGGAGCCGAGCTATTGATCGAAACCCTGCCTGGGTACTTACGCGGCGAAATAAAGCCTAAACCCCAAGAAGGAGAAGCCAACTACGCTCCGATGATCAAGAAAGCGGATGGCGAGTTGGATTTCACGCAGCCTGGAGAAGATCTCGAGCGCAAGGTGCGTGCCTTCAACCCCTGGCCGGGCGCTTTCCTATCGTGGAGAGGGGGACGTCTTAAGGTCCACCGGGCAAGATTTTTGAGACGAGATTTGCCGGGTGAGCTGGGATCCCAAAAACTGGGCGACCTGACCAGTGCTGAGGCATACCCTGCAATCGTCACAAGCGATGGTTTGCTGATCTTGGAAGAGGTGCAACCAGCGGGAAAGAAACCGATGCCGGGAGAGGTCTTCCTGCGCGGGGCGAGATATTGGGAGAGCTGATCGCGCGATGAGCAAACCCGACGAGCCATACTCTCATAAGATCACTTTGCTACGCCACGGGGAATCGGTTGGTAATGCTGAGCGCATCTACCAGGGCCGCACGAACTATGATCTGACAGAGAAAGGCCGCGACCAAAGCCAGGCCTTGGCAACCTGCTGGAAAGGAAAAGGGATCACCTTCGATCAGGTCATCTCCAGCCCGCAATCCCGCGCTCGCCAAACTGCAGAGATCATCGCCGAGAGGCTATCTGCTCCCCTGGATTTTGACCCCGAGTGGATAGAGATCGATAATGGACTCCTGGCTGGTCTGACACTCGATGAGATCACAGAGAGAAATTCTTTCCCTGAGTTCATGAACCCCTACGAACAGATCGGGGAAACAGGTGAAAGCAATTGGGACCTTTACCTGCGCGCGGGGCGGGCGGTGCAGAGTTTGCTCCGCAGACAACCCGGAAGCTACCTGGTCGTCTCGCATGGAGGCATCCTCAACCGGGTGATGTACACCATCCTGGGCATCGTTCCCCAGGTGAACTTCGCCGGGGCGCGCTTTCGTTTTGGCAATACTGGATTCGCGGTCCTTTATTACGATCCAGATCGACACATCTGGCTGCTCGATCGCTTGAACGACCAGGGTCATCTCTACGAGACCCCTTGCTCACCAAATTGATATTTATTAGAACTCCTCATACAAAAAATCAAATTGACTAAACAAATTACATATGTCACTAGTCAAATCATCTTCTATTGATATATAATATTAATAGAAGATTAATACATGAATGATTAATAGGATAAGTCGAGAGCTCTTAAGGCTGACTTGCATCATTGAATTCTCTGCTGACTGCCGATGGTCAAGTGGCGGTTTTCTTCTGCGGTGTGGAGGGAGGTAAACTCACCGGCTTCAATATCAAATGAACTGAAATGCTATATTGGATTTCCGTCATTATCAATTTTGTCTTCTTGATCGCCGCGGTATGGTTGGGGATCTATATTGTATCCCGTAGCCCACGCAACCTGGTCGCCTGGCTGACCGGTCTAACCCTGTGGTCTGTAGCCAGCTTATTTCTCAATATGCTGCTGGCGTTCAATCCACCTCCCCTTCCGGAAAATATGCCATCTTGGGTTCCGCTCCTCTTTCCATTCTGACCGGCAGGTACGACGGAAAGTGGTTGGAGTGGATGGCTCCAGGGCTGGTTCGTGATTCCAGCGATCGTATTCTGGCATCATGCAACGGTCATTTTAAGACCTGGGAATATGAACTGGTGGCGCTGGACACGTGTCATTGCCGGTTATGCACTGGCTGTGATCGTTACCCTCACTCACCTATTCACCGATCTCGTTTTTTCATCGGCATCCGGCGATCCTCTATATCTCAACTCCTTGATACCAGGTCCCATATACCCCTTATTTGTAGCACTGCTGGTGTTATTCACCTTGATGAGCTTGATTAATCTGCGACGATCTGCCCGTTCAGCAACGGTTGTATTACAAAGGAAGCAGCTCAATATCCTGGCAATTGCTACCCTGATCGCCGGGCTCACCGGTCCGATCGGGCTGTTCGCGCCCACACTTGGCATCCCCATACCCAGGGTTTCCCTTTCATTCTTACTCGGTATTGGGGTGATATTGTTGGGGATCGGAGTCGCCCGGTACAGCGCAATTACAGAAGGCAGAACTATACGCAGGGATTTTGTATACAACGCCATCGCCATGGGTCTGATCACCGCTTTCTATCTATTGGTGACATGGATTTCAGCCCAAATTTTTAACGTCCCTGGGTTAGTGTATATATTTATCGTGCTGCTGGCCATTATCACCCATTCATTGATCGACATCTCGCGCCACACGCTGGATTACTTTTTCTACGGCAAAGATCGCCGGTCAATTCGTTTCAATTTACGACGTATCACCAGGTCAGTTGGCGAACAGGATTTAGAGAGCAGACTCACGCTCATCCTGGAGGCAATGTGTACATCTGTCAGAGCTACCTATGGCTTGATCACCCTTTTCGAGGCATATAAATTACGACAGATCGCCAGCTACCATTGGCGGGGAAGGCAGCTGCCCCTCTCGATAGGTGATCTCAGGATGGACGATGTGCGGCATCTCGAGCCGGACAGCTACCCTGCCCCTCTCGATGATGCGGCGTTGTTGATCCCACTTTACAGCAACAGCGAACAAATCGGCGCAATTATTTTCGGCAGACCGGTCAATGGGATCAATTTCTCGAAGGCGGACGTCCAGCTGCTGCTCTACCCAAGCGACCAGGTAGCGGATGCCATCCAAATAGAACAGAGAGAAAAGATGTACCTGTCACAGCTGTCCCAGCTGGCACAGTCCCAAAATCCTGAAACGATAACATCTTCTGAATCGATCTCATTATCCGTAGTCGAAGATGTCCTGCGCAACTTATACGATTTCGCTCACCTGGGGGATACGCCACTGGTGGAATTAAAGCTCGTCCACCGACATTTACCCACCAGCGATGTGACCCATATTGACCAAGGTAAGGCGGTCCATGCGGTAGTTACTGAAGCCGTGGAAAAACTACGTCCTGATGGAGAGCCTGCCAGTGAACCGCCGCCGCGCGAGTGGTATCCATACTTGATCTTGAACCTGGCTTACCTGGAAGATTGCCCCAACCGGGACATCATGTCCCAGCTCTATATCTCCGAAGGCACCTTCAACCGCACGCGCCGCTCCGGTATTCGTTCGGTAACGCGCATGTTGAAGGAAATGGAAGCGGCATTGAGATGATCGGATTGATCGGCCTGGCATCAGCTTGAACCCGCACAGACCCTGAGAGCCGGGTCCTTTACGGGTGTTTTTGTCACAGCACAATGGAGGATGTTTGCTGAATCTAATCTAAAAATAACCGAACCGATACTTCTGTTACTTACTTTCACTTCGAGATTGGCGGTTTTTGGCAGTTTGAGAGCTTGTATTGGCAGTCGATTTTTGAATAATTGTAATTAGTT
>JBFFIU010000374.1:0-3501 GCA_041556275.1 Anaerolineales bacterium | reverse complement strand
GCGGCTGTCCTGGTGCTGGAGGCAGATACTGGCCGGGTGTTGGCTCTCCTTGAAGGAGGTATGCTAACTGCAATCCGGACGGGCGCTGCTTCCGGTGCGGCGACCGATCTCCTGGCTCGTTCAGAGAGCCAGGTTGCTGCCATCTTCGGAGCCGGGGTGCAAAGCCGCACACAATTGGAGGCTGTTTGCACCGTTCGATCCATCCAAACTGTCTGGGTCTACGATCCCCAGCGAGAGCGGATTGCCGAATTCATTGAGCAGATGTCCGGCCTGGGCTCAATCCCCGCTGATGTGCGCCCAGCTAAGAATCCACAACAGGCTGTATCGCAAGCAGACATTATTTGCTGCGCGACAACTTCACCCACTCCCGTATTTATGGATCAAGACCTAAAACCCGGCGTCCATATCAACGGAGTCGGCTCTTATACACCAGAGATGCAAGAGGTTCCCTCAGAGACCGTTCAACGCGCGCAAGTCATCGTTGATTCCCGCCAGGCAACCATGAGCGAAGCCGGGGACATCCTGCAGCCCATCCAGGAAGGCTGGATCACCGAGGCACATATCTATGCCGAGTTGGGTGAGATCCTGGCAGGAGATAAACCGGGGCGTGTGGATCCAAACCAGATTACTTTCTTCAAATCTGTCGGCATCGCTGTCCAGGATGCCGCCGCGGCTCAATTAGCGCTGCATAACGCCCAAAAGATGGGGCTTGGACGAAAGGTACCACTTTAATTTGATTTTAGTTACAACGCAGGAGCGTTGTAACTAGGTAAAAAACATCGGAACAAAGAATGGAAATACCAAGAACTGCTGATATCGTCATCATCGGGGGCGGTGTAATGGGTGCCAGCACAGCTTACCATTTAGCGGCGCGGGGACAGAAAAATGTAATTCTTCTGGAAAAAGAACAGTTTTACGGTCAGGGTGCCACCGGGCGCTGCGCAGGCGGTGTTCGCTACCAGTTCTCTACAGAGGTTAATGTCCGCCTTTCCATGCTGAGCCTGCCGATGTTGGAACGGTTTGAGGATGAGATCGGGCAAGCGATTGACTTTCGCCAATGCGGTTATTTAATCATTCTCTCCCGTCCAGAAGACCTGGAGATATTTCGGCGCAACGTTCAACTGCAGCACCGCTTGGGTGTCATGACTGAGTGGTTAGATGGGGATGAAATCCGCATACGCCTGCCGATGATGGCTCTCGATGATATTTTAGCGGGAACTTATCACCCCAAAGAAGGTCTTGTCGATCCCAACAGTGTAGTAATGGGATATATCCAAGCAGCCAATCGTCTAGGATCAAAAACTTTCACTGGTGTCATTGTAACGGGTATTGAACGCAAATCAGGCCGAGTCATCGCTGTTGAGACCTCAGCAGGGAAGATCAACACTTCTCTGGTGGTTAATACAGCCGGTCCCTGGGCAGGATCGATCGGTCGAATGGCAGGTGTAGATATTCCCATCACTCCTCTGCGCAGGCAGATGCTGACCACCTCTCCACTGCCTGATCTCCCCGATGATTTCCCTTTCGTGATCGATTTTGCCCAATCTCTGTACTTCCACCGAGAAGGCGATGGTTTATTGACCGGAATGTCAAACCCGTTTGAAAAACCCGGATTCGATCAACAGGTAGACCCTTCTTGGGAGCTGCGCCATCTAGAAGCTGCCACCGCCAGGATGCCGATGCTCGAAAATGCGGGTTTGCTATCCCATTGGGCCGGACTTTATGAAAATACTCCCGATGCGCATCCGATCATAGGGACGACACCTGTAAATGGTTTTTACGTTTGTGCTGGTTTCTCCGGTCATGGCTTTATGCACGGACCAATAGCTGGTAAATTAATGAGTGAAATTGTCCTGGACGGTAAATCATCCAGCGTTGATATTTCCTCACTTGATTTGTCCCGCTTTGAACAGGACAGTTTGATAGAAGAATTCAATGTTATTTAGACAGTTGCAATCCTTCGCCTCCACCAATAAAAAATGGCCTCCGCTGAGATCCTGACCATTGGAACCGAGATCTTACTTGGTGAGATCCTGGATACCAACACCCGGTATTTGTCACACAAGCTGCGCGAACAAGGGATCGATCTCTTCCGTCAAACTACCGTAGGTGATAATATTAAACGCATCGCCCAGGCCATACAACACAGTCTGCCAGAAACAGATATCATCATCACAACCGGAGGCCTGGGTCCAACGGTTGATGACCCTACCCGCCAGGCGATCGCCGAAGCAGTTAGTGTGGAGATTGAATTTCGCACTGAACTTTGGGACCAGATTCAGGAACGCTACCGACGCTATGGGCGCACCCCGACCGAGAATAACAAACGCCAAGCTTTTGTCCCCCAGGGAGCGATCGCGGTTGAAAATCCGGTTGGTACGGCTCCCGCCTTCATCGTCGAAACTAAGGATTGCGCCATCATCGCTCTGCCAGGTGTACCCCAGGAGATGAAACATCTGATGGAGAACACCGTCATTCCATATTTACACCAGCGATTAAATCTTGATTCTGTGATCAAAACCCGGATAATCCATACCGCCGGAGTTGGTGAATCTCAGATCGATGACCGCATCGGCGATCTGGAAACGCTTTCAAATCCTACCGTGGGATTAGCTGCTCATTCAGGACAGGTCGATGTGCGCATCACCGCCAAGGGTAGAACCGATGAAGAAGCAGATTTGCTAATCAGAAGCATAGAACGCGAACTGCGCGAGCGTTTAGGAGAATGGATATATGGCGCAGACAAGGAGACCTTAGAACAGGCTGCGCTAAATAATGTCAAATCTATTGGATGGAACCTGGCTGTGATCGAGGCAGGATTACGGGGCGAGTTAATTCACCGACTCGCTGGAGCTGAGGGTCCCTTTATGGGCGGAGAAGCATTGACCAACCAGGTAAGCGAAGATGATCTCTTTGATATGGTTGAAGCCTATCGAGATGAACGATCCGTTGAAGCTGCCTTTGGTGTCAGCATCCATCCTGGCAAAGAGCGCCAGAAAGTATATCTTGCAATGGTAACACCTGAAGAAAAAGCAGTTTATCCTGTTTATTACGGCGGTCCACCTGGTTATACAATCCGCTGGGCAGTGAACCAATGCCTGGACCTGATTCGCAAATATCAACCGCAAGGGAGAGTAGATCTTGATAATTAAAATCCCTCATGAACATATCCCTGCAAACCAAATAGAAAGGTATCCCTGATGACCGAATCTGTCGACATATTATTGACGAACGCCATTGTCCTGACCATGGATGAAGACTTGAACCAATTCGATCCTGGCGCTGTGGCGATATCCGGTGACAGCATTCAGGCAGTAGGACCTGACCAACAACTGCGCGCGTCCTATCAAGCGCAAGAAATAATTGACTGCGATGGAATGGTGGTCATGCCTGGATTGGTGAACGCTCACACCCATGTCCCGATGACCTTGTTGCGTGGTCTGGCTGACGATTTGCGCCTTGACGTATGGCTGATGGGATATATGATGCCCGTGGAAAGGG
>JBFFIU010000373.1:0-3506 GCA_041556275.1 Anaerolineales bacterium | reverse complement strand
TCGGTTTTGAGGTGCGTGATGTGGAGAGCTTACGGGAGCATTATGCCCTGACTCTACGTAATTGGGTGCGACGTTTGGAAGAACATCACCAACAGGCGCTCGAATTCGTCTCCGAACCGACCTACAGGGTTTGCGATTGTTCATGTCCGGTTCCGCTTATGGTTTTTCCGCCGGGCGTCTCAATGTTTACCAATCCTTGTTGGTAAAGCAGGATGCCAAAGAGCAAGGTCATCTACCGCTGTCCCGCGCCGATTGGTATTTGGAATCCTGAGTTTTAGTGGCAAGAAGGATATACTCAGTTAATTATTGACGAATGACAAGAAGTTAGAAAAGAAAATCTCAATGATGCGCCGTATAGTTCGCAGCTTCGATGTCTTGATGCGCAAGAGGAAGGGTGTCTTTGAGTTCAGCCAGGAAGAAGACTGTTGGCTGCGTCTCAGCTTTGAACGCGCGCGTCACGATCTTCCACTCCCTGGGGGTGTAGTCCCTCGAGGTTCACCAGTATTGGAGCTACATCTTTGGAACGAGCATAGCCCTCAATTCCCAGCTACCGGTCCGGACCTGGGTTACTCGCGCCGCGCTTATCGCCAATTTGTGAAATCATTGAGGGATGTTGCCAATGAGATGAAAAGGGATAAAAGGCTGGCGGAAGTTGAAGCTGTAGGGGGAGTGACGGTTGTGATCGATTTGAATGATCCATTGGGCACGGGTGGTATGTTCGGACGCCTGGGTTTCACCATTTACCCCTATCGTAGCCCGCTTGGAAGGTTTGGAGAATTCTGGGAGAATCTGTATACCTGGGCTCTGATGTGGACCTATAATCCTGGGTCACTACGGCATCGCTCTTTTTTTGAAACGCGGCGCAGCGAGTTCTGGATGGACACTGATGAATTTATGGAGAGGTTTGGGAAGGGTTAAGATGATCTGGACAATCAGTGGCGCTGAATGTAAAGCATGAAAGAACATCCAGAATGGCGATTTCAGCTATTGAAGCTATGAATAAAGTAAATCTTCTGTTTGTCACTCTTGAATAATATAGATTTCTCTATGTATGGATTATTGATATCTGATAAAATAGTATTAATTTCGTGTTCAGATCAAACTTTCTTGCGGTGGGTAAAATTGCGGTGGGTGTAAGCATTCCAGCCTGATACTTCATGAAATCACCCGGCGACATAATCCCTATTTAGGGGAGGTGAGAGTAGAACATATATAAGCAGGTTCTTTAAATCTTGCCCAGGTTTATCACGAAGCAGCCAACCTCGACCCAATCTCCGAAGTAAATCAACGACCCTCCATCGAAAATACCAGGATAGCCTGAAACTCTCTTGATATAGATCTTGTGGTTAATCAACACTTTTATCGGTGTCTAAATTAACAAAATTAATCTCTTCAGTCAACGAAACAAAATCAAGATTAATCTGTGTTTGCATTCGATAGGAAATCTAGATTAAGTTACAAGGGAGAGCTAAAATGACTAAGTCACGCATTGTGTTATTTTTTGTATTTATATTAATTCTGCTGCCATTAGGTGTGTCTGCCGACCACACTCCAAATCCTATCAACGTGACCATTGCAGGCAGCCTGCAGTCTGAGCTGGGCTGTCCTGGCGACTGGCAGCCGGACTGTGCTTCAACGTACCTCACTTATGATGGCGAGGATGACGTCTGGCAGGGCACTTTTAATGTACCGGCCGGAAACTGGGAGTACAAAGCTGCCCTTAATGATAGCTGGTCCGAGAACTACGGCGCAGGCGGTGTCCAAGATGGACCCAACATTTCCCTCAACCTCGGCGCTATAACCAGCGTAAAGTTCTACTACGACCACAAGTCCCACTGGGTCACGGATAACATAAGCACTCGCATTGCTGTCGCTCCGGGAAGCTTTCAGTCTGAGCTTGGCTGTGCTGGAGACTGGGATCCAGGCTGCTTGCGCTCCTGGCTCCAAGATACCGATGGTGATGGCATTTACGGCTTTTCGACGAGCGCCATCCCGGCTGGCAACTATGAGGCCAAGGTGGCTATCAACGAGGCCTGGGATGAGAACTATGGCGAAGGCGGGGTTCCTGGTGGCGCCAATATTCCGTTCACAGTCGGTGTCAACGAGACAGTCACATTCGAGTTTATCTCGGCTACCAACATAATGACCATCAGCACGGCCCCAACCCTGCCGCCTGGACCCTCCAGCGTCACCATTGCAGGCAGCCTGCAGTCTGAGCTGGGCTGCCCAGCAGATTGGCAGCCGGAATGCGTCGCTACCAACTTGGCCTACGATTGGGACGATGACATCTGGCAGCAGGTATTCTCTGTTCCTGCCGGGAATTGGGAGTACAAAGCGGCTCTTAACGGCAGTTGGGATGAGAACTATGGCGAGGGTGGTGTGCGCGATGGACCCAACATCCCCCTCAACTTGGCTGACCCGACTAACGTCAAATTCTACTACGACCACAAGAGTCATTGGATCACGGACAATGTCAACTCGATTATCGCCACCGTTCCTGGTAGCTTCCAGAGTGAGCTGGGTTGTCCTGGGGATTGGGACCCTAGCTGCTTGCGCTCCTGGCTACAGGATGCAGACGGTGATGGCGTCTATGCCTTCTCCACCGCAGATATCCCTGATGGCGATTACGAGGCCAAAGTGGCTCACAACGAGTCCTGGGATGAGAACTACGGTGCCGGTGGTGTACCGGACGGCCCCAATATCCCCTTCAGCGTTGGCTCAAATCAGGTCGTCACCTTCACTTACGATCCGGTGACACACGTCTTAGCGATCACGCTTGAAGGTGGCGTAGAACCCGGCGATGAAGATCTCGTGCGCCCGGTCCTCCAGCATCCCTTCCAGGATCAGATACTCTATTTCGCCATTCCCGATCGCTTCGCCAATGGTGATCCCAACAACAACTGCGGGAATTATGCTGGACCGTGTGTGGAAAACGATGATCAGGAAAATGTGCTCACCCATGGGTTCCTGCCTAGCGACCGGGGATACTATCATGGCGGTGATGTGGCCGGTTTGCAAGGGAAACTGGATTATCTAGAGAATATGGGTGTGACTGCAGTTTGGGTTGGGCCCATTTATCTGAACAAGACCGTTCAACCGGATTCAACCAACCTTTACGGGCATTCGTCTGGCTACCATGGCTACTGGATTCTGGATTTCAACCAAGTCGATCCTCACCTGGGGAGCAATGCAGAGTGGCAGGCTTTGATCGACGAGGCACACAGCCGAGGTATCAAGGTTTTTATGGATGTCGTCACCAACCACACCGCGGATGTAATCCAGCTGGAAGGTAACGCCGGGTATCGCAGCAAAAGTGAGTTCCCCTATCGCGATGTGAATCAGGTTCCCTTTGACGATAGCGACTTCGCTTATTATGGTCAGGACCCCTACACGTTCCCTGAGGTCAACTCAAACTCGTTTCCCTATATGCCGACGGTTCCGGCCGGAGAGGAAACTGCCAAAAACCCGGCCTGGCTGAACGATCCTTTACTTTACCACAATCGAGG
>JBFFIU010000372.1:0-3509 GCA_041556275.1 Anaerolineales bacterium | reverse complement strand
TTCAACACTCTGTAGGATGTGATAACGGGATAGACCCTCGTCATTAGGTCCATCGCCAGTAGAAAAGCGCACTTTTGTCGCTAATACAACCTTACTTCGGCGGTCTTGGATTGCTTCTCCAACGATTTCCTCCGAGCGCCCGCTGGCGTAAACATTAGCCGTATCGATATGGTTGCCGCCTATATCCAGATAGTGGTGGATGATTCTTTTTGCCTCAGCTGTGGGTGTACTGCGTTGGCTGTCTTCACCGAAGATCATCGTGCCCAGGCACAGTTCGGAGACCATCAACCCGCTGCTACCTAATGGTTTATATCTCATGGCTTATCACTCTATCTTGTTAATATTGAGGTATTCATCGAATAATCGCTGAAGGTTATCCGACATCAACTTGCACATCTGTTGTTGGTTTTGGATTACGTAACAGTAATTCCAAGGCGATGCCAGACAACACACCGGGCAGGGTACCAGTGGTCAGTAATCCGGGTATCATCGATAGACCTGTGAACCAGGCAATGATGCTGATCAGGATCCACCATCCAGAAAAGAAAATCTCACTACGTAGGATTAGCCATTGGGTGATTCCGGTTGTTGCACCAATTATGATGCCGTAAGGAACTACAACTTCATCTGGGATGGCAAATAATACGATGCCTGACCCGATCCCCCAACCAATACCCGTAGCTAAGCTCCATCGCCAGGCATTCCGGATGCGATCCCTTATGACCAACCACTGCATGATGCCGATCGCGAAACCAGCCACCACAGGACCGATATTGGGTAAGAGCAGCTGGCTCATAACCCAGCCCAGCGTAGTAGCCATGATCCACAAAAACCATAAGAGCCAGTCGAATCCGAAATTATTACTTCGTGACATGGAGTTAGTTCAGATGACCTGGAATGCTCATCTGGCGCGGTCAGACCTTCGTCGAAGCTCGATTGTTGAGTAAAATTTCAATATAAAATCAACAGGTCACGCATCCGGGATAGTCTAATCGTGGAGTATTCTGGAAGATGCTATCCTTTCACTGAACCAGCCATCAAGCCACGCACGAAGTAGCGCTGCAGCCCGATGAAGACTGCCAGCGGCAAAACCATAGTCACAAACGCACCGGCGGTTAACAAATGCCAGGATTGACCATAAGTGCCGGTCAGGTCAGCCAGCCGTTGAGTGAGGACCTTAAAGGTCGGATCAACACCCAGGAAAACCAGGGCGACCAGGTAATCATTCCACACCCACAGGAACTGGAAGATAGCAAAGGAAGCCAGAGCTGGCACCGATAAGGGCAGGATCAAACGAGTGAACACAGTGAAATGAGAGGCGCCGTCGATAAAAGCGGACTCCAACATCTCGCGCGGCAGAGTGCTGATATAACCGAACAGCAAATAAGTTGCCAGCGCCAGCCCAAAGCCGGTGTGCGCTAACCAAATCGCCAGGAAGGTTCCATTCAGGCCTAATCGATTATAGTCCATAAGGATTGGAACCAATGCAATCTGCAATGGAACGACCAGCAGTGCCACGATCATGATGAAAAAGGTCCGTCGGCCTGGGAAGTTCATCCAGGCGAAACCGTAAGCCGCAAATGCGGCGATCAAGATCGGGATAACCGTTGAGGGGATAGTCACTGCGAAACTGTTCAAAAAGGCTTGCGACATATCCTGTCCCGGCACGACCTGGACTGTCCCATCTGGGAATGTGACTTCTCGATCAACGCCTCCGATGACCTCCCTGTAATTGTCGATAGTGAAATTCCAGTTCACGGCCCAGGACTGCTGTTGGACTTCGATGCGTCCCAGGCGCCTGTTGCCCACCCAGGTGACGCGCACGTCTCCAGACTGGATACCCTCTCGCAGCTCTTCGAAGGTTCCAGTTACGCCTTCCACCGTCATCTCCCCTTGGGGGTCCAGACCCAACTCCTGCGGATCCAGAGTGGTGACAGTCTGCCACTCGCGGTGTGGAAATACCGTCCACCATCCCGATACCTGGATGTCAAAACGATCGCGGAAGGAGGAGACAAACAAGCCCAGCGTGGGGATACTCCAAATGATCACCAGGATGAGCAAGGTACCGTTAACAATAATAGCTTGTGTTCGCGATTGTGTGCCCATCTTAGAAAGCCTCTCCTTCCCTGAATTGACGCAGATTGTAAATCAAGACCGGGATAACAGTCAGGAGCAAGATAATGGCGATGGCCGAGCCGAAGCCCGAATTGCGAGCTGTAAATGACTGGCGGTAAAACTGGGTGGCGATCACGTGGGTACCGAACTGCCCGCCGGTCATCACCCAGACAATATCGAAAATCTTCAGAGTGAAGATGACGATCGTAGTCCAGACGGTGATAATGGTGGCCATGATAGAAGGGATCATGATGCGGAAGAAGATCTGCATTTCCGTGGCACCATCGACCCGAGAGGCTTCGATGATCTCTTCTGGAATGCCTTTAAGCGCAGCGGAGAACAACACCATGGAAAAACCAGTCTGCAACCAAATTACTATCAGGATCAGAAACAGATTGTTCCAGGGGGCTATCGCAACCCACTTATCCCAGAGTTGAGGCTGTCCGCCTAAAGCCACAACAATGGCATTGAATACCCCAATTTGGGGAGCGTCGATAGGTCTAACTTCGTACATAAAATTCCAGATCACGCTAGCGCCAACAAATGAAATCGCCATCGGCAAAAAGATCAACGATTTGGATACGCGTTCAAACTTGCTGCGGTCAGCCAACCAGGCCACGAACAGGCCGGTAGCCACGGACATTGTGCTGCCGAAAACAATCCACATAAGGTTATTGCGAAAAGATTCCTGAAGTAGCCTTTCAGTGAAGATAGCCACATAGTTCGTCACACCGATGAAGGACTCACTTTGAATGGCAGCCGGCCATGTTAATGGGTTAAAGACGGTGAAATCGCCCGGGAATCCATCACGATCGAAAAGGCTGAGCCAGAAGGTGCGGTAAACAGGCAGGGTCAGATACCAGAGCAGGATCGCGATAGCTGGGCCAACAAAAACGAAAGGCTGCAGGCGGAGCGTCCATTCATCTGGTAACCGTTCGACGATGCCGTTGAACACCCAATACAACAGAGCTATACCACCGACACCCCAGATGATGGCAATGATGGTGATCACCCATCTGGGCGCATCGCTATCCCGCAAAAAGATGAAGCCGGCATAGATCACCAGAAATGCAATCAGAGGGATGATCACGGCCAGGAATATACGTCCAAGCCAAGCGATAAATCTCGCTCCGGCACTAATATCGCGTTCTTCAATTGGAGTATCAAGTTGTGCCATGAGCCAACTCCTTATAGGTAGGACTGCCAGTCCTCAAAGGACTGGCAATCCTAGATTTATTTGATAAGGCTACTGCGGCCAGGAGGCGTCGATCTCAGCCAGGGCAGTATCCAGGTCGGATAAGCCGCTGACGTAGTCGGTCATCCCGGTCCAGAAGGAACCAGCACCCACCTCGCCCGGCATCAGGTCCGAAGCGTCGAAGCGGAAGCTGGTCGCT
>JBFFIU010000371.1:0-3514 GCA_041556275.1 Anaerolineales bacterium | reverse complement strand
TGGCCTGGACCCACGCTCCGCCCGCATGATCAAGGATATTCTCCGGCAGCTCGCTGAAAGAGGAGCAGCGGTGTTCCTTTCTACCCATATTCTTGAAATCGCTGAGCGCATGTGCGACCGGATCGGGATCATCAATGAAGGTCAGCTGATCGCGGTGGGTACGATGCAGGAGCTGCGCGCGCTTGGCAAAGGGGAAACCAGCCTGGAGGATATCTTCCTCAGCTTAACTGGAGGCGCTGAATACGCAGAGATCGCAGAGGTGCTAAAGTGACTCTGGTAGCGACGCCCGGTTCGAACTTATGGTCCTCGGTCTGGAAGCTGTTACGTTTGCGCGGGGTGATCTTCTTAAGCGGATTTCGCCGTGCTCGCCTGCGGAACAAAGTCGGCATGGTCGTGTTGGGCCTGGTTTTACTCGCCGTGCTGGTCGTTGCCTTTGTGATCAGCTACCTGGTCCTGAGAGTGCTCAGCTCGCCCCAACTGGCACAGATTGTCCCCGATCCCAACAGCTTGCTGGCTAACATACCAATTATGGTTGTCTCCCTGGCTTTTGTCGTCATCCTGATCACCAGTTTTGGGTTATTGCTGCAAGCGCTCTACCTGGCAGGTGATATGGATTTTCTGCTCTCTTCCCCATTACCTATCCGGGCGGTCTTCCTTTCAAAACAGATGCAGGCCATTATGCCTAATTATGCCCTGATCCTGCTTTTTGGGCTCCCAGTTCTGTTTGGGTTGGGAATCTCTCAAGGCTATAATCTCCTTTATTACCCGCTGGTGGTGCTTGTACTAACCCTGCTGACGTTCACAGCAGCTGGAATCGCGAGTTTGGTAGTAATGGGAGTGGTGCGGGTGTTCCCAGCCCGTCGCGTGGCGGAGATACTCGGATTTCTGGTGGCTATCGTTTCTATACTCTGCTCACAGTCTGGCCAGCTGGGCAATTTTGCGGAAATTTCAGGCGAGCAGGCTTCTTTGGCCTTGATGCAGCTGGAGCGGATTAATTCTCCGTTATCTCCTCTGGCCTGGGCCGGGAGTGGCCTGGTGGCGATCGGGCAGGGGCAGTGGCTGAGCGGGATTGGATCCCTTGCGATCACTCTGTTGCTCAGTGGAGGGATCTTTGCCATTTCCCTGAACACAGCCGAGCGACTTTACCATTCTGGATGGGCTTCGGTGCAAGTTTCTTCTCGCCGAGGGAAGAAAACTCGCCGTGAACCTTCTAGAGTGACCACCCGCCCGATAGTTTTCACATTATTCGACCGCCTGCTGCCTGGTCCGGTGCGCGCTATCCTGGCTAAAGATTTCCTCGTCCTGCGCCGTGATCTGCGCAGCCTATCGCAATTGGTCACCCCGCTGATCCTCGGCATCATCTATGCTGTCATGCTCGTCCGGCGCGGTGGCGAACCCCCAACAGGGCGGGGAGATGCGCCGGCTGTTTTGATTGAGGTGATGAGGAAGCTAATGCTCTTTGCCAATGTCGGCATCTCGCTTTTCATCAGCTGGTCGCTGCTCTCCCGACTGGCTGGGATGAGCTTCTCCCTGGAAGGAAAGCAGTATTGGCTGATCAAATCTGCACCAGTGAGCACCCCCAGATTGGTTGCAGGCAAGTTTCTGGTTGCCTATTTGCCCACGCTGATCTTATGTTGGATATTCTTGTTGATCACTTCCTTGCTGCAACGCGTCAGCCTGGATACGCTTGCCTATAACCTGATCGCGGTCACCCTCACTGTGGCGGGTATAACGGGTTTAAACCTGGCTTTTGGCGTGATCGGTGCAAATTTCGAATGGGAAGACCCGCGCCGCATTTCACAGGGCGCCCTTGGCTGCCTGGGATTTTTGGTCAGTGGGGTTTGCCTGCTGGTCTGCTTGTTCTTCTTCTTCGGACCGGTGATCCTGTTCGATCTCCTTGGTCCGTCTCCTGCTATTGGCCCCCTGGTTGGCCTGGTGGTGGGAGGCGCGGCCAGTCTCTGCTTGATGATTCTCCCCTTGTGGTTCGTTCGCCAGCGCATCCCTGTTCTTGCGGAATAATCCATAAAACCGGTGACCAACTAACTCAATAATCCCGCGAAAGCACCTGAAAAGACCGTCAAATATGATGAATTCGGCGCTTGCCAAAAGTCCGAGATCATCAACTCAACGAAGAATAAAACAGGCTGCTGAGACATCCATTCAGAGCGATAAAGTATATGAAAATATTCAGTGAGAGCTTTGCAGGAGTTGCCACAGCAGCAACACGAGTCATTGAATTATATTACCCTGTAGATAAGAGGCTCTTTGAAGATCCCTTTGCGCTTAAACTTCTTCCGTTTAGCTGGCAGGTGTTATTTCGACTGGTATATCTGCCAGGATTGCGGGGCGTGGTTTTGTCCTTACGTGAACGGCGAATGCCTGGTTCATTGGGAGCGATCCTGTGCAGGACACGCTATATTGATGACTTATTGAAAAGGTCATTGGAAGAAGGGCTCGACCAAGTGGTGATCCTCGGGGCGGGATTTGATACTCGGGCTCATCGAATCCCCGGTATGGATCAAGTCCAGGTATTTGAAATCGATCTTCCCGGGACACGAAAACTGAAGGAAAATCGTCTTGAGAGCGTATTGGGGGCAGTTCCGAAAAATGTAACGTTGATCGGGATGGACTTCGATCAGCAGGACTTGGGTGATATTTTGGCAGATGCGGGTTTTCAAAAAGGGAAGCGAACGCTTTTCATCTGGGAGGGAGTGACCCAATACCTCACAGCCGAGGCAGTAAGCAATACCCTTGAATTTGTCTCAGATGTTTCTGGAGCTGGAAGCGCGATAGTGTTTACCTACGTTCGCCGGGGGATAATCGATGGCACCGATCGCCCTGAATGGATGGGGCCATTTCTATCGTTTGCCAGAAGAGTAGGGTCACCAATGATATTCGGTCTTGATCAAGCTGAACTGGAACAGTACCTGTCCGACCGTGGATTGAAGCTAATAGATGATGTGGGGGCAGCCGAGTACCATGAGCTTTATCTCAAACCACTCGGTCGTGAGCTGAATGTTTTCGATGGGGAGAGGGTAGCATTTGCCAGGGTAATGGGGTAATCCAATATCAGTTAAGTAATCATTGTCACTTTGCTGCTAAGCAGCTGTACCTACTTACTTATCACGTGGAGAGATCCCTGCTGCCAAGGGAGGAGGAGAGCGTATTGGGGCCTATGATTGGGATAGGTCAGGTTTTCTAATATGTGCTTTTTATAACAAAGTTGTCTCCAATGTTAAATTGATGCATTTTTTTTATAAATAGCGTTTATGAAAAGACAATCTTTCCATAAGTATTATTTATCGTACCGTACAGCCGACCAAACTCAAGGATCCATTTTCAATTAACGGTATTTGAAGTGGGAGATTACTGGTGCCCTTTTCGTGTAATAGAAACTAAAATCGTGATCCATTTCAGTGAGCAAGGATGGCTCACGAACAACTTCATTCGAAATCGAGGTCTACTGCTTTGAGTTAACGGTCGTTTACCGATTGTCTCACCGGTGAACTCGTTC
>JBFFIU010000370.1:0-3528 GCA_041556275.1 Anaerolineales bacterium | reverse complement strand
GATAGCTATGAAATTCCGTTGAGAGCTCTCGTAAATCATAATTGGATGGCGTCTCCCTACTTGCCAGCCGCACAACTGATCTTCCTGTCAGTAAATGGGATAATTCCCGAAAGCGTTTTCTCATTCCGACTTACATCCGTCTTTCTGGATTTGTTGATTGGTTGGCTTGTATTTGATAGCCTGAGGCGGTTATCCATTCCTTCGGTAGGGGTGTTAATTTATCTCTGGAATCCGCTCATCATTTCAGAATTTGCGAACGGCGCGCATGTCGTCGATGCTTGGATGGTCTTGCTGGTTATATTTGTTTTTTGGCTCATGATTCAAACTTTTAATTTCCCCCGACGCGAGAGCATATTCAACTTTGGTGTCATTCTAGCGATGGCCGCTGCAACATTAACGAAAGGCCTGCCAGCCCTCCTGGTACCCATATTTTTGAGACGATGGCGTTGGAAATGGACCCTCTTATATTTAGGGATCATTCTCATCATACTATCCGCTTTTGCTTTTAGCGCCGGCTGGGGGATCAGCGGTCCCTTAGATGGTGTCGGTGTTTTTGGCGCAACGAGGATTTTCATGAGCTGGTGGAATTTTAACAGCAGCATATATCATTGGTTGGAAGTTGGTTTAAGTGGCTACCGGACCCCTGGGGCGGTACCCATTGAAGCAGTCGGGCAGGAGCCGATCCTGATAGCAAGATTATTAACCTCTTCCGTTATCATCCTCGTCTCTCTGCTGACCGGGTGGTGGGCATGGCGTATGGATTCCCCGCAGCGGGCGAATTATCTCACCCGCACATTAATTTTGATCCGTCTTTCCATAATTCCGATCGGAGCATATCTTCTCTTTACACACACGGTTCATCCCTGGTATGTCGTATTTATCCTTCCCTTCTTACCTTTTTTATTACCAAGAGGAGATGAAGTGTCTCAAATTAGACGATTTATTTGGCCCTGGCTTTATCTTTCGATCGCGGTTGCATTGTCATATTTAACTTATTTCGATCCGAATGATCTGCGTGAATATGACATCGTCCGGTTGCTTGAATACATTCCGGTATTTATCTTATTGATTTGGGCTGTTTGGCCTTGGATCAATCAAGGATTTATTTTTATCTTTGATAGGGGGATGCGTTGGGAGCGAATAAAGCGCAGATAATTTCCCAACCAGGCACCTAAGAAAGTGAAGATGGTTGCCGTTAGACTGCTGAGTGCAAGCGTAGGTACACCGGTAAAACCATGACCAATATTGCATCCACCTGCGATGGCAGCACTGAGTCCCATGGCCAGACCGGCGGTGAACATGCGTAATGTGCTGGATAGATTGGGTATCTGCCAGCGCAGTTCACGGACCCGCCAGGCAGCAATGAAGGCGCCGACCGGCATTGCTAGCACGAGGAATGAGCCCCAATTTAACACACCTGGACCATCGATGAATATTTGCACGAATTCACCCGTTCCACCAACCACGCCTACTCCGTATGCCCAGCCCGTTGGCCAGGAGACAACCCAGGCTAATGTGCCAATGATGCCGAGAACTAAACCACCTTTTCGCCAATCCCATCCCCCCAAATAGGATCCCGATTTACCCCGCAAAAGCCACCAACCCAATAAGGCCGCAAGCGGAATAATTACCAACCAGGAATTTAGCCCTATTGCATTGGGTAATGTGGCCGGATCTCCACTATCAAGTGTCACTTCAAAGCTTTGTAGTGCCTTCTGCAATCCAATCAGAGGCCCAAATCTTAACGCCCATTCTCCGAGAGCAAAGCCAATCAGTGTGACGAATGCTCCCAGGTTGCCATTGCCAACTCGATACCAGACTGTGCTCGAGCAGCCCTCAGCGTATACCATTGAGAGACCGAAGAAGAATCCACCGATCATGGCTGCGATAACAAAAAATGGAACAATATTAGTGCTCACGCCCCCCACATTGAATTGGATCAGCAGGGCTAAACCGATCATCTGGATCAGGACTGCCAGCCCTATCAATCGCAGCAACACCGTTCTGCGGTGCAAAACGACTTCCCGGTAGGCGCTATTGAAGCACAGGTTCGTTCTCTGGAGGGCATAACCCAAGGGTACACCAATTACGGCGCCCAAGAGGGCAAGCTGGAGTAAACTCATCTTGATTTCCTAACTTTCCTTTTAATGGACCTGGACAGATTTCTGTTGCAAACGATCTTCCAAGCCATTTACAATCTGGTCGTGAGGGGGTTCGAATTCTGTAAATCAAATAAATGGCTAATGTAAGGTTCATAATTGTGTAATAAAATTCTTCTATAATTCTACTCCAAAAGGTTGTAATAATATTTCATCGGTATTAAGCAACTATTAAGTATCGTTAGGAGATTCAATATGTCAATTGATATCCTGCTTGTGAATCCAGTTTTTCTAAGCCAAAATGAGGCGGAGCGGGAGCTGATGAGCCCGTATTTCCCGCTCGGTTTACTATATTTGGGAGCCTTCTTACGCGATCGAGATTTCCAGGTGGAAATCTTTGATGGCACCTTCATGGATGGGGATCAGGATTTTATCAAGGCGCTGGACAAGCATAATCCAAAAGTAGTGGGCATCACAGCTGTCAAACCCAATCGGGAAATGGTTCTTGAATTAGCGGAAATGGCCAAAGATTCCGGATCTTTTGTTATTGTCGGCGGTCCTGATCCAACATATACACCAGAATATTATCTTTGTGATCATTCGGTTGACCTTGTGGTGCACCACGAAGGGGAATTGACCTTAGTGAAAATCCTGGAGGCAATGAAAGTCGACGAAAACGGGTTCTCCTCTCTAGTAGGTATGCCAGGGATTGCCCACCGAGATGAAAATGGCAATGTAGTGGTCAACCCACGTCGCAAATATTTGCTCAATTTGGATGAGCTGCCGCCTCCCGCCAGAGACATGATTGATATCGAAAAGTATTTACAGGTCTGGAAGGAACAAAATGGATACGCTTCCTTATCGATATCTGTGTCACGTGGCTGTCCCTATGGTTGTCAATGGTGTGCCGATGCAGTGCATGGGCAAGAATTTCGTATACGTTCAGCTGAGAGTGTGGTTGCAGAGGTGAAGTCTCTCATGCAAACCTATAATATCGACCGGTTGCGTGTGGTGGATGATGTGGATGGCATCGATGCGAATTGGATATCAGATTGGGCTGCTGTTGCTCAAGATCAGCAGGCAGTATTACCGTTTGAAGCGCTCTATGAGGTTGAACGCCGAGAAATACCCATGCTCGATATCCGCGATAGCCTCTGAAAGAAGCGCAATGTTTATTTTCCTACCGTGAGTGGGAATCTCCATGCTCCACCTGAGTAAACATTCATTCAATTTCGTAATCTCTTTCATATCTTTTAACTCAAATGAAACCAAATTTCTTTGATCGAGGTTCGCCATATCTCCATCATCCATTGCTGACTCCAGAGAGAACTGCAAAGGAAATAGATTTCATTCTCTCTATCATTGATATAAAACCAGGTGACAAGGTTCTGGACATTGGTTGTGGAGCCGGAAGGCACAGCATTGAACT
>JBFFIU010000369.1:0-3546 GCA_041556275.1 Anaerolineales bacterium | reverse complement strand
GGGCGCTCGGAGGAAATCGTTGGAGAAGCAATCCAAGACCGCCGAAGTAAGGTTGTATTAGCGACAAAAGTGCGCTTTTCTACTGGCGATGGACCTAATGACGAGGGTCTATCCCGTTATCACATCCTACAGAGTGTTGAAGATAGCCTGCGTCGCCTGAATACTGACTACATCGACCTGCTCTATATGCATTGTTGGGATCCGGTGACCCCCATTGATGAATCCCTGCGGGCTATGGATGACCTCGTAGCTCAAGGCAAAGTTCGCTATATTGGCGTATCGAATTTCAAAGCCTGGCAGTTGATGAAAGCGTTGGCAGTCAGCGATGCCAATGGCTGGCCGCGCTTCATCGCTGCCCAGTACCAGTACTCTCTCGTCGTACGGGATATCGAATCTGAATTCATTGACTTATGCCTTTCAGAAGGTGTCGGCCTCACACCCTGGGGACCTTTAGGAGGCGGATTCTTAAGCGGGAAATATCATGCTGACCAGCGTCCAAAATCACCAGGTGAAGGACGGTTAGCCACCACCCCAGATCACGATGAAGAAGCCTGGGATCGCCGCTCAACAGATAGGAATTGGGAAATTCTTAAGGTGATAGAAGAGATCATTAGCCATCACCCTGGGGTTACCCATTCGCAGATCGCCCTGGCCTGGCTTCTGTCACGACCGGCAGTCGATTCGGTGATATTGGGTGTACGCACGATGGAACAGCTGGATGACAATCTGGATTCCATAGATTTGCGACTTACTGAAGAAGAACTTGAAAAATTGGATCAGGCCAGCGCCGTGGAGGAAAGCTACCCATACCGCTTCTTAAAACTCTATGGTTCCAGAAAATGATTGAACTATTTAGAGGAAATAATATAAGTGAATTCTAAAAGCAATTATTTATGGTGGCAGCGCGGAGTGATCTACCAGATCTACCCACGCAGCTTCATGGATTCTGATGGTGATGGGATTGGTGATTTAGCGGGGATCATTCAACGCCTAGATTACTTGTCTGATACTTTACGGATTGATGCGATCTGGATATCACCATTCTACCCTTCTCCAATGGCTGATTTCGGCTATGATGTCGCTGACTATACGAATGTTGACCCAATATTTGGGGATCTGGAGAAATTTGATCTTTTGGTTTCGAAAGCACACCAACGCGGTCTTAAAATCATCATCGATTTCGTCCCCAACCACTGCTCCGATCAGCATCCCTGGTTTGTGGAATCACGTAGTTCCCGCACTAACCAAAAGCGAGATTGGTTCATCTGGCAGGATGCCAAACCAGATGGCTCACCACCCAACAATTGGTTGAGCGTTTTTGGCGGCTCAGCCTGGGAGTGGGAACAAGATACTGGCCAATATTATTTGCATTCTTTCCTCAAAGAACAGCCTGATTTGAACTGGCGCAACCCCCAGGTCAAGTCAGCCATGTCAGATGTGCTCCGTTTCTGGCTCGAGCGAGGTGTGGATGGGTTCCGCATCGATGTCGTGCATTTCATCATGAAAGACCCAGAATTGCGCGACAACCCCCTCAAACCCACAGTTGACCGCACTTTGCATAAGTCCTTAGGTGAATATGATGCCCAAATCCACCTCCACGACCAGGCTCACTCTGATATTCATCCAATCTATCGGGAATGGCGCCAGCTGCTCGATGAATTCAGTACGGACAGACCGCGTGTCTCAATCGGTGAAGTGCATATTTTTGATTGGCAGAAGTGGGCCAGCTATTTTGGCCGCGAATTAGACGAACTGCATTTACCATTCAACTTTCAGCTATTGGGCGTCGAGTGGCGGGCTGATAAAGTTAGGAGTATTGTTGATTCGTTGGAAAACGTCCTGCCCCCTGGTGCCTGGCCAAACTATGTCTTAGGCAATCACGATGAATCGCGTTTAACCAGCCGCTTAGGAACTCAAGCCGCCCGCTTGGCAGCCATGCTGTTGCTCACCTTGCGCGGCACCCCGACCATATATTACGGGGATGAGATCGGTATAACTGATGTTCCCATCCTACCCGCAGAACAGCAGGATCCCTGGGGAAAGCGGGTACCTGGTTTGGGGAGAGACGGCTACAGGACACCGATGCAGTGGGATGACAGCCCCCATGCCGGTTTTTCGCCACCACAAGCACCAGGGACTTGGCTGCCATTGAATGAGGATTACCAGCAGAATAATGTAGCAGCACAGCTTCAGCGATCCAATTCATTGTTGAACCTTTATCGCAAATTATTGGCTTACCGCAAAACAAAACCCGTATTGCAAATTGGCAGCTACTCCCCCATCGATGGTATCCACAAGGACTGCTTTGCATT
This sequence comes from Anaerolineales bacterium, assembly GCA_041556275.1. Taxonomy (GTDB): domain Bacteria; phylum Chloroflexota; class Anaerolineae; order Anaerolineales; family UBA4823; genus PFL25. The sequence continues at coordinate 1,234 of JBFFIU010000369.1, read as the reverse complement.
CCGCAGGCACCTCCCCGGTCACTCCTCACTAACCATTGTGCTTAATTTTTCTGCACAAGATTTGACCTTGCAACTCAACAAAGGTGGTATGGGTCTTATTGTCCTTTCCACTTACCTGGATCGTGAAGAGAAAGTTGAGCTGACTGAATTGCACCTGCGCAGCCATGAAGGGATAATTGTTGAGAATAAGAGCTGAAGAATGGAGATTTCCTATCTAATGGAGAGACAATAATAATATGAGCAACGATCCACTCTGGTATAAGGATGCTGTGTTTTATGAACTTAATGTACGTGCTTTCTTCGATTCTAATGCTGATGGTATCGGAGATTTACCTGGGCTTACTCAGAAGCTGGATTATTTAAAGGATTTGGGAGTCGACGCGATCTGGCTGCTGCCTATTTACCCTTCACCCTTGAAGGATGATGGGTACGACATCGCTGATTATTTTGGTATCCATCCAGATTATGGGAGCCTGGAGGACTTTAAGACACTTATAAAGTCCGCACACCAACTTGGTTTGCGTGTGATTACCGATCTGGTCTTGAACCATACTTCCGACCAGCATCCCTGGTTTCAATCGGCTCGCAAGGGACCGGATAATCCATACCATGATTATTATGTTTGGAGCGATAACGATCAGAAGTACGCTCAAACACGCATCATCTTCCTCGATACTGAAGAATCCAATTGGACTTGGGATGACCGCGCGCAGCAATTCTACTGGCACCGTTTTTACTCCCACCAGCCCGATTTGAACTTTGATAATCCCAAAGTACGAGAGGAGATCATCAAGGTGGCGAATTTCTGGCTAGCCCTGGGTGTGGATGGCTTTCGGGCTGATGCAGTTCCCTATCTTTTCGAGCGTGAGAGCACGAACTGTGAGAACCTGCCTGAAACGCATGCGTATCTGCAAGAACTACGCAGCTTCATCGATCAGCAATATCCTGACCGTATACTGCTTAGCGAAGCCAATCAATGGCCTGCGGACGTGTGTGAGTATTTCGGCGAAGGTGATGAGTTCCATATGGCTTTCCACTTCCCGCTCATGCCGCGCATATTCATGGCCATCCGCAAAGGCGACGTATCTCCCATAACTTGGGTGCTGGAAAAGACTCCACCAATTCCAGACAACACGCAGTGGTGCACTTTTCTACGCAATCATGATGAGCTGACCCTGGAGATGGTCACCGAAGAAGAACGCCAATGGATGTGGGAGCAGTATGCCCCAGATCC
>JBFFIU010000368.1:0-3549 GCA_041556275.1 Anaerolineales bacterium | reverse complement strand
CCTGGATAATGATGACCCTCCTGAGGTCTTCTTCACCTGGCCTGACCAGTCTGTGAAAGAAGATACTGGAGATATCGGAGTCGAAGTGCAGCTGAGCATCGAATCCAGCAAAGATGTCACTGTGGATTTCACCTTGGGAGGTACTGCCCATCACGGCAATGATTATCTGATTAACCCTTCCTCGATCGTCATCCCTGCAGGTGATTTAACTTTCTCGATCCCCATAAAAATTGATCATGAGGGACCTCCTGACACCGAAGCGGAGACGATCGTCTTGACTCTCGTGAATCCAGTCAACGCAACGCTGGGAAGCCCAAAGGTTCATACGATCACCATTGAGGGACCACCCCCCATTCCCAATGTCTCCTTCGAAACAGCCAGCCAATCCAGCGCGGATGCTGTAGCCGGGAAATTGGTCGTATGGGTCGTGCTTGATGGTCCTTACCCTGCAGATGTGGTGGTGCCTTACAGCTTAAGTGGCACGGCCAAGATAGATATCGATTACACCATCGACGCAAGCCCGCTGACCATAAGCGCCGGCGGTGGGCAGTCGAAGATCGAGATCACTTTGATCGATGATGGGCTGGATGAGGATGACGAGACCATCGTGATCAGCATGGGAGCGGTTACCAATGCCAACAAGGTCAGCCCCAGCGTGCATACCATCACCATTACTGATAATGATCCGGAACCGCAGCTCTTCTTGACTTCCAGCGGACAAACCGTTGCGGAGGATGTCGGTACCGTGACGATCACCGCCCAGCTGAGTGCCATCTCTGGCCGGGATGTGACCGTGCCCTTCAGCCTGTCTGGATCAGCTGCGCTGGGTGTGAGTTTTGATTACACCATCACTGCCAGCCCGGTCACCATCCCCGCCGGGAGCAGCTCAGTCGATATTTCCTTGGATGTGAAAGATGACGATTTGAGGGAGCCAGATGAGGATGTGATCCTGACCCTGGATCCGCCTATCAACGCCACCCTGGGTACGCCAATCCAGTTTACCCTTACCATCCAGGATAATGAGCCCAAGAATTGTCCCTATTCCATTGGCCAGCCATATTTTGGGGTGACCTCTGACAAGAATTTTCTCTCATTGGACATCCAAAGTGAGGATCCGTTAATTCCAGTTAACCTGGTCGAGGTGCGCCTTCAGTGGCCGGTTGATGCGAATACCAATGTCACGTCGATAATCTTTGGAACAACGATCTACGCTGGCGATGCCTCACCTCCACTTCTGGTGGTTAATACACCCAATCCCTTGTGGAGCGGGACATTCACTACCCACCAATTGACTTACATGTTAAAGGTTAACCCCCAGAGTGTGCCTGGCGATTTCTACCTGCTCAGTGCGACCTTCGAAGGCTGTCCTCCGGTGACCGCCACGATCACCAGCGATTGAATCCGGAGTTCAGGATGAAAAGAGTAACGGGAGTGCTAGAAATGGTGCTGCGCAGAACATTGCAAACGGATAATAGCGATAATCGGGAAGAAAAGGGTCAGAGCCTGGTCGAGCTGGCGGTTGTTTTGGTGATTTTATTGCTCCTGGTAGGCGGTATCGTCGACCTGGGCCGGGCTTTCTTCACCAGCATGTCCCTGCGGGACGCGGTCCAGGAGGGCGCTTTGTACGGCTCGATCGACCCGACCAACACCGCAGGGATCAAAAACCACGTGCTCAGCACCTCAAGCATGGTCACCGACATGATCGATGTCAATGATATCACCGTGGAGATCTTCAATGCGCCTTGCACGGGTAATCGCATCCGCGTCAGCGCCGTGTACAGCGATTTCCCCATCACGATGCCCTTCATGGGCGCTGTCCTTGGTGGACAGACCATTAGCCTGAGCGCCACAGTCACCGATACGATTCTGACTCCTGGGTGCTATTGAAGCCAGGTTATTTCATCGGAGTGAGTTGATGATAAACAAGCATTTTTCTTCTGAGAAAGGACAATCCACCGTGCTGCTGGCCCTCGCTTTTGTGGTCTTGTTAGGGTTTACCGCCCTGGCGGTGGATGGCGGTTTGGTATATGCCAACCGACGCCACATGCAGAATGCCGCCGATGCCTCCTCGTTGTCCGGGGGTAGTGCCGCTGCGCTGTACCTGGAGAACCACGATGTCACCTATGGTAACTGGGACTGCAATGACCCGGACGTGATCGCCGCCCAGAACAGCAGTCCCAGCGGCGCTAAGGCGGTCGCCATCAACAGCGCCATAGCCAATGATTACATTATCGATGATGATGATTCAGATGACCACGGCGTCTTCACTGGCTGCGTCCAAAGTTATGATAACGGCGCCTGGATAGAGAAATTTATCGATGTGCGCGTGCGCGTCACCGGCGATACCCCCACTGCCTTCGCCCATCTCGTCTATAATGGACCGCTGCGCAACACGGTCGAAGCTGTGACCCGCGTCGAACCGCCCACTTCGTTGGTAATGGGGAATGCGATCGTAGCTCTCGGTTCCGATTGCCTGAACGATGGTATCGAATTCGATGGTACCCAGGATACGAAGGTATCTGGAGGTGGGATCTACTCCAATTCCTGTATCGATACGCGCGGCAGTGGGGCAGTGATCATCGATGATCCGTATAATCTCGATGTTCATGATATATCTTGCGCCTTGCCGGATTGCTATAACGATCACGGCAGCAGTGGTTTGGTCAGCCCCACTCCAGAAGAGGGATTGGGTAGGAAAATCCCAAAGGCTGCTTATGATGTCCCCGAACCGAACTGCGGTAATGGTTGGCCATATCATGGGAATTATGATGGTGATGGCAACCTGGAACCCGGTATCTACGACCGGATCCTGATCCAAAATGGTGACCACACCATGGACCCGGGCCTGTACTGTGTGAACAATGGCGTTATCATCAATGGGGGTTCTCTGATTGGCTCGGATGTGACCTTTTATTTGCTCGGAGGCGATTTTGATTCCAGTGGTAATGCCACCATCAGCCTTATCGGTCCGCCATCTAAAACTTGCGAAGATCCTTGTACTTTGAAACGAGCTGCGCCGGGTGTCTTGATCTACTTGGATTGGGGGAATACCGGCTCGGTGACCATGCTCGGCAACGAGGACTCGGAGTACATGGGACTCGTATTTGCTCCGGACGGGACGATCGAGGCCGGGGGAACCAGCTCGACAATGGCGACAGTCCACGCCCAGATGGTCGGCAAGAGAGTCTTCGTCCATGGCAATACATCCATTGTTATCAATTATGATGAAAGCAAAAATTTCATCTTACCTGCGTCGCTTCAATTGCAGAAGTGACCCTCCAAATTTACCGGGCGTAGGGGGTGAAACAAGGGCTGCCATACACACGGCAGCCCTTTCATTTCTCCTGGTTAGAATGCCCCGGCGTTGTCCCGGGAAGGAACAGACCGGGGGTTGTAACCAGAATTAACGTAAATCATGTCAATCCGACGAACGCAGTCGAGTCCTGAGCGAAGGCGAGGAGGAATCCCCTAAAATCAGAATTTGGTCCAAACCAATCGGTGAGGAAGACCATATCATAGCTGCAGGGATCCCTCGCATTCGCTCGGGAT
>JBFFIU010000367.1:0-3559 GCA_041556275.1 Anaerolineales bacterium | reverse complement strand
GTGATGGAGGAGATGAAGGATTCGGAGGTTATAACCTATATTGGCAACTTGAAAAAATTTCACGATGGCAAACTCTCCCTTCGTTTTTCTGGCGCGCGGCCTCCAGTGCTCTTAGGCCGGTGGGTGAACCATCATATGCCACCATAACAGGGGTGCCAGGACGCACCTTGTGCAGAAGGATCAAGGATTGGATGGGAGATTGAACGGCGATTTCACGGGCGGTGGAACCCATCTGGCGCCTGCGCGACCAGCCTGATTTACCAAGAATTATCAAATCAGTTCCTTCAGCTGCTGTTAATAACTCACCGTGGATCACCCCGCGGGTGCTGCGGAATGACCAGCGCAGGTTTGCCTTCTGCGCTATGGAAGCCAGAATTCGCTCTATTCGATGGGCTTGCGCGCGCAGCTGTCGTTCGATATGCGGGCTGTCTATCTTGTGAGAAGTTGCCGAATAATAACCGATCTCTTTAACAAGAGGGATGTCGGCAGAACGCAGCAGGTCGATATCCTCAACGTAAACGCCCATCAACTCCGCCTGGTAGCGTACAGCCAGTTCAGCTGCCAGATCTAATGCGGCCATGCTGGCGGGAGATGCGTCAAGAGCGACCAAAATGCGGCGAATGTCTTTCAATCCATCTTCCGGGCTCATTGTGAGTTCTCCTGCTCACCATTACCATTTTTATCAGCTTTTCTAGCCAATTTTTCGAGACGAGTTTGGACCTTCCCATTGATCGTGTCCGGAGGATATTTTCCTTCTTGATCAGGCTGACCAGCGGGAACACCTGTAAGCAGTCCTATACCCTGGTCAATTTCTTCGATCGGGTAGATGTTGAATTTTCTCGCTTCAACCGCTTCGCGAATATCTTTTCTCAGCATGAGGTGTTTTACGTTTGCCGAAGGGATCAGGACTCCTTGCTCTCCAGTCAATCCGCGCTGCTGGCAAATATCGAAATATCCCTCGATTTTTTCATTTACACCACCAATTGCCTGTACCTGACCATGCTGGTTGACTGAGCCTGTGACAGCAAAGGATTGTTTGATCGGTACCTCTGCGATCGCTGATAACAAAGCGTATAATTCAGCGGAGGAGGCGCTGTCACCTTCAACTCCGCTGTATGACTGTTCGAAGACGAGGCTTGCTGATAGAGATAAAGGGTCTTCTGATGCATAACGCTGACCGAGAAAACCGCTCAAGATCAAAACCCCTTTCGAGTGAATTGGACCACTTAGCTCGACCTCGCGCTCGATATCAACGACATTTCCTTTACCCCTTTGAACACTCGCGGTGATTCGACTTGGAAATCCAAACGAGAAATCACCCAATCCGATGACCGAGAGACCGTTGATCTGTCCGATTCGAGCCCCTTCAGTCGAGATCATAATCGTATCGCGTAATATATTTTCCTGGTACCGTTCTCTAACCCGATCTGCGCGGTAAATGCGGGCATCGATCGCCTGTTGGACGTCCGCGGCGTGGACGACATGATTTCCTTGCCTGCTGGCCCAATAATCTGCCTCGTTGAGCAGGTCAACGATATTGTTTACCTGAACGGTTAAACGTTCAGAGTCGCCCACCACGCGAGCACAGTGTTCAATGACCCGGGCTACCGCTTGACGGTCAAATGCTCGCAGCTCATCCTTATGAACTAAAGTTGCGATCATGCGTGCATACAGATCCTGGTTTTCAGGAGTGCGCGGGATCTCTTCTGTGAAATCGGCTTGAACTTTGAAGTGCTCGCTGAATGCTGGATCGGATTGTGCCAGCAGATAATACAACATGCGGTCCCCAATCATGGCAACCTTAACATCTAATTTGATTGGTTCTGGCTCTAGTGATACCGTGCTCAACAATCCAAGCATTTCTCCCGGGGATTCGATGCGCACCTGTTCAGTTTCTAGAGCGCGTTTTAATGCTTCCCAGGCGTAAGGTTGCAGCAGTACCTTACGAGCATCCAAGATCAAATAGCCACCATTCGCGCGGTGAAGCGCACCTGGTTTTATCAAAGTGAAGTTAGTCACCAAAGCGCCCAATTGTGCCATTTGCCCAACACGTCCGATCAGGTTCTGATAAGTGGGATTATCTTCATATATGACCGGAGCGCCTTCAGAATCACCATTATGAGCCAGCAAGTTGACCTGGTAGCGTTGCATCAAGGCTGGACCTGAACGTCCCCGGGTCACCAACGAACGGACCGAGGCTTCTGCGGGGCTTTCATCAGAGGTCTCATCGCTTTCGAGAAACCGGCTCGCATTTTCGATCACATCCTTTTGAATAACTGCAAGGTGCTCTACTATTTGATTGAAGGTGGCATACTTCTCTTTCAATTCATTCAAGATACTTTCCACTGCCACTTGTGTGATTTCGTGATTTAGATCGCGGATACCTTGGCGGAGTTCGCGCTGCCAGACTGGAATATTCTGCAAGAGTGCTTGCAGCTCCTTCTGTAGAACCTGTACGCTTTTCTCCATTTCCTGGCGAACCTCCTCCGGTAATTCATTGAAATCATCCGGTGGCATCACCTCTCCATTCTTTACAGGAGCAAATACCAATCCAGCGGGTGTGCGCAGCAGGGTGAATTTATCCTTACTGGCTTTTTCTTGAAGCGCTTCAAAAGCTGCTTCCTGGCGATCCTGGAATTCGCTTTCGACCATCCGCCGCCGGGTTCGATATTCATCGCTTTCAAATGCTGCGCTCAGGGAATTGCGCAATTCTTCAATAAACCGTTCCATATCTTTTTGGAATTCAATTCCTTTCCCAGGAGGCAAACGGATGGCTTTGGGTCGATGGTCTTGTTCGAAGTTGTGAACATAACACCAATCGTCCGGTGCAGGCTTCTCCTTTGCCATCTCCTTGAAGAATTTTGTAACCAGGGTTCGTTTACCTGTTCCTGAGGGTCCTAAGGCGAAGATGTTATAACCTTCCCTTTGCATTCCAGTCCCAAAGCGAACGGCTTCAACGGCACGCGGCTGCCCGATGATCTCAGATAATTCTTCCACCTCGCTGGTGTTCTCGAATTTGAATTGGTCCGGATCGGTGTGTTGGTAAAGTTCTTCAGATTTTAAAGGGAAAACTGTCATTGAGTTGAGCTCTCCTGTTTTAAGCTATCGATAATATCTATGACGGAATCTCGTATCGTTATCTTACCAGGATTTTTATGCTTCTGAATTGGTTGCGATATAATGATGCAGACTTCTCCCGACTGAACCAGGAGCAAAAAATGATCAAGCAGCCAACAACTCAAATGGAATTCCACGTCTCTCGCCAGGCACGTGATTATTACCAGTTCGACCAATCACTTTTCTCTTTAAGCGGCAACGTTATTTTCGCGAATTTCTATGCAACCCGCATTTTCGCCCAAAAGATGAACCAGAAGCGCGATCTGGTCCGCTTCCCGGAACAGGCTGTCAGGGCCGGGCAGATCAACGCGATGGGGTTGATCGATGAGATTCTGCATTTCGTGGTGAGTTTATACCGCCAGCAGATCAATCCCAAGGTTATGCAGGAGGCGGAAAGCTGGCTGGTGGAGCGATTTGGGAAAGTTGACTTAGATCAGGCCTT
>JBFFIU010000366.1:0-3573 GCA_041556275.1 Anaerolineales bacterium | reverse complement strand
TTGCCATCTTCCTTATCCGCGCTGCTTACAAAAAGCGTTTTTAAAGGTTGGTCTACGCCGGCGAATTCAAGATTTGCCCGCAACGAACGAATTTCCTCAACCCCTGGGTGACGCGGATTCTCGGCCACATAAAGTGCACCCACGTTCTCAACATCCATTTCCGATAAATAACCAAGAATTGGTGCATCTGTTAATCGCTCCACATCCTCAGCATTCTTAACTGTGTCATCCAGGTAATCGAGAATATATGCTGCAGCGATAGCCAGGGATAATCCGATCGCGGCCGATAAAAGTACAGTCAGCAGTTTATTCGGGCCAATCGGTCTGAGAGGTTTATAAGCAGGCTCAATAATACTGATCGTATTGAGTGCGCCACCTTGTGTGCTGGCTAATAAATCTGTATAAATCGTCTGAAGATCGGATAACTTTGCCTCCAATGCATTGATCTGTAGCTGCGTATCCGCGATTTGCCGGGCACTATCCATCTCACCTAGCGCCTCGCGTAAGCGAGTGATCTCATCTTCGGTTTCAGTTATCTGGATTTCAAGATTATTAAGCTGATTCTGGATGAATGCTTGTCGCTCTTGCTCATCCGATTGGCTGCCAGTTGGACTACGCATAATCAATTGATTAGCTAATTCGGTGGCTACCGCCTGGGCCCTTTCTGGGAAAGTATCCGTCACAACGATCTCAATAAATTGACCATCCGGCAGCGCAGTTGCCCGATAATCCGGCAATTTGGTTAAACCCAGTGCTTCCATTGTGGCAATGCGCACTGGCTCACGGTTTGCGATCTCTGCGTAATTCTCTGCCAGTTGCTGGCTCAGGTTGAATTCCGCTGTCGTTGGATTGGGATTCGTGATCACTTGACCGATCATCAGTGTTGTGAGTGATTGGTATATTGGATCTTGTCGCATTGTTGCCACATAACTTGAAAGGGCCGCGATCACCGTGGCACCCAGCAATAACCACCACCAGCGGCGTAATGGGAGATAATAACGTTTAAATTCCATAATTTCTTTTCCCTTCTTCGTACCTAATTATATGCTTAGGTTCAATTCCTACCACTAAGAGTCTTGCCCTCGCTTCTTCTCTCAATTGCGTGAGTGTAAACATCTACCAATTGTGAGGCGATAACACTCCAATCATGATTCTTTTCCACGAATTTACGACCCGCCATACCAATCTCTTTGCGCTGCTCTGGATGATCTAAAAGAGAGATCACCCTCTTCGCGAAGGTGGCGGGATCGTCTGCAACAAGGATCTCATCTCCTGGACTTACGTCTAATGCGGAGATCGCTTGTCGAGAAGCAACGACGGGTGTGCCACACGCCATTGCTTCTAAAACTTTATTTTGTATGCCTGCGCCATACGAGATTGGCGAGGCAGATAGGGTCGCACTCTGAAGATACGGACGAATATCCTCTACTGTCCCTGTGACTTTGACATTTGGGTTTTGATTTAGTGCCAGTAAATATGGTGGTGGATCTTTGCCAACGATCCATACCTGAACATCAGGATGGGCTTCCCAAACATGGGGCATGATTTCTTTTACGAAATCCATTGACATGGTGATGTTGGCATGATAACTCATCTTCCCACTCAGGACGATTTTTTTAGGATCTCTTTCTGTCCCTCCAGGTGGGGTGAAATACTCTAAATCAACACCATTGGGGAGTACGCGTATTCCTGGACCACCACTAGACTCGTTCAGTGAAAGGAATGCTTGCTTATCATTTTCCGAGGTGACCAGCACCTGGTCAAATTTATTTAACAACCATCCTTCATACTGCTCTGTTCGCCTCAGATCAAACCCGGTTAGCATTCGACTCAGCATACTCCTGCTCTGTGCCATCGCCTGCCGAAATAAAAAACTGATCGAGTCCACGCTGTCCCATATCACAGGCAGTGATGGTCTGCGATCTCGTAATCGCGATTTTAGATCGACACCATACCGTACACCCCTTAGATGTTCAACATGCACGATGTCAATCGCGTTTCTACCCTCGACCGAGGTGACGATCTCCAGGATCTCGTCCGCAAGAGATTCATCCCAACAATACACTGCCTGAAGCGGTTGGCTCGTAGGCAATGCCAACATGCAGTTATAAAATGAGCGCCAGGTGGGCAAATTGATCGCTCTAACCTTATCACAATACGCTTCCAGTCGCTTTACTGCTTCTCGTTCATCCTCATCAGTCCAGATCGTTAACAGGGTAATCCGGTGTCCGAGCTGCGACAAAGATCGAATCAGGTTATACGGGCGCACCCGGATCTGGGTGGGGGCATAAGGTACGACAAAAAGAATATTCATCAAGAATATTATCCCGAACACCGTTAGTGGATGATCACCGGCATAAACACTTCATACATTTTTACGATCCAGTTGAAGACGATGCTGGAGTTCTGGGGTGAAGCGCCGTCATCGGTCACAGTCACTTTCACAGTATATGGGCTTTCATCCATCGCCCACATTCGCAGGACTCCAATGATTAATCCGGTATCAGGATCGATAGATAAACTGGGTGGTAAACCATTTGCGGAGAAGGTTAGATTATCGCCATCCGGATCATTGACTTCGATTTGAAAGGCAACTTCTTCTCCAATATGGGAAATAACTGTCCCTGGATCGGTGATTTCAGGTGCTGCATTGACATCATCAATGATCCAGCGCATATTTTTTTGATCGCTTAATGCGGGATCAGAATCATCTGTGACGATGATCTGGACGTCATACTCGAAGCTCGGCTGCCCTTTTGAAGCATCATAGGTAATCGTTCCGCTGATCTCGGCACTGGTCGCACTGACCTGATCAATAATTAGACCGGGGGGCAGGCTGATGGCCTCAAAAGAGATATCATCTCCATCCGGATCGCTGGCTGTAATCAGTATCGGAGGATCGATCGTGGTGCCTTCATCATCATGCTGGTTTGCTGGGGTGTTGAGCTCAGGAGCACGGTTAGTGTTGGAGACATTCCAGGTGAAATTGAATGTGTCATCCATCTGCGGGTTGCCATCATCCTGGACAGTAACAGTGACAGAATATGGGCTATCGTTTGAGGCCTCGTAATTGATCGTCCCTGTGATCAAACCACTATTGGTTCCAATACTCAAATCTGGTGGCAGTCCATCAGCACTGAATGTAAGCGTATCTTCATCATCGTCTGTCGCGTTGACCTGCAGGGAGATATCATCATTTTCGGCGCTATTTTGGGGTTGAATATTCTCGATTGCTGGTGGCACATTGACGTCACTGACATTCCAGTCGAAGCTGATCGTAGTAGTGCCGAACAGCATGCCATCGCTGACGGAGACTTGAGCGGGGTAGGGGCTGTTTTTCGCAGCAGTCTGGCTGATGGTGCCGCTGATCAGGCCTGAAGACGGATTAATGCTTAAACCATCCGGCAGGTTTGCTGCCGAATAAGAGATCGGATCCGGATCAGAAGCGCTGATCTGCAGCGAGACACTTACTCCTTCGGAGTCACTTTGCGTACCCGGGTTGGTGACAACCGGAGGTTCATTCGTATCGCATGCAGCTAAGATCTCGTCTAACTTGGCTTTCCAGACACCCGC
>JBFFIU010000365.1:0-3583 GCA_041556275.1 Anaerolineales bacterium | reverse complement strand
CCTTACCTGGAATAAAATGGTACGCAAGCCAGATCGAACATGCAGATCGAAAAGCGCCTGAACTGCAAGATGCCCTCTCTGAAACCCCCGGTTGAGAACAACGAAATCCACAACCCTGACGATTAATACTTAAAAGGAAGACGAGCGGGATTGTATGCCTGCTCGCATTCCCACCCGCAACCAATAAGAATCTACCAATAAAAATCCAGCCTGCGATCGGTCAACCTAGGCAGGTTGACTGGCTGGTTCCATGTACCTTTCTTGTTTCTCGCCATCCGGCATGGTAGCACCCAACAGGATCGCTCCAGTCAGATTGGCTTCGTCCAAACTGGCCCTGGATAGATCCGCCTCGGTCAGGTTTACACCGGTCAGGTTCGCATTGCGCAGGTCAGCCTCGACCAGGCTGCACCCTGTCAGGTTGGCGTCTCTCAATACTGCCAGCACCAATACGGCTTCATTCAGGTTCGCCCCTGTTAAGTCAGATTCCACCAGGTTACAGCGCATTTTCGCCCGTTTAAGATCAGCTCCACGCAAATCAGCCTGGGACAGGATCGCCCCACGCAGGTCAGCATTGCTCAAATCCGCCACGGTTAAGACCGCCTCGAGCATGATCGCTTCACTGAGATCCGCCTTGGTTAGATGGGCTCTGCTCAGATCTGCCTTACTCAAGTCAGATTGTTCGAGGTTTGCCTCTCTCAGATTGGCTTCTACCATCACGGCCGCGCTGAGATCCGCCCGGCCCAGATCAGCCCCGCTGAGATTCGCACCTGAAAGGTTTGCCCCACCGAGGTTTGCCCCACGTAAGTTTGCCTTGCTCAGGTCTGCTCCACTCAGATCAATATTGCGCAGCCACAGCGGTCCGGGACGGTTCAGTATCTCATATATTTGATATTGGTTTAATTCTGTCATTTTCCAACTTCCTCATCCGGGGGGATCATCGATGATCCCACCCATTCATTAGATTGAATGGTCTCTTACCCGGGGGTTGCTGGCCCGGATCTTACTTTCATCAATTTTAGCAAGATTTTTGATTTCTGCAATTACAATTATGATAGGGAATTGGTCAGCAAACTGGATCTTTTATGAATTCAAATTGGACCGCTCACCCAAACGGTGAGTGGTCCAGGGAAACAGAGTATGATCGATAAAGGAAATTACGTATTACAACAATGTTTCAGGCAGAAATAAGAAGCGAAATAAGGTTCTCCCTTTCAATGCTGGAATTTCACCCACTCTCTCTTCGCCAGTTAGACTTCAGGTTAATCAGCTGCGCTATCCGCTGGAGCACCCTGCAACGCGCTAGCTTCACCCAGTTGATCCTTCTCTTTGGTCTCGGTCAGCCGCCACCACATATTCGGCCACAAGAACAGAACGACCAGCAGCAAGCTGAAGATTGGCGCCAGGGCGAACAAAGAGAATCTGCCCAAATTGATCGCTGTGGCATAAGCCAGGGGAATGCCAACCGCCAGCTCAAGCCCACCGGCAGTTAAACCAACGACGCGCATCCATTCCCTCGGCTTAAGGATGACGCCGACGGTGACCACACCCCAGCCGATCATCGCCACCCAGTGCAGTCGTTGGACGAGGATGAAGAGCGGCGAGCCGATGGTGATGATGCGGCTCGTGCTGGATACCCCATTCATGAAACAGGTGATGAAAGCGATCCCGGTCAACAACCCAAGCAATGTCCTGCTCCAGGGTACCCGCCCCACGCCTCTCATAAACACGAAATAGAAAAGTAGATAAGGCCAGAACAGCGGGAAATATACCGGCTGCAATCCGGCAGCCATATATGGCACGTTGATAAACCAGGCACTCAGCAGCGCCAACGTGATGGCGATCACAGACAATGTGAAAGCCCATTTTTGCCGAGTGAAAAAGCCGTACGCGCTGACGGCAAAAACCACCCCGGCGAAGATGCCGAAGTCGGCTAACGCCGGGTGGATATACTTGAGCAGGATCTCACATCCCGGCTCGGCAGACTCGGCCGCCATGCCGATCTGGTACCAGTTCAAGAACAACACATAATGACCCACAATGCCCATCAGGGCTGCGATGAGAGCCAGAATACCACCCAAGCGATAGTTCATCTTCATGATTCACCTCCTTAAAGTTCAAATGTGCTGTATTTATTCGCTGACACCTTCACCGGTATGGCACGAGCAGCCCTTGTAATAAGGCGCATCATTATGCGCAGCGACATAAACCACGGTACCTGGCTCGATGTTCAAGTCGCAGTCTTCGAGAAAAGTTGGTTCTTCTTCCCAGGCCGCGATCTGGAGATCGCAAGCCACATATACCGTCCCGCGCCATTCACCACCGCAGAGCACCCCATGAATGACATCATCAAAGAGCATCTCTTTACCATTGATTTCGACCAGTATCGGCGTGGGGGATTCTGCAAGGTCCTCAACTGAAGTTGAAGCCTTTAAAGATGCTACCTCTGATATATAGGTGACGCTATCCGGCGGACAAACAGGAGCAGCGGCCTGACAGCTTGTGGCAAGCAAGATCAACAGTGTGAAAATTAAATCCAAATAGAATTTCACGCCTTGCTCCTCATCATATAACCGGATAAGATTCGAATCAGCAAATCGCTTATATGTGAAAGATAGCACAAATCGAATTGGCTTTCTTTGCCTAAAGACAAATTCCCCTCGATGAAAATCGTCAATTCTATGAAGCAAATACCATTTTTCGAGGCATAATTAAGTACCCGACACTTTTAATCTGGGTGTCACTGCGAAGGGCGCTTTGCGCCATGAAGCAGTCTCCCTCAAAATGTTGAAATTAATGCCATCAGGGAGATTGCTTCTGTCGCTACGCTCCCTCGCAATAACAAATTTAAACTGAAAGGTGCGAAAGGCATAATAGTTAGCAGGTTTATCTGATCTGCACAGGAGAATTAACTTGGATTCACTTAGCAAAAAACTATCCCTCAGCAGCTTATTCGCCACAGTTCCCCCTAAAATAATGGATAGCCTTGTACAGACCGCAGTAAAACGATCTTTCAGCGCCCAGGAGGTGATCGCTCATCAAGGAGATATCTGGCCTTACCTGTTCTTTCTCGAATGGGGTGAAATCGCAGCGATCAAAGAATCACTTGAAGGACGAGCTTTTATCGCCACTTCAATAAAACCGAACGATGTTTTTTGGGGGCTAGCATTCTTTATTGAAGACTCCCCCATGCCGGTAATGCTACAGGCGAGATCGGAAGCGGTGATCTACCTGTGGAGCAGAGAATATCTGGTGCCGATCATCCAAGATCACGGTGAGATGTCCTGGAACCTCTGTCAGCACATGATCTCCCGCATGCAGCTTGCCAGCGAGATCGTCGAAGACCTGGCATTCCACCCGGTGATGAGACGTTTAGCCGGTCTGTTATTGGATATCTTTGGCGATGCGGAGGACGAATTCAAGTCCAGAGACCTGACCCTGGAAGAGATGGCGGCGCGCATCGGCACCACGCGCGAGATAGTCTGCCGCTATATGTATAAATTCGCGGAAAAAGGGGCCATCCAGATCAACCGCACGGAGTTGAAGATCAATAACAGGGCTTTATTGGAGAAGCAGGCAGGGAGAT
>JBFFIU010000364.1:0-3600 GCA_041556275.1 Anaerolineales bacterium | reverse complement strand
GCTGACTGTGTGGGCTATGGGCCATTAGAACCGCTGCCATTAGTAAAGGAACTTGTAAGAGTAGTAAAACCGGACGGACTTATCGCCCTCCTAGCCTGGTCTTCTGATCTTTTCCTTCCTGGATATCCACTGTTAGAAGCTAGACTTAGCTCGACAGCTTCGGGAATTGCGCCTTTCGTTAAAGGAAAAAATCCTGAGTTGCACTTCCTGCGTGCGTTAGGCTGGTTTTATGAAGCGGGCTTGAGGGAAATCAAGGCAAGAACTTTCGTAGGTGATGCTCATGCCCCATTAAGCGAAGATTTTAGAAACGCGCTGGCGGCACTATTGCAGATGCGCTGGCCCGATGTGGAAGCGGAACTATCACCAGAGGACTGGGCAGAGTATCAGCGTCTCTGTCTGCCGGAGTCACCGGATTTCATCCTCGATCAGCCGGATTACTACGCTTTTTATACCTATTCAATGTTCAGTGGTATCGTCACTAAATGAGATATTGGAGGTAAGCCATAAAACGATTTGCTGTATTACAGCTCTCTGGTTGTTCCGGATGCGAAATGGCCTTGTTGAATGCGGAGGATTGGATCGACCATTTCGACCTGGAATACATGACGCTCGTTATGTCGGCTTATGATGTACCTGAAGTAGAGGTGCTGCTCGTTTCAGGAGGTGTGCGTACCGAATATGATCTTTTCAAACTGCGACGTGCGGTAGGCAAAGCAAATCAGGTTATTGCGGTTGGGACGTGTGCCATTTCCGGTGGTATTGCCAACCTTGGTGAACGCCCAGAAGTGAATGAAATCTTCCTTGCCAATACGGAGCGGCTTCACCTGCCGGATTTACTCCCTACTTGCCGCCCGATAGATACGGAGGTGAAAGTTGATCTCTACCTGCCAGGTTGCCCTCCAACACCGGAATTATTCATGGCTGTGTTGGACGAGTCAGCTGAGATGGAAATCGCCAAAAGTGTTTGCCAGGAATGCGGTCTCAAGAAAGCCAGAGATATGCGCCCGAATCACCTGCTGGGATTCCAGCAAGGCGAGGTCTTACCGGAAATATGCCTGATCAACCAGGGATATTTATGTGTCGGAACATCAACTCGCGGCGGCTGCCGGGCGATATGTACGCTGGCTGGCTTTCCATGTGTGGGTTGCCGGGGCCCATCAGACGCTTTCATTGAGAAAGATTCCCAAGCCTGGTTCAAAAGCATCCACCGCGTGTTTTCCCATATGACGGATATCCCAGATGAGGAGATCGATTTTGCGCTTCGATCACCACAATTGTCACTCTTCCTCTTCCAGTTTGCGGATTATGCTGGTGAGGGACAACTCCCCAGGCAGAAAGAACAGGTGGTGTAGGATGACAACTTTAACTTTTCCCCTCAGCCGGATAGAAGGACACGCCCAAGTTGTTATTGAGACACGGGATGGGGAAGTGTTCTCGACTCATTTCCAGGCTATGGAGCTGCGCGGATTCGAGTACCTGGTGCAGGGAACACCAGCAGAGCAGATGCCGGTGATAGTGCCCCGCATATGTGGTGTTTGCTCGACCGCGCACCATGTTGCAGCGGTTCAGGCTTTGGAGGATGCTTATCAGGTTACTATCCCTCCATTGGCAGGCAAGATCAGGGAATTAATGATCCTCGGCCAACTGATCCAAAACCAGGCGACTTCTCTTTTCGTGTTCACCATGCCTGACCGCATGGGCCTCGACAGCATGTTTGAAGAGACGACGGATGAGAAGAAAGAAAAAGTAAGAGGGCGGATCACGGGCAGGGCGCTACAGGTTCGCAAGGCTGGCACGGACCTCATCTCGCTGGCAGGAGGGCAATTCATCCATCCCATAAAAGCTGTTGTTGGAGGCGTGACGAGTGGAATTAAGCCAGAGGAAGCAACAAGAATGCGCGAACAGCTTATGGAGGCTTTACCCTATGCCTGCGATCTGATCGATACTTATTGGGAAAAGTCTTATCAGCTTAGGGAGCGCATAGGCACCTGGGAAGATGATAAGCCAGCTTATTACATCGCCGCTATTGGTGGTCGTGAAGACAATTTCTACAGTGACAATATTTTATTGATGGACCCAGAGGGGGTTTTTTGTGATAGCTTCCCAGCGCGTGAGTTCCATGATCACCTGACATTAGAAGAAACAGATTACAGCTATGCTTCACGTACTAGCTATAAGGGGGAAATGATGCGTGCAAACAGCTTAGCGAGGGTCAATATGGGGGAAAAAAGTGGATTGGATCGTACAGATCACTACTTGTCACGCTTTTGGGAAGCTTTTGGTAAGCCAGCTCATGCCATATTACTGTACGATCTGGCTCGATGTATTGAACTGGTCTATGGCATTGAGCGAGCGATAAAAATTCTAGGTGATCCCCTCGATAATGAAGATACTGATGTGCCTTATTCTCCACGCGATGGGGACGGCTACGGATTAGTCGAAGCTCCACGCGGACCCCTGATCCATCATTACCAAATTGAGAATGGATTTGTTACCAAAGCTGAATTTATTATTCCCACTGTACACAATGTACTGGCGATCGAACATGCACTGCGTGTTGCTGCTGAAAGGTACATTTCCCCGGAGCAGGTAGATATGGAACTGGAACGGGCGGTTGGCAGGGTTGTGCGCGCCTTTGACCCTTGCATCGCCTGTGCAACGCATTAAATTGGCTTGGGTTTACTTGCCGTCAATTCATCAAGCCCCGCTATTCAAACCCAACTTCAAATTGGCATTCGATCGATTAGTATCACACTTTCTGATTGATCCCCGATCTAATCCACAATTCTACGTGAGTCTCAATCGGATAGGCTGCTGCATCTCTGTAATTCTATCGTGGTATGAACGATACCCGTATCTTTTGGGATCAACTTGCGGATATCCTCGGCGGTCTTGTTGAGGTTCGTGACAACAGAAAACGAAGCTGCGTAGATACCCGCCCCGATTGACCACATGTGGAAGTCCGTCACCCGGTCACCGTCAAAACTTTCGACAGTATCGATCACCTTATTTCGGATCGCTTCTGGACCTTGGTGATCCAGCAAGATGCTGCTTGCCACTCTGATCAGATCGATAGACCAGCGCGCGACCAAGACCCCGCCAACGATTCCCATGAATGGGTCCATCCAGGTAAATCCGAGGAATTTCCCGCCCAGTAAAGCGAAGATGGCAAGTAAAGATGTCAAAGCGTCCGCCAGAACATGTAGATACGCATACCGTAAATTGTGGTCAGATTGAGTGTGTGAATTTTGATGATGGGCATGATCCTGGTCTTGTCCATGAGAATGAGAATTGTCATTCAATATCCAAACACAGACGACATTCACAACCAGCCCAACGACAGCCACCCATATGGCTTGATTAAATGCGATATCAACCGGTTTTAAAAATCTTTCGATACTTTCCCAAATCATCAAGACAGCAAACAGGGCTAAAAGTATTGCACTGGTATATCCGGCGAGGGCATTGACTTTTCCGGTACCGAAGTTAAATCGATGATCCGCTGCTCGTTTTCGAGCATAAAGGTATGCTCCTGCTGAAATCCCCAATGCCGCAGCGTGGGTGCCCATGTGGATGCCGTCCGCCAGAAGAGCCATCGAT
>JBFFIU010000363.1:0-3607 GCA_041556275.1 Anaerolineales bacterium | reverse complement strand
GCGACTTAGATAGCGAGGTAGCTTACGATGTGTTTACCTTTTTAGGGCACCTGCTGTCTTTCGAACTAGATGAAGAAGCTTTGAAGCGAATTCGCCTCCTTGATCCACAAGCTTTACAAGCTAGGTATACCACTGCTATGTCGGCATTGCTTACATCCTTGGCCACAAATCGTCCTCTAATCTTGATCTTTGAAGATTTGCATTGGGTAGATCCTTCATCAACAGAAGTAATAACCAGACTTTTACCCCTTGTATTCAATTCCCCAATTTTATTTTGTCTGGTCACTCGGCCCGAATTGGACTCGCCCGGTTGGAAACTGATCACCTCAGCAAGGGAGATCCTTGGGCGAAGCCTGACTGAAGTCAATCTGAATGTCCTCTCAGATACGGATAGCCGTGAGCTGATTTCTAACCTCCTCGAGATCGAGGCATTGCCAGGAAACATTCGTGAGCTCATCTTAGAGAAGTCTGAAGGAAATCCATTTTTTGTAGAAGAAGTTGTCCGCATGTTGATCGACCAGCAAGCGATCAACCAAAGAGGAGATCGATGGCTGGCTGTGAAAAACATTGAATACATCAATATTCCGGATAATCTACAGGGGTTGTTAATGGCCCGCATCGATAGACTTCCAGAAGAGAGCAAGCGTACTTTGCGTGTTGCCTCAGTTGTCGGACGCCAATTTCCAGTAAAAGTTCTACAGCAAGTTCTCATTGAAGACCAAGCTGTGACATCGACAACAACTGATGAAACAATGAAAGCTCTCAGCAATCTCGAAACAGCTGGATTAATCAGACTTGTTCAGATCGAGCCAGAAATTGAGTATCTCTTCAGGCATTCGTTGTTACAGGATGCTGCCTATGATTCGTTATTGTTTGCTGATCGTAAAAAACTTCACCTAATGGTGGGTGAAACTGTCGAAAAAATATTTCCTGATCGACTAAATTCACGCGAACTTGCTCCACGTCTGGGACAACACTTTTCGGTTGCGGGTGATAAAATACGCGCCCTAAAATACTTCACCCTTGCAGGTAAGGCAGCTCTAGATTCCTATTCCAACCCTGAGGCAGAAGAGAATTTCCGTCGTGCTTTGGATCTGCCCAGCACAAATGATCAACGCGGTCAACTACTCGATGCATTAGGTGAATCGATTGCTAGGCAAAGCCGATATGAGGAAGCTATTCAAATTTGGTTTGAGGTGATTGATGTCTACCGTGAAATAAATGATCTTGCCGCAGTGGCTCGGACTTACGCAAAAACTTCTCGTGCCGCTTGGTGGCAAGGAGATACTCCTCGCGGATTGCAGATCTGCCTTGATGGATATGAGGTCGTAAAAAGTGCTCCAGAAAGTCATGAAATCGCATTATTAGTACACGAAACCGCCCGTGCATACCACTTCAATGGAATTCCCGATCAAGCCTCTTTTTGGTGCCGTCGTGCACTTGAGATGGCGGAGCGCTTATATGATGTCGAAGTCCAAGCAGATGCATTAGCTACCCTGGGTCTGCTTTCAGATCAGCCACCGGATTCAGCCATAGAAGCTTTAACCAAGGCGGTCGAAATAGCAGAAAGTGAGAACTTGTTTACTATTGCTAATCGGGCCAATATTAACTTGGGTACAATCCGACAATCAGTTTATGGTGACACGATCCTTGCTGTGAAAGATTATCATCGAGCATTGGAGGCTGCTATTCGTCGTGGTGTACCTCAGGAAGTTTTTTTCGCGAAAATTGCTCTGGTCGAGGTAAAGTACACCCTCGATGGATTGGCTGATATTGAAGAGGGGATTAAATCGCTAGATGAATTAGCCATTGAAATTTCCGATCCAGATTTGACACAACCTTCGCTAGTGGGTCTCAAGTCAGAATTCTTAGCATTGCGTGGCGAGATAGAAAGATCGCTATCAAAAATGCGTGATTACAGGGAAATTATCCAACAGAAAGGGGATCTCCACCATCTATTAGGCATTGATGCCAGAATTGCATATATAAATATTGAGAAATATTTTATCGGTGAGGAACCAAATTGGGATGAGGTGGAGGATTTATTAACTGAAGCGCTTGAGATAGCAGCCAGGGGTTTAGCAAGTACAGTGTGGCCATTAAGTCTTCTTTCAATATCCCAAACCTTACAAGGAAATCACCAAGAGGCTCACCGCATATTGGAAAAAGCTAGACAAGAAAAAACAACTTTATCACCTTTCTGGAATCATGTTAATTTATTAACAGCTGAGGGTTATCTTGCTGTTGGTGAGGGTCGTTGGCGTGAAGCATTTGAGGCATTTGAGGAATTAACCGAGACATTTTCAGCAAGAGGCCATCGCTGGTCAAAAGCTCGTCACTTGTGCAATTGGGGGGATGCCTTAGTGGCCAGGGGCGAACCAACAGACCTTGAAACAGCACGTGGTTTGTATCTTCAAGCCCAGGCATTATACGGGGATCTTGGAGCGACCTGGCTCATGGAACAGGTCAAGAATAGGCTCGATCAAGTAACAGAGAAATCACATGCTATAGCACTCGAACAAGACGAAGCAGCAGTTGAGATGGCTCAAGCCCGACGAGTCCAGGACAGCTTTTTGCCAGAAGAACTCCCTCAAATTTCAGGTTATGATCTTGCGGTAAATTTTGAGCCAGCCAGAAAGACCTCAGGTGATTTTTATGATTTCATCACCTTGCCTGGTGAACATCAAGTCATTATTGTGGCAGACGTGGCTGACAAAGGGGCAGCTGCGGCCTTGTTTATGACATCCTGCCGTACGCTTCTTCGTACTTATGCAATGCAATTTCCGAATGAGCCAGAGCGAGTCATTGCGTCGGTCAATAACCGCATGATCAAGGATACCCATTCAGGACTCTTTGTGACCTTATTTTACGGTGTCTTAGATCCGATTTCCAATGAACTGGTTTATGTAAATGCAGGTCACAATCCCCCTTTCCTTATTAAGCGCGACCACGATATCATCATGAGAAATTTAGAAATAACTGGTATGCCAGTTGGAATTTTAGAAGATCAAACTTGGGAAAGAGGTAGCATATCAATTCAACCAAAAGACATGCTTGTAGTTTATACGGATGGTCTTACAGAAGCACAGAATGATATTGGCGATTATTATGGTGTGAATCGCTTAAAGGAGCTGCTCTTAGGGAAGCTGATGCATCCATCACCTCTAGAAATCCATGCAGATATGATTTCAAAATCTCTTCTTTCAGATCTGAATCACTTTTCAGGGTCATCTCGCCGTTCAGACGATACAACCCTGCTCGTTCTTATTCGAGAGGGAAAATAAACTATCAGAAGATTAAAACTATCAAAATCGAATTAGGTTTTGAGAATTAATTATGGGGCTGAGACGAATCACAGCCCCATAATTATTGTCTATCGTAGCTCTAAGATAATTAATAATTAACGTCAGTTCGGGTTTAGAGTCCGGTGCATAAACGTGTCATTCCGAACCCCCAACGGGGGTGAGGAATCCCTATCGAGATGCATTGCAAAGGATTTTTATAGGGATTTCTCGTCGCGAAGTTTATCCTGAAGTTCTGAAGGGCTCCTCGAAATGACAAGCATCTTTGTATATTCCATGCTTATCCCGAATTCAGGTTAATTAGG
>JBFFIU010000362.1:0-3614 GCA_041556275.1 Anaerolineales bacterium | reverse complement strand
GAGGACGAGAAGCACTATGATCTGGAAGCGATCGCTGAAGAGTACAGCGACAAGGAAGACTTTCAAGGCTTTTTCGAAATGGTTGTGGATGACTTCGTGACGATGGAGGAGTTGGAGGAGTTTGCCCAGAGACAATCCACCGGCATTGGTCGCCAGGAAACTCCGTGGTCAGATTACCTGGTGGAGCGCATTCGCCAGGTTCGGGAGCGAGAAAACCGGCCGGTTATCCGGGCTCACATCGGAATTGCCGCTGACAGTATCGATCCCACCGTGGAGGCTATTGAGAAACTGGCTGATGCCAGTGCGCTCGAAATCGTATCTCTTGCACCCGATCAGACATCACAGGAACTGCTGGCAAAGTTCATCCGGGGTGAGGAGGACCCCAGCAAATACCTGGCCGGTCAAGGCGGAGCACCAGTCCGTACAATTGAGGATCTGCAACGCTTAAAAGCCGCTACTCAGCGCGGAAATTATCCTACTACGCGTATTTATACCGGTACGGATGAATTAGTAGCGTTAGCCCAACTGTGGGAGAAGCATCTGAACATTTGCTTCCCAGCAGTACCAATCTTTTTCTACAATGAGCTAGACGGGCGCGGCCCGATAAGTATCCGTGATGGTTTTGATGAGCACTTCCGCACAATAGAATATTGGGCTGAACAGGGCAAGCCGTTGGAAATTAATGATCCTCACCAATGGGGCTTGCGGTACGCGACAGATGATATGCAGGTCACCGATCATGTTCTGTGCGCGGTGATCGCCTTGAAGAAAGGCATCAAGAATTATGTGATGCAGATGATGTTCGAACTGCCGCCGGAGATTTCGGCCCTTGACGATCTGGCTAAAATGAAAGCAGCTTACGATCTGGCTGAGCCGTTGACACGTCATTTCGATTTTATTATTCATCGGGAGACTCGTTCAGGGCTGCCCAGCTTTCCGCCAAATTTAAACCAGGCCAAGGGACATCTTGCTTTTGGTATTTATACCCAACTTTACATGGATCCGGATATCCTGCACGTGGTCACCCATTCCGAGGCTCACCATGAAGCCAGCGCGGACGACATCATCGAGTCCTGTGAAATTGTTAAGCAGGTTTGTTGGGATTTTGGTAAGGGGAATGTGCCTCAAATCTGGGAAGAACCGCTGGTGAAAGATCGCATCAGAGAGTTGAAACAAGGTGCTATGTACAATGTGCTTCATGGTGCGATCCTCGGTGGGTATGAAGGTCCGATCCGACCAGATAATTACTGTGATTGGGCAAAGGAGCCGGATGAAGACCCCGAAAAGAACTTTGAAACGATGTTGATCAGCTTGATTGATGAAGCCAACTATCCTACCGGACTGTGTGGTTTGATCTCCGCTGATAGCCTTGATCTGGGATTGCAAATTGGTCTATACCAGGGTCCTCACATCACGGTCGTTGACCGTCGCTACGAGATGGCAGGCGCCTGCCGAATCAAGGTGGAAAATGGCATGTGCCGCATCGATGAATGGAATGGCATCAAAGTATACAGCGAGATGGAGCGAGTAGACCTGGTACGCAATACATACCCGTGGTACTTCTATAAAGATGTAACCCGGGCAGACGACGCCACATTCATTGCTGAAGACGCCGAAGTCGAAGAAGTGGATGAAGAGGTCGTTACCCAATTCCGCAAAGAAATTGGTGTTACAGGGCTGGCGGATGAGAAGGTCCTGGTGGTGGATTTCGGCAGCACTTTCACCAAGATCGGTATCTTTGATACCAAGCAGGAAACATTCGATCTGCGCTATAAACCGACCACTGTAGAAGATATTCGCATAGGGTTGGCAGATGGATTGGATGTGTTGGATGCCTGCCAGGAGAGCGGTGATTGGAAACCCCTGGCGGACAAGATGCGTGAGTTTGCTATTCGTTTGCCATGCTCCAGCGCCAAGGGGGGGCTCAAAGTAGTCACAGTCGCTTTGGTGGCAGAGGAATCCGGATTTGCAGCAGAGTTAGCTGCGCTCACAGCTGGAGCCAAGTTGGTCGGTTCATATGATGGGTTATTAACCAATGAGCAAGCCCGTCGAATATACGAAGAGGATCAACCCGAGATCATACTGCTGGCCGGTGGAACCGATCGAGGAGGTGATTCTTACACCCAGCTGCACAATGCCCGTATGTTGGCTCGTGCTTCCAGGTTGGCGACCTACACAGACTACGGTGTGCCAGTCATCTATGCGGGGAATCAAGATATCCGTGAGCGGATTGAGAATATCTTTTGTTACAGAGACGTTGATGTCCGTTCGACTCCAAATGTGATGCCGGAAATTAATGATTTCCATATCGAGGTGGTCAACGAAACCATTCGCAATCTTTTCCAGACAGTCATCGTGCGCGCCAAAGGTTTCGACGTTGTTGAAGACTATATGGATGCGCCATTTATTCCCACTCCAAGGGCTGCCTTCCGGGGCATCAACCTGCTGGCCAACGGTTATGCTGGCGAGGAGGGTTTGGGCAATATCATGGCTCTAGATATCGGGGGAGCAACTACGGATTTCTATTCTCATGTCGGTGATAATCCGCTTTTCCTGTTCCCCGGTGATGATGAACAACGCAAAGTGAAGCGCACCATCTTGAAAACCCCAAATGTGCCTTTAATTTACCGTCGGGTGGAAGGGAAATATGGCTTGAGTTATAACGCTGAAAACTTGAAAGAGCTTGAGCGCTTCCAAGATGGCAGCATGATGCACGACTTGAATCACTTCTTGTCGCAGCGTTTCCCTAACGATTTCACTCCCGGAAGGCATCAGTTTCAAAGTTTCATTCATAGAATGAATGGAGCCAGCGAGATTGATCTGGACAGCTATTTGAGTTGGATCAGTCAGAATCCGCATCACACACCTCGAACTGCCTTAGAAAATGCCGCCGCTTCTTTTCTGGCTAAAGAAATCATGGCAACTGCAACGGGAAAGCACGTCGGACGGGTTGATGAAACAGAGACTTATTTCTTACAATACGGAGTCAATTACTTCAACCAACCCGTTACCTTGATATTGATCGGCGGCACAATTTACCATAAGTGCCGGGATAAAGAACCTGGTTATCTCGAGGATTTGGAGGTCATTGCCAGCGGGGCTTTGTACGACGCGAATCAAATGCACACATTACGCCCCAAAGGGAAGATCCTGCTGGATGCCAAATATTTGGTTAGTATCCTCGGTGGACTGTATGGACGCGTCTATCCTGAGCAGGCATTGCGGATCATGAAACGCGAACTGCTACCGCTTGAAGCAGGCCAGATCGCATTGCCGGTTTAGTCCTCCAGCGGCAATTTATCAGTTGAGCGAACTGAATGAGAATTTGTCAATCGGATTGATCGATTTTGGCAGATTGACATCAATCTTGTCTTGGTCAGTAATGAGTTTGGTAAGAATGATGATCGAGGTTGGGATTGAGAATATGAGCTTCATCGCGAGAATATAACCTACTGTAGAATTTTCGAGCTGTGATGATTGTCCACAGCTTAAAATGAAGAGATCTACGTACAGGCCTCAAGATTGGATTAACTTTGGAACATAGAAGAAGACAGATAAAAGAGAAATAAAAGCATACAATCTTACGAAGAAGGTTATCAAATCTGGACCTGTCT
>JBFFIU010000361.1:0-3626 GCA_041556275.1 Anaerolineales bacterium | reverse complement strand
TTTGGGGTTAATACGGGTCTGGGAACAGCTGGATTATGTTGCTGTCCGGCCGGGGATTGATAACCAGACTTAGCCATCAGAATACAATCCACCATCTTTGCACACTGATGTCAAAGCCGCTGAATTCACATTCAGTATTGCGGGTCAATGATTTTTGATTTAGCTTGCTAACCGTTATTTGCGGGGAATATCTCCCAGTCTCTTTCTTGAGCCAGGGCGTGCAGCTTTGTATCCGGATAAGTTGCCACTGGATTGCCTACCATCTCAAGAAGATGTATATCAGAGATGGAATCTGCATATGCGTAACTGGTGTCGTAATCGATTTTAATCCCGTGATGATTTAAATAAGCTTGGGTCAGGCTGACCTTGTTATCACCAATGCAGCTTGGACCGCTGCTTCTGCCGGTGTAGCGATCATCATGCACTTCCAAATCTGTCCCAATTGCGTGGTCCGCACCAATCTTAATTGCCAGGTGTTTTAGAAGTTGGGTGGGGGTGCCGGACACAAGGACCGTTAGGTGGCCATTCTGCATGTGCTGAGAGAGAATTTGGCAGGTGTCTTGTCTCCAGTATTGATTCATATAATCGTTTATCACCCAGTCCCAGATTTGTTCTGTTTGTTCTACCGAATAACCTCGCAGATACCAGCCTAAATGGGCTGGCCACGGTTTGCGAAAAGCATCTTCGGTGATAATCCCCACCTTGTGCAGTATATAGAGCGGATAGTGATAACCCATGTATGCGAAATGCGTCCAACGCCGCAAGTGGTGAGCCCGGAAGTAAACCATTAAGGCTTGCCAGACGTGCGACTTGGTTAACGTCCCATCGACATCGAAAAAAGCTGCTTTAGATTGGGAAATACTCCATCCTTTCAATATACGAGCAATGTCGCACCTGTTTCCAAACTAATCTATTGGGTGACAAGTGCGACACTTCTTATCTTATATGAGAAATAATTTTTAATCGCTGATCGTTACTGCAGATTCCTTGTGCTCGCGTACAAGTTCCCGGCGCAGCACCTTACCAACCGTGGTTTTTGGCAGCTCTTCGCGAAACTCGATCTGGCTAGGGACCTTGAACTTGGCTAGCTTGTCCGTGCACCAGGAATAAACTTCTTCTTCAGTGAGCGTCTCGCCTGGTTTAACCACAATCCAGGCTTTCACAGTTTCACCGCGATAAGGATCGGGTACACCCGCCACACCGACTTCCAGAACTTTGGGATGCTCTGAGATGGCTTCCTCAACTTCTCGCGGCCAGACCTGGTACCCACTGGGCTTGATCAGCTCCTTCTTGCGATCAACGATGTAGAAGTATCCATCTTCATCCATGCGGGCAATGTCGCCGGTGAATAGCCACCCGTCTCTCAATGCATTGGCTGTTTCAGTAGGCATGTTGTGGTAGCCTTTCATCACCATAGGTCCTTTGAGGACCAATTCACCAACTTCCCCTGGTTGAAGTTCAGTCGTCTCATCATCCAGGCTGATTATACGGCAGTCAACGTCTGGTAAAGGAAGCCCGATCGAACCTGTGCGGTTTTCACCCAGCAGAGGATTGCAGTGCGATGCTGTAGGTGCTTCCGATAGACCATAACCTTCGAACACAACACCCCCTGTCAAAGCCTCAAAATCATCTTTGGTATCGCGCATTAAAGGGGCAGAACCTGAGATGCAAGCTTTTATCGAGCTTAGGTCGTATTTGCCAGAAACCACGTCGGGGTGGTTGTTGATGGCGTTATATAACGTGGGTACACCTGGGAATATCGTTGCTTTGTACTTTTGGGCGTTGCTCAGCAGATCTTCCAAATCACGTGGATTGGGGATCATGACCATACTGGAGCCCGTCCGGATTGCGAAGAGCATTCCGGCCACCATCCCGTAGACATGGAATAAGGGGATCGCCATCAGGACTGTTTCTTTGCCATCCTCAGCCTCTAACATCCATAGGCGGATTTGTAAAGCATTGGCGACCAGATTTCGGTGCATGGCGATAGCAGCTTTAGAAATACCTGTTGTACCACCGCTATATTGGAACAGGGCGTTATCATCTGGGGATACATCGACTTTGGGCCGATCATTAGCCTGGTATTGCTTGATTAAATCCTGCATCCAGTGATCACCTTCAGCAAGCTGGATGCGGAATCCGCCCTTCTTCTCTCTGGTGAGCGTAAATATAAGAGATAATATTGGGGAGAGGGCCTCCTTAATATTGGTTGCCACCACCGTCCGAATTTTGGTTTTTGGCTGGACTTCTTTGATGAGGTTATAGAAATTGCTCATCACAACCATAACTTCAATTCCAGCGTCATTCACCTGATGTTCGATTTCACGAGGGGAATAAAGCGGATTAGTTGCGACGACAATTGCCCCGAGTTTGAGCATTGCGAAATATGTCATCACGAACTGAGGTGTATTTGGCATAAAAATCCCAACTCGATCACCTTTGCTGACCCCAATACTGGCTAAACCAGCTGCTAGGCGACTCGTGATATCTTCCATTTCTGGGTAGGTGATTTTTGCCCCTTTGAATATCGTACAAGGTGAGTCGGGGTATTTTTTTGCTGCTTCTTCGAGCATTTGATGTACAGGGATTTCAGGGTAATCGATGTGCTTTGGTACACCCTCATCATAACTATTCAGCCAAGGCCTCTCGCTCATGTGACGCCTCCTTCCCAATTATTGACCCGAAACTGAATGAAACAAATAATTCAGATTGATAATCATAGTATAGGTCAATTTGAATAATTGTCAATTAGGATGTCAGAAAAATTCGGATTTTTTGCTCAATGTCATCACTAGAAGCGATGCTGGCTCGGAACCAGTGGATCGATGGGTCGCTTTCTTTAAACCAGTTCGCTTGGCGGCGAACATATTGGCGAGAACGCCTTTTGATGACCATGACTGCCTCCTCTAACGTGGTTTTCCCGGCGAGGTAATCGATGATTTCCTGGTATCCAATAGCTGAAAAAGAAGGCAGATCAGGCGCATACCCCTTATCCAGAAGCATCTTTACCTCTTCAATAAATCCTTCTGACAGCATCGTCTCTATTCGTGCATCGATCTGTGTGTAGAGTTCTGGGCGGGGCATGGTTAAACCGATCTGAAGAATTTCGTAGGGCGGCAGATTCCTTCTTCTTTGATTGGAGAATTGCTTCCCGCTGTGTAAGATAACTTCCAAAGCACGAATTGTGCGGCGTAAATTGCGGTAATCGATCTTGTCGGCGGCTTGTGGATCGAGAGAAGTCAAACGTTGGTGTAAACCCTTTGGACCAATCGAATCAGCCCAGTTTTCAAGAGCTCTGCGTAGATTTGGATCGGGTTTAATTGTGGGAATTTGCCAGGCTTCGATCACCGCGCGTATGTATTGTCCTGTCCCCCCGACCAGGAAGGGCAAATGCTTGCGATCAAGGATCCCATCGATCGCTTTATGAGCGGCTTCTTGGTAGAGCGTTAA
This sequence comes from Anaerolineales bacterium, assembly GCA_041556275.1. Classification (GTDB taxonomy): domain Bacteria; phylum Chloroflexota; class Anaerolineae; order Anaerolineales; family UBA4823; genus PFL25. Next base: position 176 of record JBFFIU010000361.1, on the reverse strand, counting down.
ACTCCAGACTTGGTCGGGATCGGTAACATCTATCAGGTGATGGGGGATTCTTCTGCACTGCTCAGGAGTTGGTTTGGCAGTCCCGATATCCATGCCGCGATATATGAGGCGTGAATCCGCAGAAACGATCTCTCCCCCCAGGCGCTCGGCAAGCTCGATGGCGATCTCGGTTTTTC
>JBFFIU010000360.1:0-3646 GCA_041556275.1 Anaerolineales bacterium | reverse complement strand
TCATAATTATAGAAATTTTCCCAGGTCTCAATCTTGGCATTTTGATAGTAAACGCTCGCCGGAAAGCGTGTAGCGAAAATGGCGAGATTTTAGCCAGTTTAGATCATCTTGTAATAATTGCCCGAAGACCATCGTATTTTAACGGACCCTCCCCATCCAAACGGATCCATAACCAAGGATTTTGATCAGATCTATACCTGAGATATTTCCATACTGCTCTGCGACTCATTCTTCTCAGGTATACTACTCTTGGTTTACGGCCTTTCCCTTGCCGGATAAGGATATCACCTTTGATTGGATTGATATCCTAGAGGAGAATATCCAAAAACTCTTGTTCTCTTGTTCCAGTATCGAGCAGGCAAAGCAGTATTGCCCGGTCCTGTATCCCTATGAAAGTGTCATTTTCACATACAGACAACAATTTTGTGATATCTGATATTCGGGCTGATTCGAGTGGTTCGACTGGTACACGGGGTGGATTTACTTTCTTGATCGGATTTTTCCACATCTCTGGCTCAACCTCCACCTCCCACCAATTCAGAAATGCTCTTAGTGATCGGTAAAAGGAATGAAAGCCTCCTGGATTATGGCCGTTGTCTTCCAAGTAAATTAGAAATTGACGCAATAATGTAGGTGTCAGATCACCTATGTTTGTGATTACTTGAGTATCACAGAATCTAGCAAAAACCTTGAGTTTCTTGCTGTAAAACGACAGTGTTCCCTCACTGAGGTTTTGTACTTTCCTGTCGATCAAGAAGGCCTCAATCCAGGTAAGCAGGTAGTCATCGATTAGAGAATTTGTGATAGTCCCCTGCGTCTCGATTTGCTTAAACACAACGGCACACTCCTTTTTGTGTGCCGAATGCCCCAATTTCAAGGGTTTTCCCCCGTAAATTCCAACATCTGGTAGAGCGGGTGGGGGTCGAACCCACACGGTATCACTACCGGGGGATTTTAAGTCCCCTGCGTCTGCCAATTCCGCCACCGCTCCGGTGTAATTAATTCTACACGTATCTTTCAAATGGTCAAGGTATTTGCGGTTTAAACAGCCGCTTGTACCAGACTGCATAGCGGGAGGTTAAATGGATCAGCGGTGAAGATAGCTGAGTTTCGAATCTTGCATCGGGCAGCGCGTTTTTCAGGCTGGCTGCATCAGTGAACTCGGGCAGCAGCATCACCGCCCGGCCTACCTCCATGACCGAGTGCGCATCTGAACCGACCGTACCGGCAATCTCGTTCTCTTGAGCGTATTTCTCTGCCTGCTGGTTGAATTCGCTGGACATACTGCGAGCATTAAAGACTTCGATCGCATCGACCATTGGGGCGATCTCCTGCAGGTCAGGCAGCGCCCAATGACCTTTCCGCATACGGTCGAAAGGATGGGCAACACTGATAAAAGCTCCCTGTTCGCGCAGTATCTCGATGGTCTCCTTCGGCGATAATCCAGAAGGGATTTCCTCCTTGATATAGGCTGCCAGCAGCTCGCCTTTTTGGGTCAGGATCTCTTCTCCGGGAATGACTAAATCTGGATCAATTTCTGCTGCCAGGAATGCCCCGGAGGCGGTGTTGTGATCGGTGATGACTACCCTGTCGATGCCTTTTTGCCGGCAGGCGGAGAGCAGCTGCTCGACGCGCACCAGGCAATCTTTTGAGTAGATCGTGTGGCAGTGAAATTCAACCCGCAGGTTAGGCTTATCCATATCTATCGTATTTCCATTACCTGGCAAATTGCCAGCAGCGCAAATCATTCTCCTTATTGCCCTCGCATTGTCATGGCGAGATATTCACCCGTTCAAAAATACAGGGCTGATTTTACCGCTTAACTTGAATTGCGACCAAATTAAAAGAGGTAAACCAGGTGACTAACCCTAAACCAAAGTGTTGTGCATCGGATCAACAAGATGGCGGTAGTGGTCATATTAACCTCCATTCCTTGAAAGATGATCGCCATGCCAGCAGTTGATCCGGCTGGCTGGTGAAAACGTTCGTCTGTCTCAGTATCCACAACGCCGGATCACCGGGTTGCCGATTCTGCTGCCTTCGTATTGGTGAGCTCGATGCCGGTCAGATTGCCATGAGAACCAATAACCCCCATAGTTGGAGATATTATTGACATTCATCAAAATCAGTTAAGTTGTGTTACTCTGGAGGGAGCGTTTTTTGTGACCGAAGAGTCTCGCTTTCTGAACGGGGAAATGCTTCACCTCGGTCCCGGTTCCAGGATCAAGATCTGTCCGACCAGCGACAGGGATTCGTTTAACATAACATGCTCCATTAATTGATTTCTTAATCAACTAACATGAACGTCAATAATAAACCAAAACACCTCCAAATTGTCGCTATTTGTGTTATAATCTTTTTACCATAGCCAAAGTCTTTGGAAATAAATGACAATTTAGTCATTGTCAATGGGGGTCATAAACCGGGACCTCAACGATGCATCTGTAAGTACTCGTATTATTCTTAAAAATAATATGGTGTCAATTATCCTCGGCAATCGCGGATGTCATTTAACTGGCTATTCCGCCAAATTCTAATCCATCCATCATTGCCAACCAAATATGCGCTTCGAAAGTTAGGCGCGCCTACCCTGAAAGGAGATCTAGATGATAAGTAAAGCAGAAGTAATAAGAAAGTGGTATGAAGATTCATGGACCAATCCGCCGTCGAGTATCGCAGAAGCAGCCACGAAGTATTTCTCGGACGACTATCAAGGTCTTGACAAAGATGGTAACGTAATGTCGGACAAAGCGGTATATGTCGCCACTTCCCAAAAATTGATGAATGCATTTAAAGACTTTAAGGGGGTACTCCATGATATTAGCGTAGAGGATGACAGTGTCATATTGACCTTTCATTGGGAAGGGACGCATACAGGCGATTTTGACCTGTCGGCGATGGGCATGGGCGTCATCCCAGCCAGTGGGAAAAGGGTCGTAACGCCGGAATCCAAATCCAGATTCATGGTTGAAGGCGATCAGATCGTCAGTAGCCAACCGATTTCAGGTGGATTTGACTTCCTCCTGGCGGAAATTGGGGTGAAACTCCCGTCAGCATAACCTGGCGCTTCACTGTCGGGCATCTTAAAAATCATAACTCGTAAGCTGCGATGCAGGTACTGCGCGAGTGGTGGTGAGCCATCATCATAACTTGCCACCTTGTTGATTTGTGATGTCGCGCCAAACACGCTAGCAGGTAGACCCGCGCCGCGCTGTTTAAACCACGGCCGGTGTTTCTCTGGGGGTATTAAAAATTTTTGACCTATTCAACCATCCCCCGCGCGGGGGATTTTTCTTCCTGGCTCATCCCAAAATAGAACATTTGTGCTATATTAGGTGGGCTAGGGAGGTGCCTCATGGTAAACGAGAAGGATATCCCCATTTTGCTGGAGTTCATTTTTGGCGACGCCGCGCCGGTAGCCCAGCGTGGGGCTTCACCGCGCTTGCTCCGCTGGGCGGAGGCCTTCGATCATTGGCTCGCCGATCGCGGGAACAAAGTCAAGCTCAAAACGAACAAGGAAACCAGGATCGCCTGGCGGCGCCTGTTGGGTGAACGTAAATTAATGCCGTGGCAGCTTACGCAGTTGGATATCGAAGCGCATATCGCCTGGATGGTGGCTGAGGAGTACTCGCTGAGCACAATTAAT